>CAZKBZ010000095.1:0-10558 GCA_964551175.1 uncultured Desulfobulbus sp.
TCTCACTTGCGTTAAATTGACATTTAGTTCGTTTTAATTTTCAGGAAACTTCAGGATAATAATACCATCCTGTTGTGCAATTTTGGATCTTTTTTTCAAGGTTGCCTGTAGTTGTTGCCTGTCTGCTCCTCCAGCAAACCGATAATTATTCCAGAACGTTTGCTCTCGCCGGCAGCTGTCTGCACCTCATTTGTGCCCCGGGCAAAGGTTTCAAGAAATAAGACGCCGGGATCAACAGAGGGCAGGGAGAAGAGAGAAAGTGTGCAGCGGGAATGTTCGGCAGCAGGATAGTGACGTTCAAGCAAGGCAGCCCAGCTTCCGTCTTCATTGTTCAGGGATGACCAATCCTGTTCACCTGCAGATTCCGGTTCTGCCGGCAGCCTGTGCAGCGCTGTAATCAGCCCGGCAGCTTCTTTTCTAAATGCTGCTCGCTGCTCTGAAAAAGTATCGCTCATCCGTCCGCCCGGAAGCTCCAGGTTCAGAATTTTCCGGGGAAATGTATCGTGCCCCGATTCATACTGTTCAGTGAGCAGGTCAAGAGCATCACGGTTGGTTGTGATAAAAAGAGAAGAGACAACCGGATCACTGGCCAGTGCAAACAGGCGGCTCCAGGCCTTGAGCCGCAACCGCAGCTGCCCCCCTGTATCCCCATTGTCTGTACGTGCGATTCTGCCCAGGGAAAAAGGCTGCTCGCTGTCTTCGCGCAAATCTGCAATCAGTTCCTTCTCCCTGGCGGATATCCGTGCCAGCTTTTCCCGCAGTTCCTGTTGCTCATGGTCAAACATCTCGCCCAGTTTGAGCAGCAGCCTCGCCTGCCACAGGACCATGGTGCGCTGCTTATCCTGTTCTTCCCGGATGCCGCTCTGCCTGAGCAGGCTGGTGATAACCGATGTTTTTGAATCTGTTTCCCTGCTGCTGCCTAGAGAGGCCAGGGAGAGATGACTGAGTTGAAGAGCATAGTCGTCGCGTCGGTGCTGCAGGTCATGGACAAGGTTTAAGAAACGGTCCCGTTGTTCAAGCAGCGGGGCAGGGCAGTGGAAGCGGACAAGATTCCGGGCAATCATTTCCCGGCAGAGGGGTGACAGCTCACCTGCTGCCGGGGGATCATTTTCCACCGGTCTTAAGTAGACAACGGGCTCGAAAACCTGTACAAGTGGGAACAGCAGTTCAGCCTTCGGAGTTGTATCCGGGAAAATGCAGACAGTATCAGTATTCATATGCAGACATTACGAGAAAAAATTACCTTTGTATTAACCGCCCTGGCCTACCTGGTCTTTCATATCCGGACCGGTCCGACCCCGGGTTCGGTGATAGCAGGCACCGTGCAGCAGTTGCTGACCACGGCTCCCTACTGTATCGGCTTTACCTTTGTGCTGGTCGCTGTCATTCGCTATATGCATGACGGCAAACGTCCGGCCTGGGACCGGATTGCCAGGATTTTTTTTACCATCGGCATCCTGTTCGCCTTTTATTTTGCCCTGTATGAGTATGGAGACCGCGCTGAGCAGGAGCGAAAGAGATCAGAGACCAAACCTGTCAGCGGATTATTGTTCTACCAGGATGAAAACCGGATTGCGCCGTTGTATTGGGCATAAGTATTCCCTCCGGCCCGATAACGGTACCGGGATTGGTGACCGAATTGCAGCCGGTCTGGGCCCGGTCGCCCAGGATTGCCCCGAATTTTCGCAGGCCGCTGTCAATGAGGTCGTCCCTGATCCTGACCTGAACATTGCCGGGCAGAAAGCGGAGGTTGGCAAACTTGGTGCCGGCTCCCAGGTTGGCGTCTCCCCCCAGGATGGAGTCGCCGAGATAGGCGAAATGGCCGGCCTTGGCATCGTTTAAAAAAATGGAATGCTTGACTTCCGTGGTATGGCCGACCACGCATTGTTTTCCCACCAGACAGTAGCCGCGCAGGTAGGCGCCCTGGCGCACTTCGCTCCGGTTGCCGATGATTGCCGGTTCCTTGATCAGGGCTCCGGATTCGATCAGCACCCCTTTGCCCAGCTGGATCCTGCTGCCTGTGATGACGACCCCTGCCATGATTACCGATGCTCCTGCAAGTTCCTGTCCATCGCACTCCACCACCAGTTTTCCCTTAGTGGCATCTCCATAGCTTATGGCACAGCCTGCAGCGTCCTGAAGCCGTCTTTCATGGAAGATCAGCGGGCGTGCCAGCGGTATGCCACTCTGCAGATCTTCATGCTCGAACGGTCCATAAATGAATGCATCCATGTATGGTTTCAGGTTTTGTAATCCCTGCCAGACGTAGCTGGTATCTGCAAATACATCTTTAGCTGCAAAGTCAGTCAGATCAAAAAAAGAAGCAGCATCAAGCATTGGATACTCCTCATACTCATACAGGTAAGCCGTCACAGGCACCCCATCTTCACGCGGTTGCTCCCGCCCGCATAGAGGGGCTATAGCGGACGGAAGCAACTGCGCAAATCTGGGGCACCTGTGCCAGCTAACAAAATAGTGGTACGTAACCCCGCATAGTTACAAACCACGTGATGGGTTACTCATACAGTTGCTTGGTAAAATTGCGAAGCCGTCGCAGCAGAAGATAAACGTTTCTCCTGTTTTTTGCACCCTGTTTCAGACCCTGTCTTGACTTCATTTACGGTTATGTTTACCTTCTTGCAACCTAACAAGTATTCTACAGTCCGGGCGGATATTGAACCGGAGTTTCGGTAAGCCTGTAACGGATTGATTTCAGGAGGATAAAATTGGAATTTGATGATTCATTGTCCACAAGCATGGACGATTTTGCAGAAAATACTCAGGATATGGATATTCCTGAAGAACTTCCCTTGATGGCGGTGCGGGATGTCGTTGTCTTCAATTACATGATTCTGCCGCTGTTTGTCGGCAGGCCGGGCTCTATTTCGGCGGTGAACGAGGCCATGAGCGGCGATAAACTGCTCATGCTGGTCACCCAGAAAGACGCAACCAAGGATGATCCTGATCCTGAAGATGTCTATCAGGTCGGCATGGTCTCCATGATCATGCGGACCCTGAAACTGCCCGACGGCAGGCTTAAAGTGCTGGTTCAGGCCCTGTCCAAGGCCCAGATCAGGGCATTTACGCAGAAAGACCCCCATTTTCGGGTTGAAATCGACCTGCTGGAAGAGCAGGAGACCGAGGTCATTACTGTTGAAGTGGAAGCATTGATGCGCACCGTCCGGGAGCAGACCGAGAAGATCATGTCCCTGCGCGGTATTCTCTCCTCTGACCTGATGATGATCATCAACAATATTGAGGAACCGGGCAGGCTTGCCGACCTGGTGGGCTCTAATCTTCACCTCAAGATATCAGAATCACAGCAGATCCTGGAAACTGTCGATCCGGTGGAGCGGCTCCGCCTGGTTGCGGATCTTTTGAACAAGGAGCTTGAGGTTTCAACTGTTCAGGCCAAGATCCGTTCCGATGCCAAGGAAGAGATGTCCCGCTCGCAGCGGGAATACTACCTGCGGGAACAGATGCAGGCCCTGAAAAAGGAACTGGGTGATGATGATGCTTACGGGCGGGAACTTGATGATCTACGCAAGAAGATCAAGAAGAAAAAAATGCCCAAGTATGCCCGTAAAGAGGCACGCAAGGAGCTGAAACGTCTGGAAATGATGCATCCTGATGCCTCTGAAGCCAACATTATCCGGACCTATATCGACTGGATTCTTGATCTGCCGTGGAAGAAATCCTCCAAAGACCTGCTGGATCTCAAACGCGCAGCCGAGGTGCTGGATGAGGATCATTACGGCCTGGAAAAGGTCAAGGAACGTATCCTGGAATTTCTGGCTGTGCGCAAACTGAACCGGAATACCAAGGGGCCGATACTCTGTTTTGTCGGACCTCCCGGCGTGGGCAAGACTTCACTGGGCCAGGCCGTTGCTCGGGCCATGGGGCGTAAGTTTTACAGGTTGTCTCTTGGCGGCATGCGTGATGAAGCCGAGATCCGCGGTCATCGGCGCACCTATATCGGGGCCATGCCCGGACGTATCCTGCAGGGCTTGAAAAATGTGAAGACCAATAATCCGGTCTTCATGATGGATGAGGTCGACAAGATAGGTGCCGATTACCGGGGCGATCCATCATCAGCCCTGCTGGAAGTGCTTGATCCGGAACAGAATTCTACATTTTCCGACCATTATATGAACATGCCCTTTGACCTTTCCAGGGTCATGTTCATCACCACGGCCAATCGCAGCGACACCATCCCCGGCCCGCTCATGGACCGGATGGAGGTCATCAGGCTTGCAGGCTATACCCTGGAAGAGAAAATGATCATTGCCCGCAGGTACCTTCTGCCGCGGCAGATCAAGGAAAACGGCATTAAGCCGAGGCAGATCAAGCTTGACGACAAGACCCTGCAGAAGATTATTTCCAACTATACCCACGAGGCCGGGGTGCGGAACCTTGAGCGGGAACTGGGTAAGATCTGCCGTAAGCTGGCACGCAAGATAGCAGAAGGCGGCAAGGGGCCTTACACTATTTCCAAGAACACGCTGGAGAAATATCTTGGTCCGCCCAGGTTTATTCCTGATGCAGAGCTTGATACCCTGATGCAGCCCGGCCTGGTGGTCGGCCTGGCCTGGACCGAGGTGGGCGGCGAACTGCTGCACATTGAAACCTCGATCCTGCCCGGCAAGGGCAAGCTGATTCTCACCGGTCAGTTGGGGGATGTGATGAAGGAGTCTGCCCAGGCGGCATTGACCTATTGCCGCAGCCGGTCCAAACAGCTTGGCGTGAAAGATGATTATTTTGACACCATTGATATCCATATCCATGTTCCTGCCGGTGCCATCCCCAAGGATGGCCCCTCGGCCGGTATCACCATGACCACGGCCCTCTATTCAGCCATAGTGGAAAAGACGGTGAAAAAAGGGCTGGCCATGACCGGTGAGGTAACCCTGCGCGGCCGGGTGCTGCCCATCGGCGGTCTCAAGGAAAAGGCGCTTGCAGCCCTGCGGGCCGGTATAAACAAAATCATCATTCCCCATGAAAATGAGAAGGATCTGGTCGAGATACCTGAAGAGTTGCGCAAAAAGATCACCTTTTATCCTGTCAAGCACATGGATGAAGTGATTGAGCTTGCCCTGGGAAGGTACAAAAATAAAAAGCCTGTTCGCAAAAAGAGCAGCTCCCGCAAAAAGAAATAAGCAGGGACAGTCTGTTCTCCAAACGATCGTTTTCCCGCATGCGAACATTTCTTTTTCGAGCCTTTGTCCTGCTTCTCTGTCTTGTGGTCAATGCAGCTGCCTGGTTCGGGCTGTATGTGGTCAGCCGGGTTCCCGGGGGTGGCGAGGTTACAGTTGTTATTCCCAAAGGCGCCGGTGTACGCCGGATTAAAGAAATTCTCGGCGAGCAGGGTGTTATCCGGGATGACTTTCGTTTCCTGCTTCTGGTTCGACTGGTGGACGAGGGGAAACGGCTGAGAGCGGGCGAATTCAAGGTTCCCCTGGGAATGACGCCGCTGGAGGTGCTTCGTTTTCTGGATGCAGCCAAACCGATCCAGTACCGGGTCACGGTACCGGAAGGGCGGACCATGGTTCAGGTTGCGGAAATTTTCGGCCGTGATCACTGGATTGATCCGGAACTGTTTCTGCAGCTGTGCCGGGACAAAACCGTTATCCGGGAGCTGGGTATTTCGGCTGAAACACTTGAAGGATACCTGTTTCCCGAAACATATACCCTGGTTCGCGGCGAGGTGGATGAGAAGTCCCTCATCAACACCATGGTGAACCGTTTCATGACGGTCTGGAACGGGCTTGACAAGCCTGCGGATCTGCAGCTGGATCGCCACCAGCTGGTGACCCTGGCCTCGATCGTGGAAAAGGAAACAGGTTCTGCCGACGAGCGTGCCGTGATTGCAGGTGTGTTTTATAACCGGTTGCAGAAAGGCATGCGGCTGCAGTCTGATCCCACCACCATCTACGGCCTGAATAACTTTAACGGCAACCTGACCCGGGCGGATCTGAAAAAAGAGACGCCGTACAACACCTATGTTATCCCCGGTCTGCCTCCCGGACCCATCTGTAATCCAGGCCGTGCCGCCCTGGAAGCCGTCCTGTATCCAGATAAGGTTCCTTACTATTATTTTGTTTCTAAAAATGACGGCAGCCATTATTTTTCAACCACTCTGAAAGAGCATAACCGGGCCGTCCATAGCTACCAGAAAAGCCGGCAGAAGAGGAATACGCGCCATTAATAATATTTTTCGCAGGTAGGTATTATTTTTCTATATTTTTCTTGCCTTGTCTGGTATAGAGCAAAATATCTATAAAATGTGCAGGGATGAGAAAGGTTTTACAGCCGGCAGGCTTTGTATGCATGTTTATTTATCCCCTCTCTGAGCTGCACGCCCAAAGTCAAAGGAGTACCGGGTCCAATGTTGCAAGGAACAGTAAAGTGGTTTAATGAGTCAAAGGGTTTTGGTTTTATCGAACAGGAAGAGGGGAAAGATATCTTTGTCCATTATTCCGCAATTCAGGGCAACGGCTTTAAAACCCTGAACGAAGGTGATAAAGTTGAATTTGATGTGGTCGACGGCCCCAAGGGTCCGGCCGCAGCCAATGTAAACAAGCTCTGATTTGTTTTCTGGTTCCAGACCGAAATAATCAGGTAGTTTTTTCAAAAGGGGCATCACCAGGATGCCCCTTTTTTTATTTTCCTTTTCTGCTCCCTTCCCCTGCAGACCAAAATTGTTTACACTGCCGTTGAACCTGAAATTTTTTCCTGAGTTTCTTCTTGCCCCTGTGATGATTCTTATAGAGTTGTTGAATCAGTGAAGATTGCACTTGTTCAGACCAATCCTGTTATCGGTGATTTTGCTCATAACCTGCACCTGGTAACGGAGCGGATCAGGTCCGCTGTGCAGGCCGGTTGTGAACTGGTGCTGTTTCCGGAACTTACCCTGTGCGGTTATCCGCCCCAGGATCTTCTGGAGCGTCCATCCTTTTTGAAGCAACATGACCAGGCACTGGACAGGCTCATACAGACAGTGGAAGATGTCGGTGTTGTGCTTGGCGCCCTGGAGAGGCGGCAGGGTGCAGGTAAACCGCTCTATAATTCGGCTCTGCTCATTCATAAGGGCAAGGTCATTCATCGGGCACGGAAACAGCTGCTGCCCACCTATGATGTTTTTGACGAGAGCCGTTATTTTGAACCCGGCAGTTGTTCCATGATGTTTCCCTTCAAGGGGGTGTTCCTGGGATTGACGGTCTGCGAGGATATCTGGCATAAAGCCATGCATTACGCAGTTGATCCGGTGGCCTGCCTGACCCGCGACAACAACGGTGCTCATATCCTGATCAATATCTCAGCCTCCCCCTATTATCACGGAAAACTCGGTGAGCGGAACCGGCTGTTTGCGTCCCTGTGCAGTGAGAAAAATCTGCCCTTGCTCTATGTCAACCAGGTGGGGGGACAGGATTCCCTGGTCTTTGACGGTCATTCCATGGCTGTCAACCGCCGGGGAGAGATTGCCCGTGCTGCTGCCGGTTTCAGGGAGGATATGCTGATTATCGAGTCGGCGGACCTGCAGGAAGCCGGAAACTCCATTGAAGCGCCGGAAGATTCCATCGGCAAGGTGCAGGATGCACTGGTTCTCGGCCTGCGTGACTACCTGCATAAAACAGGGTTTAAACGGGCCGTGCTCGGTTTGTCCGGAGGCATTGATTCCGCGGTGACCGCCGTTCTTGCCACCCTTGCTCTTGGTCCGGAAAATGTACTGTGCCTGGCCCTGCCTTCGCCCTACACATCACAGATGTCCATTGACGATGCACGCATGCTTGCTGAAAACCTGGGCTGCGGTTTTGAAGTCATTCCCATCGGTACTGCAATGAAGGCCTACCATGAAACCCTGGACCCGTTTTTCAAGGGGCTTGCTGAAGATGTTACTGAGCAGAATATCCAGGCCCGGATCCGCGGCAACCTGCTCATGGCCCTGTCAAACAAATTCGGTTCCCTGGTGCTTGCCACCGGCAATAAATCCGAGATGGCGGTTGGCTACTGCACCCTGTACGGTGATATGAGCGGAGGACTGGCCGTACTGGCGGATGTACCCAAGGTCATGGTCTATGAACTGGCCTGCTGGATAAACAGGGACAGGGAGATAATACCGGATCGAATCATCAGTCGTCCTCCCACGGCAGAGCTCAAGCCGGACCAGTGCGACCAGGATGATTTGCCGCCCTATGACATGCTTGACCCGATCCTGGCCGCTTATCTTGAAGATCATCTGTCGGTTGATGAAATCGTAGAGCTTGGTTTTGAGCGCAAGGTGGTGCGGGACATTGTCCATCGTATCCGCATCAACGAGCATAAGCGCAAGCAGGCGCCCCTGGGGTTGAAGGTTACTTCCAAGGCCTTCGGCCATGGCAGGCGCTATCCGATTGTGCAGGGATTTGAGGAGTAAAAAAGGTGTCAGGTGTCAGGTATCAGCGGTCAGCTGTCAGGGACTATGAGAGATTTTAAAGAGCTGCAGGTCTGGCAAAAATCCCACCGGTTGGTGATTGAGATATATCGTATCACCAATGTGTTCCCATCCGATGAGCGTTTTGGCCTTGTCTCTCAGATTAGACGCTCTGCTGCTTCTGTTCCTGCAAATATAGCCGAGGGCTGCGGGAGAAATGGTGATCGTGATTTTGTTCGTTTTATGGGCATTGCTGCCGGCTCAGCAAGTGAAACCCAATACCACCTGCTTCTTGCCCGTGATTTAGGATTTCTCGGAGAAAATGAATATGTGGAGATTGATCGACAAGTCAAAGAGGTAAAGAGGATGCTCTACGCTTTCATGAAAAAGCTGATACCTGATACCTGATACCCGCCTATCCTTCCATGACCCCACCCCGTAAACTCATAGCCGCCCTGATCTGGCTGCCGTTTATCCTGCTCCTGATCGGCTATCTTGTTTTCCGCGAACAGACCATTAAGCGGCCCAAGCAGGTCGAGGTCACCACGGCCGGCTATGTCGAGATGTGTCTGTCCTGCCACAGGGATGAAAAACTTGATGCTGCCCATGATGCCAAGGTGGTGGGCTGCTCGCCCTGTCATCTCGGTGATGCCCTGGCTATTGACAAGGATAAGGCGCATAAGGGAATAGTGATAAATCCCGGCGACCTGCGGGTAGTGGAAAAAACCTGCGGTGTGGAAGGCTGTCATTCAGCCGATGTGCTGAAAGTGAAAAATTCGCTGATGGCAACCAACCGGGGAATTTTGTCGACATTGCTCTATTACTGGGGAGAGCGTGATAGTCAACATGCGGAAATTACAGTGGAGCAGCTGCTTACAAGCGGCGAAACTTCCCTTGCCCTGGATTATTTCCGTAAGCTCTGTGCAACCTGCCATCTCTGGAAACAGAAAAACGATCTGCCTGGAGCCCCTGCTTTTTTTAATGAAAAGGGCGGCGGTTGTTCCGCCTGCCATTTTATTCAACCTGAAGGGAATCAGCTGACCACGGTGACATCATTTGACCGGGAAGACAATGGGGACGCTGATCCAGAGAAAAAGGAGAAAAAACCGCATCCCCTGATAACCAAAAAAGTCCCTGAAGAAAACTGTATCCGCTGCCATAACCGTTCAGGCCGCATCGGCATTTCCTATACCGGTATTTTCGAGGCGGAAGGCTATGGAACACCCTATGAAAAGGGCGAGCTTTCCTCCAACCGTCTGCCCGGCGATCGTTTTTATCTCAAAATTGCCGAGGATATTCACCATGCAAAGGGTATGTCCTGCATCGACTGCCATACCCGGGACGAAATAATGGGTGACGGGACCCAGTATGCCCATTACGAGGAACAGCTGGAGATCAGTTGCGAGGGATGTCATTCAGGTGCGCCCGGTATGACCCGCAAGGGCAAGAAGATAACCAATATCCAGCCGGGAAAAGAAAAAGGAACATCTGTTCTTGTCGGCAGAAATGACGGCAAACTTCATCCCCTGAACATGCCAAAAAAAGATGTTTGTACCTATCCCGGCCATAAACGGTTGACCTGCGAGGCCTGCCATTCAACCTGGGTTCCGCAGTGTTATGGCTGTCACGCCAAACGGGATGCAAGCGAAACACATCTTGATAAACTTACCCTGGAAGAAACCCCGGGCTGGTGGGAAGAGGGCAGGTCCTACATCCGCTATGAAAAACCCATGCTCGGTGTCTGGCAGGATGAGATCGTGATTGTCACTCCCGGCTGCCAGGATGTCGTCACCCTGATTGACGAGCAGGGCAACATCCAGGACGGATTCAACCGCTTCACCATGGCGGCAATCAACCCGCATACCACCCAGTTAAAGGGCAGGAGTTGCGAGGACTGCCATTCTTCAACAAAAACCATCGGCCTGGGCGAAGGCACCGTGGTGAAAAAAGATGGCAAGTGGACATTTTATCCGCTGGACCAGGGAGTCGATACCCTGAAAGGCAGAACAGTCGGTTTTGACAACTTTGTCACTATTGACGGCAAGCCGCTTCAGCACGGCTCCCGTGACAACCTGCGCCCCTTTAACGGTGATGAGCTCAAACGCATCCTGCGGGTGGGGCTCTGTCTGAAATGCCACCGGGAGTATA
>CAZKBZ010000096.1:0-1800 GCA_964551175.1 uncultured Desulfobulbus sp.
CAATGATCAGCACAAGGATATAGTACACGTTTATGGAAGAATTAACACTATTTTCCTGGCATGAAAACCGGAATTAAAACAGTGCAGTTTTTTTGATATAGGCCAGGGATTGCCAGAGGTCTTCTTTGGAGTGGGGTTCCAGGGTAAGCAGAGGGTTGAGTTTGTTTGCACGTAAAAACACAAACAGTTCCTGGAAATCAAAAATGCCCTGGCCGAGGGCCAGGTGATTGTCGCCTGCCCCGTCGTTGTCATGCAGATGCAGCTGACCAAGCCAGGGGACAAGTTCATTCAACCAGGGTTGCCAGCTTGTATGGGCAAAGGCTGACAGGTGACCAGTATCCAGGCAGAAACCAAGGTTCGGCACATTCAGCCGTTCAAACAGAATCCTGTGTACCTCAGGTGAGATTTCATAGGTATTTTCAAACATGACCGGGGTGTCGTATCGCACTGCGATCTCCAGCAGTTGCTGCCAGGTTTCAAGGGCTGTGCTCAGCCACTGGTCAAATTTTCCACGATGCTTATTCTCCTCAAACCCGAGATGGCAGACAATGGATCGTGGTCTGAACAGCGGCAGCAGGTTAAATGCACGCCTGAGTTTATCCCGTGTTATCTCCACAACTTTGTTGTCAAATCCACCGGGTGAAAGATCAAAAAAAGGTGCATGCAGAGTGCAGCTGAGCCCATGTTCCTGAAAAGCATCAGCGATTGTTTTGAAATCCGCAACCTTCAACTCCCAGAGACAGTTGCCTTCCAGACCGATTTCAGGTTGCAGGGAGTGTTCAAGGAACAGGTCAAGCAGGTCGCCGTCCCAAAGCTGTTCAAAGGGAGCGTTGACAAAGCATTTGCTGGTAATAGGAGTGTATTGCCGGCTTTGAGGGGTAGGGGTCATCTCCGGTTTTGGATAGGGAATTTTTTTTTCTTTGTTTACAGAAAAAAATACCCTGCTGTCCATAATGACAGCAGGGTATCGTGTACGGCTTGTAGTAAAAAGACTACTCCTTGTCATCCTCAGAAAGGGATTTGACAAGCAGGGTGCCGGCAAGTCCGGCCAGACCGATATTTTTGACCTGTTTCATTGCCGGCTTAACCATCTGGGCCAGCATGGAGCGGCGCAGATTGGCTTCAGGAAGCTCCTGGGGCGCCTGGGCATGCAGCAGTTCCAGGTCAGCTTTCTTGGTACCGTAGTAGCGCCCGTTGGGACCGATCTGAACGGCCTTGGAAGTCAGACCCTTGGCACCTTTTTTCACATACTTGGAGACCTCGGATTCGGGATCATCAAGATCACCGAAGATCCGGGCTCCGGCCAGGCAGGTCTGCACACAGGCCGGCTGCAGTCCCTCGGCAACACGGGGCATGCAGTAGGTGCATTTGTCGGCTTTGCCTTCAGAGTCATCATCAGCAAGATCCGGGTTTACATACCGTGCTCCGTAGGGACAGGCGTCTGCACAGGCACCACAGCCAAGGCAACGCTTCTTGTCGATCTGTACAGTTCCGTTGAAAGGATCCTTCCAGGTCGCGGCTACTTCCATGGTGACGGTTTTGCCGGTTACGGTATCCTTGAATTCCATTTCCACAGGATCAGCCGGACAGACGTCCACACAGGGTGGTTCATCACAGTGGTTACAGAGTCCGGGATAATAGGTGTACGCCATTCCGGCGGATGTCATTGCCGGTCCAAGGCGGTAGACCCAGTTCCGGCCGTACTGTGCCGGAACCTCCCACTCAGCCTTGCAGGCTATGGTGCAGGCATGGCAGCCAACACACTTGTCGATATCGATAATCATGCCATATTGCATTTGG
>CAZKBZ010000096.1:1900-10038 GCA_964551175.1 uncultured Desulfobulbus sp.
GCAGCAACCTTGTCGTTGACCCAGACAGGATTTACCGGCATGGCGGCAATGAGCCAGGAATTATTCATGGTCCGGTTAAAGGTGTGGACCGGAGCCCGTCCATAGAGCAGACGCATATAGCCCTTTGGAGGCTCTTCGACGGGAATATAGGTTGGAACTCCCGGGAAACCTGCGTCGGCAACGTCTTCACTGTTGAAGAGCATTTCGAAATCTTCATTAACTCCGTATGGGTCCTTGCCTGGCTGGATATGAATACCGTCTTCCGCTTTCAGCTTGTCAATGGACAGGCCGGCACCCTTAAGCGCTATGTTGACAGCCTCTTCCTGGTTCTGGACCGGGATGAGATCTCCGTGGCCCATGCGCCGGGCCAGCTCATTGGTGATCCAGATGCCGTCTTTGCGCTCAAACATTGGATCAACCAAGGGCATGCGTGCGGATATATACTGTTCATGCTTATCGGCATAGTTCCACTGGGTGCCCTTCTTGATGTAGTCATACCGCTCAAGATAACAGGCCTCGGGCAGCAGGATGTCGGCAAACATGGTGATATCGGTCGGTGAGACATCAACACACATGACAAAATCCATCTGCATGAGCATGTCAATGGTCATCTTCTGGTTAGGAATAGTCTGGATCGGATTCTGTCCCCAGATGACGCAGCCCTTTATCGGATAGGGTTTACCTTCTATGGCCGCCTTACGGATCAGATCAGTGGGTGTGCCTGGAGGTGTGAACGGATACAAATCCAATTCTTCCCGAATATCAATTGCCGGATGTTCATGTTCTACGTGGGCCCAGCTCTTGCCCTTGATTCCCTTGGGTCCTTTGGGCTTGACAAAACCACCGGGAACACCGATTGCGCCAAGCAGGCCGGTCAAGCAGGCAAGGGCACGTTCACGCTGAAAATCGTTGCCGTACCAGGACACGTGCCGGCCTGGATGAATGGAGACATTGGGGGCATTGGCTGCCAGCAGATCAGCAACTTCCTTGATCTGGGCTGCAGGGATATCGCATTCCTTTGCAGCCTTATCCAGAGTCCATTCCTTAATACCTGCCTTGAACTCGTCAAAACCTTCCCCGTACTCTTCAACAAATTCTTTGTTATACTTACCGGACTGTACCAGGTAATTCATCATGGCCAGCAGCATGGCAGTATCGGTACCCGGTTTGATCTGAACCCAGATATCCGATTTGCTGGCAGAGGCTGAGTAACGAGGGTCAACAATAACCAGTTTGGCTCCGTTTTCCAGGCCCTTTAGGTAGCGTTTGGTATGGGAGACATGGATGTTTTCACCAAAATGGCAGCCAAGACCGAAAATAACCTTGGCATTAGGCATGTCGACATGCTCACCGGGGGTGGTCCCGAAACCTGCCAGGTAGGCAGTGTCGCGAATACCGCGGCACTGGAAAAAAGAGGCTTCGGAAACATTGGGAGTGCCCACCACTCTTTCAAAGTAGTGCATGGGGTATTTTGCAGATGCACCATGGGGGAACACGGCAATGCCCTGAGCCCCGTATTTTTCCTCTACAGCCTTCAGCTTTTCAGCACAGGTGTCAAGAGCTTCCTCCCAGGAAATTTTCTGCCATTTGGGTGCGCCCCGTTTGCCCACGTTTTTCATGGGGTATTTCAAGCGATCCGGATCATAGAGCAGCTTGATTCCCGCGTTGCCGCGTGCACAGATTGCCTGTCCGTTATCAATGGATTTCGGGTTTCCTTCGAGTTTCATGAGCGCGCCGTCTCGGACTTTGCCCACTAGCTGACAGCGCCAGAAACACATTTCACAGATGCCGCCGGTAACCGTCTTGGTGTCTTTAAAGCTTCCCTGTGGAATGAGCGGGGTTTTGCTGACACCTTCCTCAGCTCGTGCAACGACCTTGCTGAGCGGAATGGACGCCGCGGCAACTGAGGCGGTTTTAAGAAAATTCCGCCTGGTCAGGTTGATTGCCATTTACTGTTCCTCCTTCGTAAAGAAATCAATTAATTTGGTGGACACCATGTAATACGGGTGTCCTTTTTCATCAAGAACTCTCTTTTGAAAACGGGAAAACCATGGTCGGAAAATGGTTTTAAGGAATTGTTCTTCAGCTTCAAGTTCACCCTCACGGGTAAGGGCGGCCAGGAATTCAAGTTCCAGTCGAATGTGATCGGCAGGCTCTGAAGTATCTGAAATATCATAACCGTATTGCCGATAAAAATCCCTTGTTTTTCGGGTGGATTTTCCCTGAAGCGTATAATCGCCATCTAGGTAAAATGAGCCATAGGGTGGAGCGACAATATGGGGAACAGCATTGATAAACAGTCTGGTGTATTCAATCTGCAGAGTATCAACAAAATTGCTGCCCTGTTGGCGGCACGCCCGGATCTCTTCCTGTTCAGCTGCCATATTAAAGGAAACTAACAGATTTTCAAATACATCAAGAAAATCCTCTGTAATAAAAGATGCGTCCGGGTAGCGCATGGTGAGAGCGAGAAACGCATAGACATCAGCCAGTGGTTGCGTCCGGATATCGTCATGATTCTCTTCTGAATTGCTATTCATTTTCATGGGCGCGATGCTACAACAAATCAGGTATGTTGTCAAATACCACACTGAGAGTTGATGTTTACCCTGTGCTTCATACCTTTCTCGACCAGGCAGATCTGATTCACCAGGAGAGGACAGGACAGTCAGTTGAAAAAGGTTGTAAGTACCCGGTACAGATACCAGCAGTCGGTACATGCAGCTGTCTCCCGGATGGAGTGCATGGCAAGGGAAGCAATACCGACATCCACGGTATCCACCCCTGTTTCCGCTGCGGTCAGGGGGCCGATGGTAGATCCGCAGGCCATGTCGTTGCGCATGACAAATTCCTGAACCGGAATACCGGCCTTGCGGCAGAGCATGCGAAATCTGCCGGCTGTTCTGGAATTGGTAGCATAGCGCTGGTTGGCATTGAGTTTGATCACCGGACCCTGGTTCATCTGCGGCAGGTGCTGGGAGTCATGTTTGTCTGCAAAGTTGGGGTGGACCGCATGGGCATTATCAGCTGAGATCAGAAGAGAACTGCGCAGAGTGGTATGTCGTTTTTCAATTTCCGGCATCAGCCTTTCCAGAATATCTCGTAAAAAAGGTCCCTGGGCACCGGATGTGGAAACACTGCCCACCTCCTCATGGTCATTGAGAATGATCAGGCAGTTTTTTGCAGGATCTGCGGCCAGCAGGGCTTGAACAGCAGCAAAACAGGAGAGCAGGTTGTCAAGCCTGGCGCCTGAGATAAATTCGTTTGCAAGGCCAGCAAGGCCTGGTGGCTTGGCGTCATAGAAAAACAGTTCATGGTCAATGATATCAGGTTGTTCCAGGTCAGGATATTCGACACAGAGCTGTTTCTGCAGCATTGTATGGAAACCATTCTCCAGATTCTCGTTCAGCCCGGAGATTGGTACAAGATCAGTCTGTTTGTTGATTTTCCGTTTTTCATTGACCTCCCGGTCCAGGTGGATAGCAAGACTCGGGATAATCGCGATGGGACGTTTAAAATCAATCAGGTCGCAATGAAGCACACCTTCACTGTCACCCCAGCATACCCTGCCGGCCAGGGAGAGTTCACGATCAAACCAGGGTCCAAGCAAAGCACCGCCATATATCTCTGCCCCAAGCTGCAGGTAATTGTGATTTTTCTGGACAGGATTGGGCTTAAGCTTGAGGCAGGGGCTGTCGGTATGGGCTCCGATCATCTGCAGTGATCCAGGGATATCATCGTTACACCAGTTGAAAGCAATCAGGCTGGAGTCGTTGCGGGTGACATAATATTTTCCACCATCCAGCCGGTCCCATATTGAATTTTCATCCAACCTGCTGAAACCATTTTCTGAAAGCAGGCGGGTTGCCGAGGCAACCGCATGAAAGGCAGTGGGAGAGGAGGAGATATAGTCGATGAGCGCGGTAATATATTGTGGCTGCTCCATAATACGTTCCTTGGTATTGATGCGGCAAATGTATTTGATAACAGAAAAAGGCTGTCCGGAGAATGCTGTAACGACTACTACCAAAGCAGACTGTTTCGTGTCAATGGTATACTCTGATTGCACCATTGGTAGAGGCTGTGCTATTCTCATATGGCCACCTTGCAAAATAGCAATTTTGCAAGGTACCCTTATTTTCTTTTTCCCTTTTTCAATCGGCTGTAAAGATGGTTACACAACTGTATCTGCTTCGCCATGGGCCGGCGGCTGTCGAGTCCGGACTACTGGTTGGTTCCACTGATGTGGGCTTGAACGGCAAGGGACTTGTGCGACTTGGCAGCTTAAACAGGCAGCTTGCGGATGTTGATGTCTGGTATTGCAGTCCCATGCTTCGTGCCCGTCAGACGCTTGCTTCGTTGCGTCAACACATCAATATCAAGCAGGAAATCCTTTATGATGATCGTCTGCGGGAAATAGATTTCGGCCGTTGGGAAATGCAGAGTTTTGCCGATATCAGCAGAGCAGACCCGGACCTGATTGACTCCTGGACGGATTACACGAATTTTGTTTTTCCGGAAGGGGAAGCAGTTGCCGCTTTCTGTAAGAGGATTGAAACCATGCTGGAACTTTTTACAGCCCGGAACAGAGGAAAAATCGGCGTCATAACCCATGGTGGAGTTATCCGGACTCTGATCTGCCTGGCACTGGGCATTCCAGTGCGGAACTACCTGCTTTTTGATGTGCAGCCGGCCTCGCTGACAGTACTTGAGCTGTTTGATGACGGTGGGGTGCTGAAAGGACTGAATATCTGAAATTTAACTGAACCAATGATTTTCAGAGATGACTCCCGGGCGGGTGCTTCTTTCTTGCCAATCATCCTTGTTGACTTCCAGGTTACTGTTATGTATGACTGTCATTTTTATTGAATTATTCGAAGTGCTCTTAAGGTGAAAGCAAGTGACTGGCATTGATTGACAGGAAACGTCACATTTACACTGTTTTTATGAAACTCAGATGAATACCCTGTGGAAAATTCTTGAGCGGCTGAGTCGCTGGATTACCACCTTGAACCTCGTTGTCGGACGAATTGTTTCCTGGGCAACCCTGGTCGTTGTCCTGGTCGTGTTTGTTGATGTGGTAATGCGCTATGCCTTTAACACCAGTTTTGTATTCACCCAGGAACTGGAATGGCATCTCTTTGGTTTTATCTTTCTGATGGGAGCAGGCTATACGCTGCTCAAAGACGGTCACGTCAGGGTCGATATAATTTACCAAAGGTTGTCAAAAAGGGGCCGGGCCTGGATCAATCTGCTGGGGGTGCTGTTTTTTCTTATTCCAGGCTGTTACCTTGTACTGGCGACTTCCATACCTTTTGTCATCAACTCCTGTGTAACCGGTGAGTGTTCTCCAGATCCCGGCGGCATCCCTTACCGTTTTATTGTTAAATCTTTTATCCCTGCCGGGTTCTTTCTGCTGTTGCTTCAGGGGATATCCATGGGTATCCAGGCACTGCTTCTTCTTGTCGGCTGGGAGGAAACAGGAAAATGATGATGGAATACCTGCCGGCCTGGATGTTTCTAGCCCTGACAATTCTGTTAATGGCCGGTTTTCCGGTCACGTTTACCCTGCTTGGCACATCCCTTGTTTTTGGCCTGATCGGTTTTGGCTGGGATTTTTTCAATCTTTTGCCCCTGCGTATCTGGGGAGTAGTAACCAATGTAACCCTGCTGGCCGTCCCTCTTTTTGTTTTCATGGGAGTGATGCTTGAGCGTTCCGGACTGGCTGAAGACCTGCTTGATACAATGGGTATGCTCTTTGGCCGGATTCGAGGTGGTCTTGCCGTGTCCACCGTGATTGTCGGGGCTCTGCTCGGAGCGTCTACCGGTATTGTCGGTGCAACAGTTGTCACCATGGGACTGCTTGCCGTGCCCACCATGCTTAGACGCGGTTACCAGAAAGAGCTGGCCACAGGCACTGTTTCCGCTTCCGGAACCCTGGGTCAGATAATACCGCCTTCCATTGTCCTGGTGTTGATCGGAGATATTGTCGGAGTACCGGTGGGGGATCTTTTCATGGGTGCTGTCTTTCCCGGACTGGTACTGGTTACACTGTATGTTTTATATATTCTGATTATTGCATCAATCAATCCGGAACTGGCTCCTCCGGTCAGACGGGAAGATCTTGACATACAAGGTACCAGGTTGATCGGCCGGGTTCTCAAGGCGTTGTTTCCCCCTTTGTTTTTGATGGTAGCGGTGCTTGGATCAATTTTTGCGGGTATCGCATCACCAACCGAAGCTGCTGCTGTCGGAGCTGTGGGGTCTATGCTGCTCACCGTTGCCAACAGGCGTTTTTCCTTGAAAATTCTGCAGCAGGTTATGGATACGACGCTTCAGTTGACCTGCATGGTATTTATCATACTGGTTGGAGCAGCTGCATTTGGTCTGGTTTTCCGCGGCACGGGCGGTGATAATCTGGTGCGTGAGTTTCTCAGTACTCTTGCAGAGTCCCATGGCCAGTGGTTTGTTTTGTTCATCGTCATGGCCCTGATCTTCGTGATTGGTTTTTTCCTGGATTTCATAGAAATCACTTTTATTCACGTTCCGGTGCTGGCACCGATAATGATTGAATTCGGCTTTGATCCGATCTGGTTCTGTATCCTGATCGCCGTCAACCTGCAGACTTCTTTCATGACTCCACCTTTTGGTTTTTCACTTTTTTATCTTAAGGCTGTGTGTCCAAAGGAAATAAGTACCGGCAATATCTATCGGGGGATTATTCCGTTTGTTATCTGCCAGATTATCGGTCTTCTGATTGTTGTTTTTTATCCCCAGCTTGTTACCTGGCTCCCTGGTGTTGTTTTTGGCAACTGATATGTTGCTGGGCCTTCTATCATTATGAAATTTATAATTTTTTATAGAGCCGGGAAATATGGGACTTGGCGGTTGTTAGTGCTGGAAAAAATCGGGAAAAAGAATAACAGGCCTTGCTTTTCCATTTGTTTTTATATATCACAATTGAAGCAGTCTGCATGGTGCGGACTGCAGGTCATTTACAGATGAGGAGGAATGCCGTGGAACGACGCGAGTTTCTGAAAACAACCGGAACAGCAGTTGTCGCTGCAGCTGCAGCTACTGCCATTACAGCTCCAGCGGTTATTGCGAAAGAAAAAACCTATAAATGGAAAATGGTGACAACCTGGCCGCCGAACCTGCCTGTTCTCCAGGACGGTGCTGTGCGTTTTGCCAAACGGGTTGACGAGGCCTCCGGCGGTCGCCTGAAAATCCAGGTGTTTGCCGCCGGCGAACTGGTACCCGCACTTGGTGTTTTTGATGCTGTTTCACAAGGTACCGTACAATGTGGTTCCGGTGCTTCCTATTACTGGGCAGGCAAGGTACCTGCCGGACAGTGGTTTTCTTCGGTACCTTTCGGTCTGAATGCCCAGGGTATCAATGCCTGGTTTTATGGCGGCGGTGGTCTGGAGCTATGGGAAGAAGTATATGCACCTTTTAATGTTGTCCCCCGTCCCCAGGGAAATACCGGTGTGCAGATGGGCGGCTGGTATCGCAAAGAGATTAATTCCATTGCCGATTTCAAGGGGTTGAAGATGCGTATTCCCGGCCTTGGCGGCAAGGTCCTGGCCAAAGCGGGTGGCACGGTGGTCCTGCTGCCTGGCGGAGAAATCTTTACCTCTCTGGAACGTGGCGTACTTGATGCCACTGAATGGGTCGGCCCCATGCATGACCTGAGGATGGGATTTTACAAGGCTGCACCCTATTATTATTATCCCGGCTGGCATGAACCGGGAACCTGCCTGGAAGTTATATTCAATAAAAAAGCCTACGATGAACTGCCGGCTGATCTGAAGCTGATTGTTGATTCCGTGGCTGCAGAGACCAACCTGTGGAGTTTATGTCAGTTTGAGGCCGGAAACGGTGCTGCCTTACAGGAACTTATCTCAAACCACAATGTCAAGTTTCGGCGCTTTCCTGACAGTTTGATTGAGGAGCTGCGCAAGCTGGCTGCAGAGGTGCTTGAAGAAGAGGCGGCCAAAGATGCCATGAGTACAAAGGTGCATGAGGCTTTCAAGAATTTCAAGGCCCAGGTCGGTGTCTGGGGATCGGTTTCCGAAAAGGCGTATTATGACCTGATTGCAGATAAATATGCTTTGAAAAAATAGTCTTTTTATTCTTAA
>CAZKBZ010000097.1:0-5937 GCA_964551175.1 uncultured Desulfobulbus sp.
TATCCACCCTCTGCATCAAGGGTGGTCTGTTTGCCGTCGATATAAAAATCTGAAGTCTTGCCCGAGGTGAGGGTGAAGGTTCCTTTTCTATAAGATTTTTCAAGGAGCAGTTCCTTGAGGCGCTGTCGTTCATTCATGATGTTTTTCCTTTATCTGAATCCTCTTTCAAAAATACATTTTTTTAAGCCCCTGTGTAAAGCTATTTATTTATTACATGTATGGGCACTTTTTTTTAAGTATCCTTTGCAACAGGTATGTGATAGTATTTATTGTGATTGTTCCGGAAGATGTCGAACTTTTTACTTTCCAGGATCAGCGGCCAGGAGGAGCTGACTGCAGAAAGAAAATTGTATCCGGACCCTGAAAACTAATCTCTTTTATAGGTGATATAATGTGCGGAATCGTTGGTTATACCGGCAACAGAAAAGTAGTGCCCATTGTGCTGGAGGGGTTACGCCGCCTGGAATATCGAGGATATGATTCAGCCGGCCTTGTGTACCAGTATAAGGATGAACTGGTCAAGTTTCGGGCTGCCGGCAAACTTGTTCAACTTGAAAAAGCGGTTGATGACTGTATCGGGGTGGATAGTCATACCGGTCTCGGACATACCCGCTGGGCCACCCACGGGGCTCCGACCCATGATAATGCCCATCCCCATTCCGACTGCAGCGACGAGCTGGTGGTGGTTCATAATGGAATAATTGAAAATTACGGCAGCCTGAAAAAGGAACTTCAGGCCGAAGGCCATACCTTTTCTTCGGAAACAGATACCGAGGTGCTCGCCCATCTTATTGAAAAATATCTGGATGGTGACCTGGTTGCTGCGGTCCGTCAGGCACTCTCCCGTGTTGAAGGATCCTATGCCCTGGGAGTAATGTGGGTGAAAGAGCCGCACATGCTGGTGGCGGCCCGAAACCAGAGTCCACTGGTCATGGGTGTTGATGAGGATGCCTGCTATGTTGCCTCCGATATCCCGGCCCTGCTCCCTTATACGCGTCAGGTTATTTTTCTGGATGACCAGGAACTGGTTGTCCTTGAAAAGGGGGCATATACAATTATGTCCCTTGAGGATGGCACGGAGCTGGAAAAGCCTGTCAGTACCATTGACTGGAATGCCGCCATGGCAGAGAAGGCAGGCTACAAGCATTTCATGCTCAAGGAAATCTTTGAGCAGCCCCAGGCGATTCTCAACACTGTGAGCGGCAGGATAATTCCGGATATCGGCGAGATCGATCTGCCTGAGATCGGCTTGAGCAGTGAGGAACTCCGAAACATTGATCGAATAGCACTTGTGGCATGTGGGACATCCTGGCATGCGGCCCTGGTGGCAAAGTACTGGATTGAGAAATGGGTGGGCATCCCGGTGGATGTGGATATCGCCTCGGAGTTTCGTTATCGAAGGCTGCTGGTCAATGAACGGGTGCTGACCATTTCCATTTCCCAGTCCGGTGAGACCGCTGATACGCTGGCCGGGATCCGGCTGGCCGCGTCCCTTGGTTCTAAAGTGGTTACTATCTGCAACGTGGTAGGTTCTACCATGACCCGGGAGGCGGACGGGGTCATCTATACCCATGCCGGTCCTGAAATCGGAGTTGCCTCCACCAAGGCCTTTACCAGCCAGTTATCCGCGCTCTTCCTGCTCACTCTTTATCTTGGCCAGGTTCGACAGACAATTGACAGGGAGAAGCTGATGGAGCTTGGTGCAGCCCTTGTTGATATTGCATCGGTTATTGATGCGACCCTGCCGGTTGTGCGGGAGCAGATCCAGGAGTTGATAGAAGATTATTACGATTCAAGGGATTTTCTCTTTGTGGGACGTGGCCTGAACTTCCCCATTGCTCTGGAAGGCGCGCTGAAATTAAAAGAAATTTCCTATATTCATGCCGAAGGCTATCCTGCCGGTGAGTTGAAACACGGCCCCATTGCCCTGATTGATAAAGACATGCCGGTTATGGCCCTGGTTCCCAACGATTCCGTGTATCAGAAAACAGTTTCCAATGTTGAGGAAATCAAGGCGCGGCAGGGACGGCTGCTGTTGATCGGTACGGCAGGAGACCGTCATCTTGCTACCTTGACCGATGATGTACTCTATCTGCCGCAGGTGCATGAAGAACTCAATCCTCTGCTCTATACCATCCCGGCTCAGCTCCTCTCCTACGAGATTGCCAACCGCCGGGGTTGCGACGTAGACCAGCCGAGAAATCTTGCCAAAAGTGTGACTGTCGAGTAGCAGGCACAGTATCTGTCAGCCGGCTTGGATATGATCAAAACAGGAATTGAACAGCTGATTTCCTCAAGGCCCTCTTTTTTAACGGGCAAACGGCTTGGTCTGCTCTGCAACCAGGCATCCACTGACCGGTATTTCACCCATAGTCGGGATCTGGTTCTGCAGGCCTTTCCCGGCCAGTTGACCTGTCTGTTCTCCCCCCAGCACGGTTTTTTCAGCGAAAAGCAGGACAACATGATTGAGTCTTCTCACAGTACTGATTCCGTCAGCGGCCTGCCGGTTTATTCACTATATGCGGAGACAAGAAAACCCTTGGCGGCCATGTTTGAGGATCTTGATATTCTGCTCATTGACCTGCAGGATGTCGGTACCCGCGTATACACTTTTATCTGGACCGTGGTCTATTGTCTGCAGACAGCTGCTGACACCGGTAAAAAGGTCGTGATCCTTGATCGGCCCAACCCGATAGGCGGGCATATGGTTGAAGGCAATCTGCTTGAATCGTCCTGTCGTTCCTTTGTCGGCCTGTATGAAATTCCCATGCGGCACGGTCTGACCATGGCTGAACTTGCCCTGCTCTGCAACCGGGAGATGGGAATTAACGCAGAGCTTGAGGTTGTGAAAATAAAGGGCTGGCAGCGGCGGATGTTTTTTGCAGATACCGGCTTTCCCTGGGTGTTTCCTTCACCCAATATGCCCACGCCCCTGACGGCCCTGGTGTATCCCGGCCAGGTTATCTGGGAGGGCACTAATATTTCCGAGGGTCGCGGGACAACGCTTCCCTTTGAACTGTTTGGTGCTCCCTTTGTCGATCACAGGAGGGTGCAGGAAAAATTAGCAGCAATCGAGCTTCCGGGCTGTATGCTGCGACCCGTTGTTTTTGAACCTGTTGCCGGCAAGTGGGCAGGACAGCCTTGCTTCGGATTTCATGTTCACGTAACCGAGAAGGACAGGTTTCTTTCTTACCGGCTTGGCCTTGCCCTGCTGCAGACCCTGATCAATTTGTATTCGGATGATTTTTCCTACAAGGAACCTCCCTATGAATACGAATTTGAACAGTTACCCATGGATATGATCCTGGGGGATGTACAGCTGAGAACAGCCCTGGAAGAGGGGGCGGATATTATGGAACTGGAGCAGTCCTGGCACCGGGAGCTGGCGGCTTTTGATGAGCTGCGCAGATCTGTTTTTCTTTACCCTGATGAGTAAATAGACTATGTTCACCTTTTTCAAGGAACCCTTTATACCAGCGATCCTCAACACAGAATATAATAGATGAAAACAGCAACCCTTCAGCAACTGGCAGAACTTGTGGACGGGACGGTTATCGGTGATGACCAGCTTATCGTCACGGGTTTCAACAGTTTAGAGCTGGCTGTTGCAGGTGAGTTGAGTTTTATCAACACAAAAAAAATTGCCGGTAAGCTTGCTGAAACCAGGGCTTCCGCCTGCATTGTCCCTGCAGATCTTGACGATGTAGGGTTGCCGGTCATTCGGGTGGATAATCCTGATCTTGCCGCAGCCCGGATTCATAATTATCTGCTGGAAGAAGAGTTCAACCCGGCCGGTATACACCCGACTGCTGTTATCGGTAGTAATTGCGAGATTAGTGACCAGGTTACAATCGGGCCCCAGGTCGTTATCGGAGACCGGGTGCATATCGGAAACCGGGTTATCCTGCACCCGGGAGTTGTTATCGGCAATGATGTCGGAATCGGTGATGACTGTATCCTGCATGCAAATGCTGTTGTTGCCCATGCATGTATTCTGGGCAGCAGGGTAGTCCTCCACCATGGAGCAATAATCGGCAGTGATGGTTTTGGGTTTGCCACGGATCCGGCAACCGGCAGCCATGTAAGTAAGCCGCAGGTGGGTACGGTCCGTATTGATGATGATGTACAGATCGGGGCCAATGCCTGTGTGGACCGTGCCGCCTTTGGCACCACCTGGGTGAGGGCGGGTGTCCGCATCGACAACCTGGTTATGGTCGGCCATAACTGCGTAATCGGCGAGAATTCTATTCTGGTCGGTCAGGTGGGTATTGCCGGCAGTACCACCTTGGGGCGTAATGTGGTTCTGGGAGCACGGGCCGGTGTTGCCGGACACCTCCATCTTGATGACGGGGTCATGGTTGCTGCCATGGGCGGCGTTCATAACAACCAGAAAAAAGGGTCTATAGTCGGCGGAATCCCTGCCTTTGATGTGAAAAAATGGGGGCGTTCCTCTGCCGCCTTTACCCGACTGCCTGAGATGGTAAAAGAGATACGACGACTGCGTAAAAAAGTGAACCAGCTGACCGAACTGCTGGAACAGGATAAAGATGTGGGAGAAAAATGATGAGTAAAGAAAAACAGGCACTGCTGCCCATGGATATCAAAGCAATCCTTGATCTGCTGCCGCACAGGTATCCCTTTATCATGGTGGATCGAGTTCTTGAGTTTGAGCGGGGAAAAACAATAACAGCCCTGAAAAATGTGACCATGGGTGAACCATTTTTCCAGGGACATTTTCCCGGGGAACCTGTCATGCCGGGCGTGCTTATTCTGGAAGGCATGGCCCAGGCAGGATCTGTTCTGGCTTACTTGTCCACAGATACAATTGAAGGAAAACTTGTTTTTTTCGCCGGCCTGGATAATGTCCGTTTTCGTAAAGTTGTCCTCCCCGGAGACCAGCTGATTTTTAAACTGGAGCTGACCCGCCAGAAGAGCAAGGTGACCAAGATGAAGGGTAAAGCCTATGTTGATGATGTGCTGGTTACTGAGGCAGATCTGATGGCCTTTTATTCCTGATACGAGAGTAAACTGTTATTTGTAACGGTATTTCAATAATCCAACAATAGCCCGGGTTCATGATCCCTGAAGGAATAAGTAGATGACCATACACCCCACTGCCGTGGTTGATTCACAGGCAGGAATTCACGAAACCGCTTCCATTGGACCCTATGCCGTTGTGGAAACAAATGTCACCATTGGTCCCGAAACAGAGGTGGCAGCCCATGCGGTTATTTCCGGACACACGACCATCGGAGCCCGCAACCATATCGGATCTTTTACCTCGATCGGCGCTCCTCCCCAGGATATGCATTACAAGGGGGAACCCACGGAGCTGATCATCGGTGATGATAACCAGATCCGGGAATATGTTTCCATCCACCGGGGCACGGTGAACGGCAATGGCAGGACGGTTATCGGGAATAATAATATATTGATGGCCTATACCCATGTGGCCCATGACTGCATCATTCACAACAATGTCATTATGGCCAATGTCGCCACCCTGGCCGGTCATGTGGAAATCGGTGATTTTGTCAACCTCGGTGGCCTGGTAGCTGTCCACCAGTTCTGCAGAATTGGAGCATATACCTATATTGGCGGCATGTCCGGAATTTCCATGGACGTGTCACCTTACGTTATTCTCACCGGAACCAGGAACCGGATGCGCATTTCAGGTATTAATAAAATTGGTCTCCGTCGAAACGGCATGAGTCGTGAAGCCATCAACTGTCTGGAGCAGGCCTTTAAAATGATTTTTCGCGCTCCACCGCAGACTTTGCTCAAAGATGCCCTGGAGGAGACCAGGCAGGCCTTTCCCGACAGCCCGGAAGTGCAGACCCTGGTTGATTTTTTCAAGACCAGTAAACGGGGTGTTGTTAAACGCACCGAGGAAGGATGATCGTAAGCGGTCACAGGGCACCCCATCTGCACGCGCTT
>CAZKBZ010000097.1:6037-9692 GCA_964551175.1 uncultured Desulfobulbus sp.
TATACGTGTGTATAATTGTGAGATTCAATCACGCACAGCTGTGGCACCCTGCAACTGCTTACAAGTTCTGCGTATAATCGAGCATCGTTGCATGCCCCGTGATCAGATACGGATGATCTTCCTGCAGCCTCGCTCTCTGATTCTTTTACCCGGGACCTGGGTTTAAATGGATACCCCTATTGGCCTCATTGCCGGAGGCGGTCAGTTTCCACTGCTGTTTGCGGCTGCAGCAAAAGAACGGGGCCGCAGAGTCATTGCCGTCTGTCACCAGAACGAGACAGCAGCTGAACTCGTGGACCATGTTGATGCGGCCTGCTGGGTGAAACTTGGTCAGCTGGGCAAGATCATCAGGTTTTTTCACGGCCGGGGTGTTCAGGAGACCGTGTTCTGCGGTACCATCACAAAAACCCGCATTTTCAAGGATATCCTTCCTGATCTGAAAGGATTATCTCTGTGGAACAAGATTGATACCCGGCTTGATGATGCCATCCTGCGGGCGGTTGCCAGCGCTCTGGAGGATGAAGGAATCCGGGTCCTTGCTTCAACCTGTTACCTGGAGCATCTGTTTTTCCCAAAAGGAGTGTTAACCCGGAAAAGACCATCAGAAGAACAGCTGGAGGACATACATTTCGGCTGGAAGATTGCCCGGGAAGTGGGGCGTCTTGATATCGGTCAGTGTGTGGTTGTACGGGGTCGGAGTGTGCTGGCGGTTGAAGCCATTGAGGGAACAGATGCTGCCATTAAACGCGGTGGTGAGCTTGCAGGTTCCGGAGCCGTGGTGGTGAAGTTGAAAAAACCGGGCCAGGATTTTCGTTTTGACCTGCCGGCAACCGGGACGAAAACCATTGAAACACTTGCTGCGGTAAAAGGTGAGGTGCTGGCTGTAGAGGCAGGCCAGTCACTGATTTTTGATCGAGAAACCATGATTGCTGCAGCTGACCGGGCCGGTATTGTGGTGATCGGTCTGGAAGAGAGTGAGGCTGGTGAACTTTTCTACCGACCTCCTGCCTGATTCATTTCTGTCTGCACCATTATACAGGCCGGATTTCAACTTTATTCTCCAAAAACTGTTTCACGGCACCGATCGGCACTTCCTTGCGATGGAAAATCCCAGCTGCCAGTGCTGCTTCGGCCTTTGTTCGGGTGAAGACTTCCAGAAAATGTTCCGCACTGCCGGCACCGCTGGAGGCGATGACCGGGATGGTGACAGCTTCTTTTACCGCATTGATCAACTCCAGGTCAAAACCTGAATTGGTTCCGTCTTTATCAATGCAGTTGAGCAGTATTTCACCACCACCCAGCTGTTCGCAGACTCTTGCCAGGGTGACGGCATCAAGATTACGTCCTTCACGGCCGCCCTTGATGGTACACTGGTACCAGCAGTATTTTTCACCATTTGGCCCTGGATAGCTGGTTTCAATGACTTCATGTTCTACCGCCCCGGGTCCATCCACGTATACCCTTCTCGGATCAACGGAAATAACAACGGCCTGGTTGCCGTATACCCTGGCGATCTGTTCTATGGAACTCAGTCCCGAGGCTTTACCGGTCTTCAATACCTCTTCGACTATAAGTACCGCGTCTGAGCCGATGGAAATTTTGTCCGCACCTGAACGGAAATATTGCGAGGCAACTTCCAGGGCCGAATAGTGTCTGCCGTTGCGGTCTGTAAAATCCCGGATACCCCCGCCGATTGTCAGAGGGACAAAGACATTTTCCGAGGTTTTTCGCAGGACCTCAAGCATGGGCATATCCTGAAGTGGAAAATCACGGAACGCGGTGATGTTTAAAAAGGTTATTTCATCCGCCCCCTGGCTGTAATATTCCTGGGCAAGCTGCACCGGCAGACCTAAGTTGCGCACATTGCCGTCTTCACGCACGTCATATTGATCACCTTTGGTCACCACCAGGTCGCCCTTGTCGTTTGAGCGGACATCAAGGCAGGCAATGATCCGGCTGGCAAGTTGTGTGGTCTGCGGGCATTGTTGCGGGATAACTGGTTGGCGACCGGCATCAAGAAAGTTTTCCAGCAGCTTCAGGCCGGCACGGCCGCTTTTCTCCGGATGGAACTGGGTGGCAATGATGTTTCCCTTCTGAATCGAGCTGACAAATTCATAGCCGTAATCAGTGGTGGTCAGAACAGTATCGCTGTTGTCAGCTGCAACGTGGTAGGAGTGGACAAAATAAAGTTTTTCCTTGCCGGAAAAACCGTTGAAAATTCTTGACGGCTGCTGAACCTTGATCCCGTTCCAGCCGATATGGGGAACAGACAGTTTTGTGGTAAATCGTTTGACCCGGCCAGGAATAATCCCCAGGCCAGGTTCGTCCGGTGCTTCTTCACTGGAATCAAACAGGGCCTGCAGGGCAACACAGATGCCCAGAAACGGCCGGTCATCATGCAGGTAGCGCAGGAGCGGCTCAATGAGCTGCTTTTCTCTGAGAATCTGCATCATGGCACCAAAATTACCGACCCCGGGAAAGACCAGCCGATCCGCTTTATCAATGTCGGCGGCAGAGTTGACCTGCACAACGGTTTCGCCTAAACTCTCTATGGCATTGATGACCGAGCGAACATTGCCGGCACCGTAATCAAGTAAGGTAATCATGGTGAACTGTCCAGCCTCTTGCAGGATTATGTTATCTGATATACTACTTTACGAAAAGTTGATACTTAGAAAGGATTAACAGACAAGTCAAGATTTAATCCGGAGCCGTAAATCCGGAATTGCATTTTCAAAAAAATATGCAGGCCATGATACTTGCTGCCGGATTCGGTACCCGGCTGCGCCCATACACTCTTATTCGGCCTAAGCCCCTGTTTCCGGTTCTCAACGTTCCCCTGCTCCATATATTACTGGATATGCTTGTGCAGGCCGGATGTGACAGGGTAGTGGTGAACTGTCATTACCTGGCAGTCCAGATCAAGGCAGCGGTTGCAGACAGGCCTGAAGTAATTCTCCAGTACGAGCCGGAGATTCTGGGTACGGGCGGCAGCCTTCGCAAGGCTCTGGATCTGTTCACTGATGATCCGGTACTGGTGATGAACGGAGACATTTATCATGATGTTGATGTCCGCAGGCTGATGGAGCGCCATGTTGCCAGGGATTATCCCGTGACCATGGTCATGCATGATTATGACCGTTTTAATACTGTCTGCGTCAGAGACAGCCAGGTTCACGGATTCTCAGCAGCCAGCGGAGATATGCTGGCCTTTACCGGCATTCATGTTCTGGATCGGGAGGTGATAGAACAAATTTCGGACAGTGGTTTTTACCATATCATTGATCTGTATGAACAGCTTGCTCAAGCCGGTCAGGTCTGCAGCCTGCGGGTGGATGGCTGTTTCTGGCGGGATATCGGTACACCGCAGGATTATCTGGACCTGCATCGGCAACTGCTGACCAGCCGTGCAGCCGATCGATCCGGATGCAGGGACAAAACCGGATCCTGGTGCATCAGTCCACAGGCTGTCATAGCAGGTGACGCAGTGTTCGGAAAATGGGGTGCGGTCGGTCCGGGTGTGACTATAGGGGCCGGCTCGCAGTTGACTAACTGTGTCGTGTGGGAGAACGTTACCATCGGGTCCGGGCAGCAGTTAACGGACATGATAGTCTGCCGTGATGTTGCTTAAGGGCACCTTGAAAAATTGCCTTTT
>CAZKBZ010000098.1:0-9599 GCA_964551175.1 uncultured Desulfobulbus sp.
TATTCTCAATTAAAACCAGATAATTCTGGTTCGCTTATTTTTCAAGGCTCCCTACAGTTGAACGATTGTGAGTGAGCTGAGCTCATTTGATTGCATCAGGGGGAATGACAAGAGTATATGACTGATGTCGCGAGTAAATAGCTGTCGTTGATTACCTTACTGTTTATTTGAAAAATGATTAATACTTTTATTGTTTTTTTACAGGTGATCTGGGAAAAGCATCAGCTTGTTCTGGCCATGGCCAGGCGAGAGGTAAAGACTCAGTATGTGGGTTCGTTTTTAAGTTTTTTCTGGACGATTATTCATCCCATTGTCATGATAACGGTTTTCTGGTTCGTTTTTAGCGTTGGCTTTAAGTCAAAACCACTCAATAATGTGCCGTTTGTTGTTTGGCTGGCAGCAGGGATGGCCCCGTGGTATTGTTTTTCTGACATCTTGGGTGGATCAACTCATTCAATCACGGCAAATGGCCATCTGATTAAGAAAACACTTTTTCATGCACAGATACTGCCGGTGGTCCGGCTTCTTTCCGGTTTAGTAACGCATGCAATATTTCTTGTTGTTTTGTTAGCTTTGATAGTGTTGCAGCAACTTCCAGTATCGTTTTTCTTCCTGCAATTTTTTTATTATACTTTTTGTCTCTGTATGCTGGTACTGGGTTTTTCCTGGATTGCTTCTGCGCTCAATGTCTTTGCCCGTGACGTCGCTCAAATTGTCGGAGTTGCCCTTCAGGTTGGATTTTGGGCAACGCCTATTTTCTGGGACATTAACATTATGCCATCAACCGTTCAGTTCTGGCTGAAGCTCAATCCCATGTTTTATGTTGTGCAGGGCTATCGTGAATCATTTATTACTTTTATCCCGTTTTGGCATCATCCTTTCTATAGTCTCTATTTTTGGGTTGTGACATTGATGTTTTTCATACTGGGTGTTTTTGTTTTTTCCAAGCTCAAACCACAATTCGCGGATGTTCTTTGACAGATTCTAATGAGCAGCAAGATTGCCATATCACTTGAGCACGTTTCCAAAGTCTACCGTTTGTATAATAGACCTGTTGACCGTTTGTTTGAAGCGTTTCATCCCTTTCGACGTCAATATCATCACCCGTTTACTGCCTTGGATGACATTAATTTCAACATCCAACATGGTGATTTTATAGGTATAATAGGAAGAAATGGAAGCGGTAAGTCTACTTTGCTTCAACTGGTCTGTGGTATTTTAAAGCCGACTAGCGGACAACTTACAGTCAATGGGCGCATTGCTGCACTTCTTGAGCTCGGAGCCGGTTTTAATCCTGAGTTTACAGGCCGTGAAAATGTTTATCTCAATGGTTCCATTCTCGGATTTACCAGACAGGAGATAGATGATCGGTTTATGGAGATTGAAAATTTTGCTGATATCGGTGAGTTCATTGATCAACCGATCAAGCTTTACAGCAGCGGTATGATCGTACGACTTGCTTTTGCCGTTCAGGCACACGTGGAACCTGATATTCTTATTGTTGATGAAGCACTTTCTGTCGGCGATGCTTATTTTCAGGCAAAGTGTACTAAACGGATGGCTCAGCTTATAGAAAGTGGAGTAACAATTCTTTATGTAACACATGATGTAACATCTGTGCCGCAGTTGTGCAACAGAGCGATATATCTGAAAAATGGCAAGATAACAAAGATCGGCGAACCTATCGATGTTGTGGATGCTTATCTCCGTGACGTCAGGAATGAGCAGTATTTAGCTGAAGGAGAAGAGAAAGATCCCGATACTGATCAGGACAATCATGAGCCTGTGCATGCGGTGCATGTTCAGGACAAGGAAGACATAAAAGAAAAATTTGAGATAGTTAGTCATGAAGAAGAGGGTTTTAGCAAACGGGTAGCACCATATCGTTATGGAACCGGAGATGCCAGAGTCCTTAATCTGATCCTGTTAAATGAGAATGGTGAGGCGGCAGATCATTTCTTCTTCAAGGAAAAAGTGACAATTCGGGCTTTCATTGAAGCTTACAAGACATTGGATGCTCTCAATTGCTGTGTCATTATTCGTAATAAATTCGGGGTGGAGATCATGCATTGTACCAGCAGGGAATATGGTCATAAGTTTCCTGTCATGCATAAGGGGGATAGAATTATAGTAGATATTTCATTTGAGAATATTCTTCAGCCCCTTGAAGCATATTCGGTACATTATACTGTCAATAATACCTATGCTCTTGAAGATCAGCAGATTTTAGACCTTATCGAATTGGCAGCAGTCTTTTCCGTTGCTCCGGACCCCTTGCATCCTATTTACTATCTTATCTGGCATCCTTTTGAGTTTGAACATCAGCTGGTTGAACATGATGTCCGGTAAAAATATTGTTATCATAACCCGCGAACTTGTCCCCTTTTACTATGGAGGGATAGGGACACAGTTTAAAGCACTGGCACAGTTGCTGCGGGAAGATGGACATCGCATTACACTGTTGTCCATGCGTCCTGATAATTTTGACGAGGCAGTCTTTAAAGAATACTATCCAGGTATTACACTACATTTTGTTGATTGCAGACGACTGTATCTATCGCCTGATTTTTCACCTACTGGCGGCCTGATTTCAACATTTCATTATACCTATTCTTTATCTGTCCTTCAGGCATTTGATGCTCTGACAGCTGCTTTTGCTGTTGATTGTGTTGTATGTGCGGAATTCGGAGCTGAGGGTTTCTTTCTTTTGAAAAAGAAAAAAGCGGGTTTTTACCAAGCTACACGTTTTGTCCTTTTTATCGAAGGATCACTGTTTGATACCTTGACTACATATGAGGGTGGGGAGAAAAGGAAATATCAAAGTGAACTAATTGACCCTCAGAACCGGTTAAACTGTGCCATGGAAGATGCCTGCGTTCATATGGCGGATGAATTGATTGTCCCGACCGGAATGACATGGAGACAGACAAAAAAAAGGCTGAAACTTGAAAGACAGGTCAATATTATTGCCAACATACCGGATGATAGACTGTTTGATCCGTGTTGCAAAAGAATTCCGAGAGAGACAGACAGGCGTACAGCTCTTTTTGTCGGTCGTTTAGATCGGCACAAGGGAGCGGATATTCTGTTATCAGCATATGTCCAAATGTATGAGAATCGTACGACTGAGGCACCGAGACTTATATTTATCGGTCGTGATACCTTCAATAAGCAGTATCAGATGACATTTTTAGAATGGTGGCAGGAAAGAATACCTGCTCCTCTGAAATCAAAAATAGTTTTTCTTGGTCAGGTACCACACAGTGATGTTGTTAAGTACTTCAGGGAAGCAACCGTTGCTGTTTTTCCGTCCCGGTGGGAGGTCTTTGGTATTGTCTGCCTCGAAGCCATGTCATACGGATGTCCTGTCATAGTTTCACGTGGTACCGGTCTGGAAGAGGTTATCGGCTCTGATCTACAGGATTATGCAGTTGATTTTCAAACACAGCAGGAAAAACTACGGGAACTGTTTAAGCTTTTTTTTCATGATCCAGAATGGGATGCAAGTCCTCTGCGAAAACAGATACAAGACCGGGCATTTTTTCTTATTGAGAATGCTCGAGATCGCTTTAAGGAGTTTTTTCGGCAAGAATTGATTGCTGGTAACAAAGAATATTCTGTCAACTCTGAGCAGCTTGCTTTATTACTTGATGACATTTCACTGGCTCTTACTGATATACTTATCACTTTAGGTAACGATTTCTCAAAGTTATCTGATTGGTCTGCACTCAGTCAGCAGGAAATGACACAGGTGCTGACTACAGGTAAAAAGAGGACTAAACAGAAAAGCAGGAACAGTCCAGCTGTGATTGGAACAGTTCGGAAAAAAATAAAACAATATTTGATGGAGATTCCTGGTAATATCCAGAAGTTATAATGAATATCGTATATGTCTGCCGTGAGTTTGGTCCAGTGACCGGCGGTGGTATTGGAACTTATATTTATAATGTGTGCATGGCCATGGCTAATCGTGGCCATGCTGTTTACCTGCTGACGGACTGTTTTCATGAAGGTAACATGGAAATGCTGCCCGGTGGAGTACATCTGGTGCCGACTGTTCCCACTCCTGTTCATCGAAGAAACAGTTTTATCAGTATACATCATGAGTACAGTTACAGGGTTCTTGATACGTTACGCAAACTTGCAGCACAGGTGGATTGTGATGTTATTGAGTTTGCCGAATTTGGAGTAGAAGGTTTTGCATCCATCAGGGCCAAACGTCTGTTTAATGAATTTTCAAATAGCAAGCTTATTGTCAAGCTGCATACACCCAGTTCCCTGCTTTATCATATAAACGAAGACAAAAAACTCTATCCTGACATTCTGTGCGACTGCAGCATGGAAGATTATTGTGTTCGGTATGCCGATATGGTGACCTCACCTTCAATATCGCTGGCGGATTTCTTCCGGAAAAGGGTAGGCCGCAACGATATCTGTCAGTGTCCCTATCCCATGGATCTGCCGATCAGAGAGGACTTGCGGGAGTTCAGCAAAGAACAGATTCGTCGTGTACGTTTTATTGGTTCTGTCCAAGTCCGTAAGGGGTTGGATACCTTTATTGAGGCAGCAAAAATTGTGCTGGCCAGGGAATCGGATTTTTGTTTTGAAATATGGGGTGCAGATAGGAATGCTCCGATGTTTGGCAGATCATATGTCGACATTCTTAAGCGAAATATTCCAGATGAATTAGAGGAAAAGATCATTTTTGCCGGAGCTGTACCTTACAGTGAAATCCCTGCTCTGTTTGGAGAATCCTGTTTTTGTGTATACCCGTCCCGCTGGGAGAATTGGGCCAACGTCTGCCTTGAAGCCATGTCATTTGGTTGTGTTGTCATTGCTTCACGAAACGGTGGAATGGCTGAAATGATCGAACACGGTATTTCAGGTTTTTTAGTTGACCCGCTTAATCCCGAAGAAGTTGCTGGCATTATTTTAAAAAATTTTTTGTATAAGGAGAAGCTGCAGGCCATTTCGAGATCTGCTCGTATTCGCAGTAACGAAATCTGTGATCCTGTGGCAACCTGCAGCCGGATTGAAGAAAATTACAGGGCTCCCTGGAAAAAAAGGATATGGAAGAGCTGTACCGGTCAATGTCCACTGGTGTCAGTAATCGTTCCTTATTTTAATCAACCTCAGTATGTCCGACAGACAATTCAGTCTGTCCGGAAATCCACATATGCCAATATTGAGATTGTTGTGGTCAATGACGGTTCCACCTCAGACAAGGCAAACGAAGTTTTTGAAAGCCTTGAAGGGGTAGTGAAAGTTCAGAAGAAAAACGGGGGACTCAGTTCTGCCCGCAATGCAGGGATTGCAGCTGCGACAGGTAGTTTTATTCTGCCCCTGGATGCAGATGATACTATCCAGCCAGAGTATATCGAACGCGCGGTTGAGGCCCTCTCAAATAACGGGGATCTTGCCTATGTCAGCTGTCATGCTCAAAACTTCGGAGAACTTGACGGAGCATATATTCCTCTTGGTTATGTTCCGGAATTAATGTTGTTCATGAATACCGATGGGAAGTGCACCAATCTGTACAGGCAGGAGGTTTTTGAACGGTGCGGCGGTTATGATGAGATCATGAGTTCGTATGAAGATTGGGATTTTTTAATTACCTTACACGAAAATGGCCTGCAGGGGGATGTATTGCCTGATGAGTTATTTAATTATCGCCGGCACTTTGATTCCATGGTTTACCGGACAGCGAATCTGCAGCGAGCTGATTTAGTACAGTATATGATGATGAAGCACGAGCGGGCCTTGCAGGAAACTAGTCCCCAAATGGCCATAGTCTTGTCGCGACTGTGGAAGGAAACGGAGATGCATCATGAATTTGCATTGCAGCAGGTTGCCAACCTTGCTCTTGCTCCGGCCACGCTGGTCGATTGTGAGCTGAACGGTAAAACACGGCTGCAGGTGTATTCGCAGATTGGTGGAGGCTACTGGGAGCATAATTCTGTTTTTATTGATTATCCTGAGCAGTGCTGGCAGACCTTCTCTCTTAACTTACCATTTGCCGGTCAGGAAGGGCAGTACCGGGTAGACCCGACCAACATGCCTGGCCTGGTATTTATCAGACAACTTGCCATCAAATCCAGCAGGACGGGAAAACAGATATGGCAGGCAAATGCAGCCAGCGGATTTGAGGGGTGCGAACTTGTCGGGGTAGCTGATTCTTTTATCGAAGCAGATTGTCTTGTGCTCCGTTGCAGAACAAATGATCCACAGATTGTCCTTCCGATGTTTCATGATACGGATGCTGTCACTCTTTCTGTGTCTCTGTTGTACACAACTGAACCGGAACCTGATATCACTGCACTGTGCAGAAGTGATTTGGAACAGACATTTCTGCAGAAATATACCTCAAAAATAACAAGTTACCTGCATTGAAAAAATATCCTTTGATCAGTTTAATGCAGAGATTCAAAAATCCAGTCTTTCTTTTTTTTCTTTTTATACTGGGGTGCTGGCTTGCCATATTTCTTCCTGTTTCGTACATAGATACATCAGCTCGTCTTATTGTTGAATCTTCAACACCTCAACAGGAGGTTTTCCAGGTATTCTGGGCGGATGACGGTGAAGTATACAGTACGGAACGAATGGTTACCGTGTTGATGAAACCGGGCAGGTCAACATTCGAAGTAACGCTGCCTGCTCTGCAAACCATTGAAAAACTTCGAATTGATCCTTTAGTGAATACAGGCAGTTTTATTCTTTATCGTCTTTCTCTTATTCAGGGGAGCAGGCCTGTATTGGACTTTAAGGCTGACAAAGAATTTCAAAATCTACACGCTCGTCATAATATTGAATTTGTTTCATCCGGGACAGAGAGTCTGCAGATGGTTTCTCTGGGAGAAGATCCTCAGATAGAATTGAAGTTGATGTGCCCTGGATGGACAAAAGATGCTGTACGGCATTTATTTATTGCTATTCTGCTTTCAATGTTTGCCGCAGCTTTTTTTTACAATCTTCATTCCCCAAGATACCGGATATCGTCAGGTTCTCTTTACCCAGCTTCCTCTAAAATACATGTTTTCTGGTATCTGCTTTCCATTTTAACAGCCGTTTTTTTGATTGTAGTTACTCCCCTTTCTACGCCCTCCGGTAAAACCGTTTATTACTTACCGGCTGCTGCAGGAGTGATCGCAACCACAGTGTATCTTCTTACATTCTGGCTGGCTACAAGGCCTCTTTTGCAAAAGAAAACAGTTGAACCCGGACGATGGTCCTGGTTTTTCTATGCTCTTCCATCTTATTTTGTCTGGCTGCTGTATCTTTTCGCCTTCTGGCCTGGTTCCATGAGTCCGGATTCACTGGATCAATGGCGGCAGGTATTGGCCGGGATCACTCATTTTAAAGACTGGCATCCTGCCTTTCACACCTTGACGATCTGGTTGCTGACTCGGGTCTGGCTGTCACCAGCCATGGTTGTCCTTGCCCAGATTACCGTTTTGGGCGGTGTTGCCGGTTGGTGTCTGGCCGTTTTGCAGAGATGGGGAGTCCCACGGTATATTCTCTGGCTGACTGCAATCATATTCGCCGGCTGGTTGGTCAACGGCCTGATGGTTATCACTTTATGGAAGGATATTGCCTATAGTACGGCTTTGCTGGCACTCACGGTGATACTGTTTCAGCTTGTAATGAGTCGAGGGAAATGGCTCGACCGTTCGGCTTCAGTACCAGTATTAGCATTGGTCCTGTTTTGTGTTGCTATTTATCGTCATAACGGAGTGATTCCTGCATTTGTCACTTCTTTTGTCCTGCTGCTGATATTTTCCTGCTGCAGAAAGAAAATCTTTATTGCTTTCATATCGGCCTTTTTGCTGTTTATTGCAGTTCGGGGTCCCGTTTACAGCTTGCTTGACGTCAGGCGTGGCAATCCACTGGGCAGAGTAGTGAGTAAAACGATACAAGATATAGAATCTTTTCTGTCCGACGGACAGAAAAGAATATGGATTAAATCGGAAACAAAGCAGAAAGATAGAAGTCATGAATCCGCACGTTCTGTTGCCAGACAGAGTAAGCAGTTAAATCCGATGGAAGAACGCTTATTTGCAAGCTCGAGACTGTGGCGAATACAGCCTCTGGAAGGATTTCATCGCAGAATAGAATATGTTAATTTGTGGAGTAAAAATAAAGACAATATCATTCACATCAAGTATGTCAGCTCCAATAGAACCGGTAATGATGAGGAGTCATTACTGCCACAACTTATGGAAAGGTTATATGATCTCTTTGAAGAGTCAAAGGGTGAGCATTGGTTTGTTGTATGGCGCCCGGCTGTTTATTTATACGTTTTTCTGGCAAGCATTGTAATAGCCGGCTACAGGCTGAAATCATGGCGGCTTCTGCTTTTGTCTTTGCCTGTTCTTCTCAACTCACTACCTACCTTGTTTTTTGTTATTCATAAATCAATTTTTCGTTATCATTATGGTATTATTCTAGTTTCACTCCTGTTCACTCTACCACTTCTTTTTTTGAATCAACGGGAGTCTGCAGAGGAAATGCGTTATCTCCGTACAGTACGAGGTGGTTGATTGTTTCAGGCCAGTTATCTTTATACTTGTAAAATATATTATGAAAAAACTCTTCATTCAGATACCTTGTTACAATGAGGAAAAAACGCTTTCTATTACTTTATCCTCTCTTCCGCGCCAGGTAGATGGGTTTGAACGGGTAGAGTGGTTGATCATTGATGATGGATGTATTGATGAAACAGTCAGAATAGCACAGGAGAATGGTGTCGACCATATTGTCAGTTTTACTAAAAACCATGGACTTGCCAAGGGGTTCATGGCCGGACTTGATGCATGTCTTAAACTGGGTGCTGATGTTATAGTTAATACGGATGCAGATAATCAATACCAGGCAAAGGATATTCCCAAACTGGTAGAACCGATTTTACATGGCCGTGCGGACATTGTAGTGGGTGCGAGACCTATTGAAGATATTGAACATTTTTCTCCATTAAAGAAAATTCTTCAGAAAGCTGGAAGCCTTGTTGTCCGTACAGTCAGTAAAACAAAAGTCGCTGATGTTACAAGTGGTTTCCGTGCAATGAGTAGAGATGCTGCCATGCGTTTAAATGTTTTCAATGAGTATACCTATACCCTGGAAACAATAATTCAGGCTGGCCAGAAGAATATGGCTGTCATCTCGGTGCCTATCCGAACGAATGAAGACTTACGGCCGTCAAGATTGCTGAAAAGTGTCCCCTCTTATATCAGAAAATCCATCATTACTATCATTCGAATTTTTGTTGTTTATAAGCCCTTTCGCTTTTTTATCAGCTTGGGCAGCCTGCTTTTTTTCTGTGGTTTTCTGCTCGGAGTCCGTTTTCTTTTTTCTTACCTTACCGGTGGAGGAGCTGGGCATATCCAGTCGTTGATTCTGGCTTCCGTGCTTCTTGGAATTGGGTTTCAGACTATGCTTGTTGCATTTCTGGCAGATCTTTTATCTGTAAATCGACGGTTACTGGAAGATATTCAGTATCGGACCAAGAAAACGGATTATATGCAAGGCAAGGGAAACGACAGTATGCAGTTGTCAGCAGAAAATTGATTCATGCATATTGTTTTCTGGGGAACATATGATACCGG
>CAZKBZ010000099.1:0-9585 GCA_964551175.1 uncultured Desulfobulbus sp.
ATCAGGACCTGTTTGATGTGACCAGCCGGGTCCTGCTCGGCTTGCGGAATGTACTGCGTGCTGAAAAGCCTGATCTTGTCCTTGTACAGGGAGATACCACGACCTGCTTTGCTGGCAGCCTGGCAGCCTTTTACCTGCAGATCCCTGTGGGCCATGTTGAAGCCGGCCTGCGTACGCACAACATCCATGCCCCTTTTCCGGAAGAGGTGAACCGGGTCATGACCTCAACGATTGCTGCCCTGCATTTTGCCCCCACTGCCCGGTCGCAGCAGAACCTGCTTGATGAAAACATTGCCGGTGATACTATTCATGTCACCGGCAATACGGTAATTGATGCCCTGTTCCTGGTACGAGATAGCGTAGCAGATAAACAGGAATGGCCCGGGGTGTTCGGCAGTGCTGACAAGATTATCAGCCAGCACCGGCCGTATGTACTGATCACCGGCCACAGGCGTGAAAATTTCGGCCCGGGCTTCCTGGACATCTGTGAGGCGATTGCCGAACTGGCAGCACAGCATCCGGAAATCCATTTTATCTATCCAGTGCACTTGAATCCCAATGTACAGCAGCCGGTATACTCAGTTCTCGGAGCATTGGAAAACGTGCACCTCATCCAACCACTTGATTATGCACCATTTGTCCATGCCATGAATTGTGCCCGCCTCATTTTAACCGACTCCGGCGGCGTACAGGAGGAGGCCCCCTCTTTCGGCAAGCCGGTGCTGGTGATGCGGGAGACCACAGAACGTCCTGAAGCGGTTGAGGCAGGCACGGCATTGCTGGTGGGAACAGATAAGCGACGAATTATCTCGGAAACCAACCGGTTACTGGCTGATCATGATTTTTATAAACAGATGGCTGACAAGCCAAATCCTTACGGAGACGGCAAGGCAGCAGAACGGATTAAACAGATCCTCCGCACTGGTCAAATTTGAGGGTTTCGTGAAAAAACTAGTTAGTCACTCCCTCATTCATTGAAATGAATACTTCCTTGTAAAGCCGGGATCAAAATTTTTGTGGCCTCCTTTCTGACACGGGAATGAACGGATTGTAATAAGAGTAAATTTCCCAAATCCGTCCTCTTTCACATGGCCTCAAGGGTTACTGCTACATCGACACGTTGATTGTCGCGAAGCAGGGTAAGGGTCACGGATTCGCCGACCTGGTAACGTTCGATTTCATCACGAAGTGAGTTGTAATCATCTATGGGTTTTCCGTTAACCGCCAGAATTACATCTCCTAAAATCAATCCTCCCCTGACCTGTTTAGTTCCGCGTATACCCGCTTTTTCCGCTGTGGAGCCAGGCTCCACGCCCAGGACCAGAACTCCATCCAGATTGAGATCACGGGTAAGCCGCTGGTTTGCCAGGCTGATGCCGAGACCAGGACGATACACTTTTCCCTGCCGGATCACCTGGGGAACCACCCTGTTGATTTCACGAACCGGTACGGCAAAGCCGATACCGGAACTTCCCCCTGATGGGCTGTAAATAGCCGTATTCACACCGATCAAACGACCTGCACTGTCCAGCAGCGGTCCACCTGAATTACCGGGATTGATGGCCGCATCGGTCTGGATGACATTATGAATGGTTCGTCCTGTTACAGCTGTAATCTCCCTGCCCAGGGCACTGACAATGCCGGTGGTCAGGGTCTGGTCCAGACCGAAGGGATTACCGATGGCAAACACCTTCTGCCCTACCTGCAGATCATCCGATTCACCCACCAGGATGGGAGAAAGCTTGGCCGCAGGTGCTGAAATCTGCAGAACCGCTATATCACGGTCCGGTGCGGCACCCACCAGCACCGCCTTCCATGTCGTATGGTCGGCCAGGGTGACCTCGATGCGGCTTGCATCGGAAATGACGTGGTAATTGGTAACGATACGCCCCTGTTTGTCCCAGACAAACCCGGAGCCTGTACCCTTGGGGATCTCATAAACATTCAGGCTGAACAGGTTGCGCTGCACGGAAATCGAGGTGATATACACCACAGAAGGTGATGCACTGTTAAACACATCAATGGTGTTTTTTTCATCCAGGGCCAGATCTCCCCGTGCTGTAACCGGACGGGGCTTGGCATTGGGATCAAACAGGCTTGGCTGAAAACTCTGGTACACGAGGTAAAGGGAAGCAGCAACTATTGCCAGCAGCAGGACCGGGTGTATACCTCCCGTTTCAGAATGGAAAAAACGCATGATTCAAAGCCTGAGCAGCAATTTTGCAACCATAAAAAAAAGCGTAACACCAAGCACATCAATGGATGTAGTAATAAAAGGACCGGTGGCAATGGCTGCATCAACATTCAGACGTTTAAGTAACATGGGTACGACTGTACCAACGGTTGCCGCCATGGTCATAACGGCAAACACAGAAAGCCCTACCACAAGTCCGAGGTAGCCCGGCGTCGTATACTGAAAAGTAGCCAGCAGGCCAAGCAGCAGACCAAACAGGGCCCCCAACACAATACCCACCAAAAGCTCTTTACCCACAATCTGAAAAAAATGAAGCATGTTTACCCTGCCGGTGGCCATACCACGAACCACAATAGTACTGGACTGGGTTGCTATGTTCCCTCCCATACCGGCAATAATCGGAATAAACGAAGCAAGGGCAAGTACCTTCTGGAGCTCATACTGGAACCCGTTGATTATAAACATGGCAGCCACTCCGCCTATCCAGGAGGCAAAAAGCCAGGGGGCGCGCAGCAGAATCTTCTGGTGCAGAGGTTTGAGCAGAATCTCATTGTCCTTGCCCGCTCCGGCCATCTGCAGGAAATCTTCTGTGGCCTCTTCCCGGATAACGTCAATGACATCATCAACAGTAACAATACCGACGAGCTTGAAAGTAGCATCCACAACAGGCAGGGCGAGCAGATTGTACTGAGAAACGATATGGGCCACCTCTTCCTGGTCCGTATCCGTGGTTACCGAGATAACGTTGGCGTTCATGATATTTTTCAACTGCCGGTGCATGGGATGCATGAGCAGTTCCCGCAGAGAGAGCACTCCGGCCAGCTGGCCGTCGCCATGGGTAATGTAGAGATAAAAAACCATCTCCTTTTCTTCGCTGCGTTTCTGAACCTTGGCGATTGCCTCTTCAACGGTGAGGTCTTCGTCCAGGTACATGAAATCCGGCGACATGATACCACCGGCGGTCTCGGAATCATACTTGAGCAGTTCCTCGACCTCGTTGCGGTCATCCGCCTCCATGTGCGTCTGGATGTCGGCTGCGATCTCATTGGGCAGTGCTTCCAGCAGATCGGCAGCATCATCAGAAGCCATGTTGGTGACAATGTCTGCCATAAATGACGGAGACAGGTCTTCAACGAGTTCCACCATGATGGATTCGTCAAGCTCACTTAAAAAATCTGCCACCAGGTCTGTATGGGCGATGATCTCGAAAATCGCTTTTTGTTCAGCCGGGGGAAGGGATCGAAAAACCCATGCCAGATCGGCAGGATGGGTCTTTGCGATGAGTTTACGGATGTTCTCGGTAGCCCCCCTTCGATACAGGCGGCGGAGCGTATCAAGGAGGACCTTACCCTCAAAACCGATCATTTCGCGTTTTGGCGTCTTTCTTCCCATGGGGCCACCTGCCGGGAACCGGAGTAATTACGAATAAATCAGAGGACCGGACCGGGAAGGATCGGAGCTCCGGCAAAGCTGTGAAACTGCCGAAGCGCTTTCTGTCCCGGTGCCATTCTGCAAACAACAAAAGAAAATTTTATATACTACTGGACAAAGGAGAGGGAAGTCAAACACAAAAAAGTGAATCTGCCAGGAAGCTCTTTTGAGCAGAAAAATGAGAAAATTTGTTAAAGAAACAATAACTATACCGGTTCAGCCAAGCAGACCACTTTTCTGCGCAATGAAACAGAGCAAAAAGCCGGCACCCATGGCAAAAAATCCGACAATCCGTAATGTATCGGGACGCATTTCAGCAAGCTGTCTGAGCCAGCGCTGCATGGCCTCTGGTGAGGCGACATAGGGAAGTCCTTCAAGTATCAGCACAAGGCCGATCAGCGTTATGAGCATTTTCATACCCTCAGCCTAACAAAAGAAAGAAAGTGTTGCAATCATCAGACAAACATATTGACAATAGTCGATAAAAAAAAGTAATATTCTTTACTTGCAGAGTCGCCTGACTGCGACATCGCAACGCCTTTAACACCATACTGAATTTGACAACTATATTCTATTTAAGCATCCACCTTTTTTTACTATCAAATCAATGACAGATATATCCTCTTCAAAATACAGTGAAGCCGGAGTCGACATCGACAAGGGCAATGCCTTTATTTCCCGTATCAAGGCTCTGGTTGCTGAAACCCACAGTCGTGGAGTTATAAGTGATATCGGTGGATTTTCCGGTCTGTTTGCAATCGGTAATGCCGGCTTTGATGACCCGGTACTCATTGCTTCAACCGATGGTGTAGGCACCAAACTCACTGTTGCAAAACTGTGCAACAAACATGACACCATCGGCATAGACCTGGTGGCAATGTGCGTAAACGATGTCATTGTCAGTGGCGCCAAACCTCTTTTTTTTCTTGATTACTTTGCATCTTCATCGCTTGATCTTGATGTGGCCACTGACGTGGTAAAAGGAATTGCCGACGGCTGCAAGATGGCCAAATGTTCGCTGATCGGCGGCGAAACTGCTGAGATGCCCGGCCTGTACCGACCAGGTGATTATGACCTGGCCGGCTTTGTGGTCGGTATCTGCGAACGAAACAGTATTATTGACGGCAGTGACGTCCGGGTAGGAAACAAAATTATCGGCCTTGCCTCCTCCGGCCTCCACTCAAATGGTTACTCCCTGGTTCGAAAGATATTTTTTGAAGAACTGGGCCTGACGGTAGATGACCGGATTGAGGAACTTGGCTGCACAGTTGGTGAAGAACTGCTCAAGCCAACCCGTATTTATGTGGAAAGTGTACTCAAGGTAGTGCGTAACTTTAAGATTAACGGTTTGATCCACAACACCGGCGGCGGTTTTATCGACAACGTTCCCAGGGTCCTGCCGGACAGCTGCAAGGCGGTTATTTACCGGGGAAGCTGGCAGATACCGCCTGTATTCGGATTTCTTGAAACCAGGGGAAATATTCCGGAAGCGGAGATGTACCGTACCTTTAACATGGGGATAGGCCTGATGGCCCTGGTGGATGATGACCAGCTGGAAGACGTCATGCAGCAGTTTAGAGCCATGGGTGAAACAGTCTCCGTGATAGGAGAAATTAAGGCTGCGGAAGAAGCGGAAAACAAAACAGTAACCATTGAGGGATTAGGCCGCCGACAGACGGATCAGGCGGGTTAGCCCATTTATTTCACAAACGGGTTTAGGCTGCAGGCTTTCCACAATCAGCCGTACCGCCCTTGAGCTTATACATCCCATGCTCAAGGGCTGACAGTACAACTTCGATATTCTCCCCTGCCGCCTTTTCACTGCCCGGCAGGTTGATGATCAGACTTTCTCCTCGAATACCTGCGATCCCCCGTGACCAGATGGCATTTTTTGTCTTGGCAAGGCTTGCCTGACGCATGGCCTCGCCAATACCGGGAATTTCCAGTTCAATGATCCTGCGGGTGGCTTCAGGTGTGCGGTCACTCGGCGACACCCCGGTGCCACCGGTGGTGACGATCAGGTCTATTCTTTTCTCATCCACCCAGGAAATCAGGGTTGATTCAATAAGTTCCTGCCGGTCAGGGATGACCTCATAGGCAACGATCCTGAACCCCTGTCCGGCAAGTATTTTTTTGAGTAAAGCTCCCGAGGTATCCTCACGCTCCCCCCGTGAGCCTTTATCACTTAAGGTCAGAATCCCGCAGGTATACTCTGTTTCAGTCTCCATCAATCTCCGGCGTTATAGTCGGCAATAATTTTCTCGGCAATATGGGCCGGGACCTCTTCATAATGGGAAAACCTGACCGTAAAAGAACCCCGACCACCGGTCATGGAGGTCAGATCCGGTGCATATAACTGGATTTCCGCCTGCGGCACCTGGGCATTGACGATCTCATACTTATCCGCTGAATCCATGCCCAGCACCTTACCCCGCCTGGAGTTGAGATCACCCATGACATCCCCGACATGCTCCTTGTCCACCCTGATCTCCATTTCCATGATCGGTTCCAGCAGGATGGGATTTGCCTCCTGAACACCTTTTTTAAAGGCCAGGGAACCGGCAATTTTGAAGGCCATTTCAGAGGAGTCGACATTGTGAAAAGAGCCATCGATCAGGGTAACCTTCAAGTCCACAAAAGGGTAGCCGGCAATAACACCTTTCTCCATGGCCTCCAGGATTCCTTTTTCCACAGCAGGTCTGTATTGCTGCGGGATAACGCCTCCGACGATTTTATCCACAAACTCAAACTGCTCGCCCCGCGGCAACGGTTCCAGTTCAATCGTACAGTCGCCGTACTGGCCACGGCCGCCGGACTGTTTCTTGTGTTTGCCCTGAACGGTTGTTTTACCCTTAAGGGTCTCGCGATAGGGAATCTTGGGAATTGCCAGCTCCATCTCAACGCCGAATTTGCGCTTGAGTTTCTCTTTGATCGCTTCCAGGTGTATCTGACCGACTCCTGAAATCAACACCTCGTGGGTCTGCTGCTCGCGGGTCAGCTGCAGTGTCAGGTCTTCGTCCAGCAACCTGGTCAGGGCAGCGAACAGTTTTTCCTCGTCCTTGGTGGCACTGACGGCATAGGAAATGACCGGGGGCATGGGTTCAAGCCGGTCATACAGAATGGGATCAGCCTCGTCACAGAGGGTATCCCCGGTAGTGGTTTCCTTGAGTTTGGCAACGGCAACGATCATACCCGGCACTACTTTGTCCACGGGTTTCTGCTCTTTGCCTTCCATGAGAAAGAGCTGACCGAAACGCTCACTGATTTCTTTTGAGGAATTATAAAAACAGTCTCCCTGCAGGGTTCCGGAAAAAACTCGGAAAATCGTCAACCTGCCGGCAAAGGGATCCGCCATGGTCTTGAATACCTGGGCTGAAAACGGAGCATCTGTTGTTCCAGGACGCTCAATCAGATCACCGGTTCTTGGATCAGTTCCCATCACGGTCGGCCGCTGATCAGGAGAAGGAAGCAGGTCTGTTATACCATCAAGAATCACGGAGGAACCCGCATTGTTTAAAGCGGCACAGGCAAAAACCGGGGCGATCAGCCCCTTGCGGACACCGGAGGCAAGACCGCTGACAAGATCCTGGTCCGTCAACTCACCCTCTTCCAGAAATTTTTCAATCAGGTCATCATCTGTTTCTGCCACGTATTCCATCAGGCTTTCCCTCATGGACGCAACTTCATCCGCCATGTCCTCAGGGATATCACCGGTTTCAACCTTGCCGTCATCCTTGAACAGAAGAGCCCGGTTGCCGACAATATCGACCACTCCCTTGAAATTACTTTCAGCTCCAATGGGCAGGTAGAGAACCACCGGGTTCAAGTCAAAGGATTCCTTGATTTCATCAACGGTTTTCTTGAAATTAGCCCGCTCACGGTCCATCTTGGAAATACAGATCAGGCAGGGCAGCCTGCGATCCTGGACAAAATCCACAAAGCGCTCAGTCTGATTGCGTACACCAAGAACAGCCCCAACCACGAGCAGGGCACTGTCCGTTACCTGGGCAGCAAATTTTGCTTCATTGACAAAGTTATCATCGCCGGGGGTGTCAATCAGGAATATTTCATTCTTCTTCCAGTTCAGGTGGTTAAAGGCGGCACTGGTAGATACCTGCCGTTTTATTTCCTCTTCCTCAAAATCCATGGAAGCGGTACCATCATCTACCTTGCCCAGTCGCTTGACAGCACCGGCAGTGAAGAGCAAAGCCTCTGCCAGGGTAGTTTTACCGCTGTTGCCATGTCCAAGGATGACCGTATTCCTGATCTGTTTGACGTCGTACATGAATGCCTCCGGTGACGGGGTGTTGGAATTTATCTTACGACAGAGCGGCGTATTCCATTGAAGATCGCTCAAGGCCACCCTTGGGCGAAGAAAAGGACTTTCTCTTTTAGTCAAGGGATGGTAACCATCTGTCAAAAGCTCTGGTATTTATATTCTTATTATCCTTGCAAAGTCAAGTGATAACCTGATGGATCACGGTTCAATTTCAGACGGAATTCATGGCGGATAAGGCAAGCAGTTCTACAGGTAAAATAGCCCGGTCAGCAGGTGCGGTCAGTGGTGCAGTCATGTGCAGTCGTGTGCTCGGCCTGGTCCGGGAACAGGTATTCGCCGGCATGTTTGGTGCGGGTTATGCCTATGATGCCTTTGTGGTTGCCTTCCGGATCCCCAACCTGCTGCGGGATCTGTTTGGTGAGGGGGCGCTGTCAGCTGCCTTTGTTACCGTATTTTCCGACTACGATACCAACAGGGGATGGCAGGCCACCTGGCAGCTGGCATCCAATGTGCTGGTCTTTATCGCAATCCTGCTCAGCCTCATCACCCTGGCCGGTATTTTTTTTGCCGAACCCATTGTCAACCTGCTGGCCCCGGACTTTGCACTTGTTGCAGGCAAGACGGAACTGACCGGCCTGCTGACCAGAATCATGTTTCCCTTTCTCATCTTCGTTGCCCTGGCTGCCGTGGTCATGGGTATGCTCAACACCAGCGGCAGATTTTTTGTGCCGGCCATGTCATCAAGCTTTTTCAACCTGGGCTCAATCATCGGTGGCGTATCCCTGGCCCTGCTGTTGCCGCGGTTCGGCCAGCCCGCCATTGTCGGCATGGCCTGGGGAACTCTGATCGGCGGACTGATGCAGCTGCTTATCCAGCTGCCGACACTACGAAAAACCGGCTTCCGGTTCACACCGCAGCTTAAGCTTCGTGATCCGGGACTCAAACGGATTTTATGGCTCATGCTGCCGGCAACCATCGGCCTGTCCGCCACCCAGATCAATATCTTTGTCAATACCAACTTTGCCGCAAGCTGCATGGAGGGATCGGTCTCCTGGCTCAACTATGCCTTTCGCATGGTGCAGCTGCCCATCGGAGTCTTTGGTGTGGCCTTTTCCATTGCCGCCATGCCGGTGCTGGCAAAACATGCGGCCCAGAAAGATTTCACAGGCCTTCGGCAGACCTTTTCCTCTTCACTGGTCATGGTCTTCAGCCTGACCATCCCCGCCACTGTCGGACTCATCCTGCTGGCCCAACCAATCATCAGGCTTATCTTCGAACATGGTGCCTTCACCTCCCTTGACACCTTGCACACTGCCCAGGCCCTCACCTATTATGCCTTCGGCCTGTTTGCCTATTCAGCCGTCAAGATCATGGTACCGGTTTTCTATGCCTTGAATGACACCAGGTTTCCGGTTATCGGCTCATTTATTGCCGTTGCCGCCAATATCATCATTATCACCCTGACCATTGATGTCTTTTCCTTCCGGGCAATCGCCCTGTCCACCTCCTGTTCCATGGCCTTCAACTTTCTGTTCCTGGGCAGTGTCCTGTACCGGAAGCTGACCGGCTTTTCACTTGCTTACCTCGGTATGGGAACAGCTAAAATCCTGCTGGCTAGCTGTGTTATGGGACTCGGGGTGATGGTATTGAAAAAACTGCTGGCTCCCATGCTGCTGGGCCC
>CAZKBZ010000100.1:0-7707 GCA_964551175.1 uncultured Desulfobulbus sp.
GAGTTCTTTTGGTTCCAGATACCTCGCAGCATAACAAAATGTCTTTAAAGCCCGGTGTGAGCAGGTCGGTACACCTGTTTGCAGCCCCGTTTCTCTGGACGGGCATCGGGACCATGCTCATGATACGTGGTTTCGGCTGGATTGGCCCGGGCATGGCTCGCTGGCTGGTGCTTGTAGCCCTGATTCTTGGTACGGTAAAATCATTTTTGGTTTTAGACAAGACAGCAAAAAAAAGTCTGCAGCGGATAATGGAACTGGATGATAATACCTGTATTGGGGCTGTCTATTCCTGGAAAACCTGGCTGCTGGTGGCTTTAATGATGGCGTTTGGTATCATCATGCGCAGGTTGACCGAGCCGGGCATGGTTATCGGTACCCTGTACGTGGCCATCGGCTGGGCTCTTTTTCTGTCAAGCCGCCACGGCTGGATTCAGTGGTTTAGCTGGATACGCCATGATTGAGTCACTTAACAGGGTGGAAATTTCCCTTGCCGCCCTGCGTCATAATTTCCTTCTCCTAAAGAACAAGGCTTCCGGTGCTGCAGTGCTTGCCATGGTAAAGGCGGATGGATACGGTCACGGAATGGTGGAGTGTGCAGCTGCGCTTGCTGCTGCAGGCGTAGATTGTTTTGGAGTAGCTGAGGCCATTGAAGGTGTCGAGCTGCGTAATAATGGCATTGACCGTCCTGTTTTTATCATGGCTGGTCTGCTGCCGGAGATTATACCGGCTCTGTTTGCATACCGGTTGACACCGGTGGTGGTTGATGACAGCTGCCTGGAACTGTTGTCTCAAGAGGCAGTGCAGCGGCAGCAGAACATCGGAGTGCACCTGAAAGTTGATGCCGGAATGGGACGCCAGGGGTGTGCGCTGTCAGACATCGGTGGAATAATACAAAAGATCAACAGGTTCCCCGGACTGTCTCTTGGCGGTATTATGGCCCATTTTCCCATGGCCGATGATCCGGATTCGGATTCAACGGCTGAAGTCACAGCAGCCTTTGGCCGGCAGCTTGAAAAGGTTCAGGATCTGCTGCCGGCGGATATGACGGTACACCTGGCCAATTCAGGTGGTATTCTTTATTTTCCGGACTCTCATCAGGATATGGTACGGCCAGGCATCTCCCTGTATGGGTATTACCCGGATGGCGAGGATGGTACAAGGAATGCGGATAAACCGCAATTGCAGCCGGTGATGCGTTTTTCCAGCCGTATAATCCAGCTCAAGAAAGTCCCGGCCGGGACAGGACTGGGCTATGGACATACCTTCACAACAAACCGAGAGACTCAGATCGCCATTATCCCGGCAGGCTATGAAGATGGTTACCTCCGTTCTCTTTCCAACAGGGCTCAGGCCCTGATCCATGGACAGCGAGTACCGGCAGTAGGCAGGATTTCCATGAACCTGACCATGTTTGACGTCACAGATATAGACGAGGTAAGGCAGGGAGATGAAGTCGTCCTGCTGGGCCGGCAGGGAAATGAAGAGATAACCGCCGATGAAATTGCAGGCTGGATGGGGACTATTAGCTACGAAGTTCTTTGTCTGTTTGGTAATTTAAATCATCGGGTGTATGTTGAATTGTAAAAAGGTTTCAGCTTTCAGGTCTCAGCAATCAGCTTACAATCAGCCGCCGGCGGCGGCAAACTACAGCTGATGCCTGATACCTGATACCTGAAACCTGATACCTTTTTTAAAAAATGATACGATCACAAGTAAAAGAACTGGTGGACCGCTGTTTTGCCAAAGGTGTTGAACAGGGTTTCTGGATCGACGCTGCTGCAGGCCTTTACAACGTAGAGGTTCCCCGTCATGAAGGGCAGGGCGATTATGCAACCAATCTGGCTCTGGTGGTGGCAGGCAGGGAAAAGTGCAACCCACGTGAAATCGCCGCCCGATTGGTCGGGTTGCTTGAAACGGATAACAGTCTGCTGGACAAGGTGGAAATCGCCGGACCCGGTTTTGTCAACCTGTTTCTCAAGCCATCTGTCTGGAGTTCCGTGCTGGCACCCATTGATGAGCAGGGTGAACAATTCGGCCTGTCCGATATCGGCAACAATATGAAGGTGATGGTGGAGTTTGTCAGCGCCAATCCTACCGGACCCTTGAGTGTCGGCCATGGCCGCAACGCTATCCTGGGCGATACTATTGCCCGGCTGCTTGATGCCACCGGTTATGATGTAACAAGAGAATATTATTTCAATGATGCCGGCCGCCAGATGCGTGTTCTGGGCAGGTCCCTGCAGGCCCGTTACCTGGAATTACTGGGCCTGGCCAGTGATTTTCCTGAAGACGGCTACCAGGGAGACTATCTGTACGAGATTGGTCGGGCCATGATTGAGGAAGCGGGTGATGCCTTCAATGATGCCGATCTTGACCTGTTTCGCAGACGTGCCCAGGAGGCAATTTTTGCAGACATTGAAGCTACACTGCAACGCATAGGCATCACCTTTGACTCCTATTATAATGAGCATACCCTGTATGAAGAGGGGCTGATCGACGATGTAGTTGCCGAACTCCAGGCCAGGGGACTGGTCTATGAAAAAGATGATGCCACCTGGTTTAAAAGTACAGAGTTCGGACAGGACAAGGACCGGGTCATCATCAAGAGTACGGGAGAACCCACCTACCGGCTGCCGGATATCGCCTATCACCGGGAAAAATTCAGGCGCGGTTTTGAATGGATGATCGATATCTTCGGTGCCGACCATATTGCAACGGTTCCCGATGTCATGGCCGGGGTTGAGGCACTGGGCTATGACAGTTCAAAGATTACCGTTATTCTGCATCAGTTTGTCACCCTGCTGAGGGACGGTCATCAGGTGAAGATGTCCACCCGTAAGGCCACTTTTGTCACTGTTGATGAACTGGTTGACGAGGTGGGAACGGATGCACTCAGGTTTTTCTTTCTCATGCGTAAACCCGATTCCCAGCTGGAATTTGATCTGGAGCTGGCCACAGCCCAGAGTCAGGAAAACCCTGTCTATTATGTCCAGTATGGTCATGCCCGCTTATGCTCCATTGAACGAATGGCAGCTGACAAGGGTGTCAGTATACCGGAGCTTGCAGCTGCAGACCTGGATTGTCTCCAGGAACCTGAAGAATATCAACTGCTCAAGACTCTGGCTGACTATCCAGCCATGGTGACTGGTGCTGCCCGCGATCTTGCTCCGCACCGGGTCATTTTTTACCTGTTGGAACTGGCAGGACATTTTCATTCCTATTACAATAAGCATAAGGTCATCAGCGATGACCAGCAGCTGACCGGCGCCCGCCTCCGTCTGTGCCAAGGTGTTAAAACCGTGCTGGCCAACGGACTCCATCTTGTGGGTTTGACGGCTCCTGAGAAGATGTGACCAGGCAATGGCTCGAAAAAAGAAACCGGCAGCCCGCAAAAAAAGAAAAACTCCAAAAAGATTTCGCTTTCAGCTCAGTCTGGCCGGTGTTGCCGGCATCGGTGTTGTTGTTTTTTGTCTGTTTCTGTGGATGTTTCTGCTGGGGATCTGGGCCGGTCAGACAATCCTGCTGCCCTCTGCCTCGTCCACCAAGATGAAAACCTCCCGGCACACTTCTTCTGAACAGCCGGTAAAAATCCTTAAACCTGAAGGAAAGAAAAGCCCTGTTCGAACCCGGTAGCTGGCCGGCTGCAATTCAACATGCTATCATTCTGATTTCACGGCATAAAGAGTTGAGTGCTTGACCTGATGACTGCAAAGATGTACATTGAAAAATTTTTATGAAAAAAAGCACAATGATAACACAGGTTGGCCGCATACGTCCTGCCCGCATGGGAGATGTACGAGCAATACATGGCCTGTTGCAGCAATTTGCCGACAAAGGTCTCCTGCTGGGACGCTCAATCAGTTCTCTTTATGATCAGCTCCGTGACTTCATTGTCTTTGATGATGATGGTATCAGGGGAGTTTGCGCCCTCCACATCTGTTGGGATAATCTGGCTGAAATTCGTTCCCTTGCCGTTGCCGGCAACATGCAGGGCAGGGGAATAGGTAGAATGCTGGTCTCTTCCTGTCTGGATGAGGCCATGAGTCTTGAGATCGGCAAAGTCTTTGTCCTGACCTACCAGGCGGATTTTTTCCGGAAAAATGAGTTTACAGACATTGAAAAAAGTGAGCTGCCCCACAAAATCTGGAGCGACTGTCTGCAATGCCCGAAATTTCCCGACTGTGATGAAGAGGCATTGATCTGGAGTAAAAAAGAATAAGGATTTGTTTCATGGAACGTCTGCAAGGTAGCCCGCAGGTTCCATGCATGGAGTTATTTTATGATAAGTAAAGCATTAACCAAGGTATTCGGCAGTAAAAACGATCGGGTGATCAAAGAACTGCGCAAGATCGTGGCCAGGATCAATGATCTGGAATCCTCTATTGAGCCGCTCAGTGATGAGGAATTAAAAGAAAAAACCGTTGAATTTCGCGAACGGGTTGCAGGCGGGGAATCCCTGGACAGCCTGCTGCCTGAGGCCTTTGCAGTCTGCCGTGAGGCGGGCAGGCGGGTTCTTGGTGAGCGACTGTACGATGTTCAGCTCATTGGCGCTATTGTTCTGCACCAGGGCAAAATTGCCGAGATGAAGACCGGTGAAGGTAAGACGCTCACCTCAACAGCTGCTGTCTATCTCAATGCCCTGTCCGGTAAGGGTGTTCACGTTGTAACCGTCAACGATTATCTGGCAGGCCGTGATGTGGAATGGATGGGCAGGGTATACAAGTTCCTGGGATTGACCACCGGTGCCATTCTCCACGATATGGATGACCAGGACCGTCGGGCAGCATATGCCGCAGATGTCACCTATGGCACCAACAACGAGTTTGGTTTTGACTACCTGCGTGACAACATGAAGTTTGACATTAACGATTTTTGTCAGCGCGGGTTTAACTATGCCATCGTGGATGAGGTCGATTCCATTCTCATTGACGAGGCGCGTACGCCGCTCATCATCTCGGGCCCTGCGGAAATGTCTACGGACATGTATCTCAAGGTTGACCGGATCATGAAGCATTTCAAGGAAGATGTCCATTACACCAAGGATGAAAAGGCCCGCCAGGCCATGCTCACCGATGAAGGCGTCATGCTCGGTGAAGAACTGCTGGGAGTGGACAACCTGTATGATCCGCGCAACATCAACCAGCTGCACCACATCAACCAGGCCCTGAAGGCCCATGTCCTGTTTCAGCGTGATGTTGACTATATAGTCAAAAATGGCGAGGTGGTCATTGTTGATGAGTTTACAGGCCGGACCATGGAAGGACGCCGTTATTCCGATGGACTGCACCAGGCGCTTGAGGCAAAGGAAGGGGTTAAAATCGAGAAAGAAAACCAGACCCTGGCCTCGATTACCTTTCAGAATTATTTCCGTATGTATGACAAGCTGGCCGGCATGACCGGAACAGCTGATACGGAGGCACCTGAATTCAAGAAGATCTATAACCTGGACGTCGTTATTATCCCCACCAACCAGGATATGATTCGGATTGACTACCCGGATGTTATTTATAAAAACAAGGCTGCCAAGTATCGGGCCATTATCGGCGAAATCAAGGAGCTGTACGAAAAGGGACAGCCGGTACTGGTGGGCACCATTTCCATTGATGTGTCGGAAAAAATTTCCAACATGCTCAAGAAAGTAAAGATTCCTCACGATGTTCTCAATGCCAAACAGCATGAGCGCGAGGCGGAAATTGTTGCCAATGCCGGACAAAAGGGCAAGATAACCATTGCCACCAACATGGCCGGCCGCGGTACGGATATCAAACTTGGTGAAGGGGTACGGGAGCTGGGCGGCCTGCACATTCTCGGTACCAGCCGCCATGAATCCCGCCGTATCGACAACCAGCTGCGTGGTCGTTCCGGCCGGCAGGGTGACCCGGGTTCATCCCGTTTTTTCCTGTCCCTTGAAGATGATCTGCTTCGTATCTTCGGTTCCGGCCGCCTGTCCTCCATTATGGACAAACTCGGCATGGAAGAAGACGAACCCATTGAACACTCCATGATCTCCAAGGCTATTGAAAACGCCCAGCGCAAGGTGGAAGGCCATAACTTTGATATCCGCAAGCACCTGCTTGAGTATGACGATGTCATGAACAAGCAGCGCGAGGTCATCTACGGTCAGCGACGTGAAGTATTGCAAAGCGAGAATGTCTCTGAGATTGTTCAGGACATGGTCAGTGATCTGGTAGAGAGGATTGTTGCCGGTACGGTTCAGGACCGTACACCTTCCGAGGACTGGGACTGGCAGGTTTTTGAAGAGCAGGTAGCGGATATTTTCAATATTTCCCTGAACTGGAGCAAGTCGGATTACCAGGATCTTGATTTTGATTCTCTGCAGGATAAACTTCAGGCCGAGGTTGATCGTGCCTACCGGACTCAGGAGGAGCGAAACGGCATGGAGCAGATGCGCCAGCTTGAGCGCATGATTCTGCTGCAGATGGTTGACACCCACTGGAAAGAGCACCTTCTTAACATGGATCATCTCAAAGAGGGTATCGGCCTGCGTGGTTATGGTCAGAAAAATCCTCTGGATGAGTATAAAAAAGAAGGGTTCAACCTGTTTCTGTCCATGATCGAGACCGTCAAGGAACAGACCGTCAGTACCCTGATGCGTGTGCAGATAGTCCAGGAGGACGAGGTGGCCCGTCTTGAAGAGGAGCAGCGCCTCCAGCGGGAAAAGGAACTGGAAATGGCCAAAGCCGCCGGTGCAGGCACAGAGGATCAGACGCCCAAAACCGTTCGCCGCCAGGAACAGAAGGTTGGCCGCAATGCCCCCTGTCCCTGCGGATCAGGTAAAAAGTATAAAAAATGCTGTGGCAGGCTGAGTTAAGTGATCAGTAACTGATCAAACCTCTAATGCGACCTGTTTTCGGTCGTGCCGAAAGAAAAGACAAAAAGCCCGTTGCAATGTATTTTGCAACGGGCTTTTTTTACTCCGACATAGCGGGTAATCAGGAACTGACAATCAAAGACTACAAACGCTATACGTGTATAGTAGGCGGAAAATTTACCTTTTTTACTGAGATGTGAAGGATAATGTTGTGGCGTAATTTTGAGCTTACAATCATGTCCGGCAGATTCGGCCGCTGGTTTTTTATCCATACTGTGCTATACTGCAAAAACAATATAGAAATCATCGTGTTGTAAACATGCCCGAAAAATGGGCAAAAAGTTTTGCACAGGGCAGATCATGATACATCTTGATGACATCAGATCATTTATTCATGTTGACCGTGACAAAAGGTTTGACATGGTTTTGCCGCTTTTAACGACTCTCATTTCCGGACTGGTCATTATACTGCTCATCAGCCCGGAATACCTGCGGGAATTAAACCCGTTCACCCTTTTACTGTTATCAATTTCCTGTTCCCTGCCGGTGTGGGCGTTTAATCAACTTTTGTGGTGGCATTTGGGAAGAAAAGTCTCCGGTGAACTTGTTGCAAAAATTGCGTATGTGTTTGCTGTTTCAGAAAAAGAAAAAAAAGTCTTATCTTTCGCCCTTGGTCAGTTGATGAAGGCCATAGATGTCATGCGCTTTATCCCCTCAAAAGATATTGCAAACCTGGTCACAGTTGCCACCATATATCTTAGCGGTGTTGTTATCTATTTCACATACAGCTCACCGGCCCTGCTCTATGCAATAATTTTTTCACTCAGTTTGCTCATCTGGCTGGTCGGCCTCTATATTCTCCGCAGAACCAGTCG
>CAZKBZ010000100.1:7807-9549 GCA_964551175.1 uncultured Desulfobulbus sp.
TAGAGTTGAACGCAGTGAACGATTAACATAATTCTTTTACACGTATGGACAATAACCAAGAGAACACAGATCCCCAGGATATAAATACAGTAATTGGTGAAATACAGCTTATTCTGGCTGAGAAGCGTACCTCCCTTGCCCTGATGCGTACAGGGATTGCCGTGCTGGCCCTTCCTCTTTCGGTACTCAGCCTGCTTGTGGCCACATCCAAGCTCTATTCCCCCGGCGAGGTGCTTCATTACCTTATTCCTGTACTGATTATTGTTGTTTTTCTGCTCATTCTGGGTTTTTACCTGGTTGGTTACTCTCTGCAAAAAATGCATCGATATGAGGCAATCATTAGACAGGTCAAGTCTCAACACGAAGAGTTAACCGATTACATAGCATAAAAGGAAATATGTCTTTGTTTCCATGACCACCGGTCACAATCCAAATATATTACTTCTTAAAAGTGGTCTGGTGGGGCTGCTCACCGGGTTGACAGCAGCCCTGTTTCACACGTTACTTGATTTTGCTGATAATCGGCGGCAGATTCTGTACCAGAATATCGATGGGTCTATCATTCTGCTCCTCGTTTTATGTATTCTGGCGGCAGCCACGGTGGTGCTGTCGGCTTTTCTGGTCAGAAAATTTGCACCCGAGGCGTCGGGTTCAGGTATTCAACAGGTCGAACTTACCCTGAAAAAACAACGAAAAATTCACTGGCAACGGGTGCTGCCGGTGAAATTCATGGGAGGTTTGCTGGCTATTGGTTCCGGCATGGTATTGGGCCGGGAGGGCCCGACGATTCACATGGGAAGTGCATTGGGAACCATGGTCAGCAGAAAGGACGATCAGAACAGATTCCAGCACCATGTTCTTGTGGCTGCCGGAGCTGCAGCAGGGCTGGCAGCCGCCTTCAACGCACCTCTTGCCGGCCTGATTTTTGTTACTGAAGAGATGCGGGATTCCTTTAAATACAATTTTCACTCGCTGATGGCAGTAACCCTGTCAGCCACCACAGCAGTTATTGTTGTTCAGCTCTTGAGCGGCCAACGACCTGATATTGCTGATGCCTCTTTTCAAGCCCCGGATCTCGCGACTTTACCTCTGTTTGCTCTTCTTGGAATCTGTTTTGGAGTGATTGGCACGCAATTCAATCAGCTTTTGATACGAGGAGTTTCATTGAGCAAAAGGTTGAATAATCTGCAGGCATTCCTGTTTGCTGCCTGTGTTGCAGTTTTCATCACAGCTGCAGCATACTTTTTTCCTGCTGTGGCCGGAAGTGGCCATAATGCCCTGGAACTTGCATTAAAAAGTGATTTCAGCACCAGGAGTATGCTGGCAATTTTTGTGCTGCGTTTTTTCTTCTCTCTTTTTTCATATTCCACAGGAGTTCCCGGCGGGATTTTTGCTCCCATGCTGGCCCTGGGCACTTTCTTCGGGCTCTGGTACGGACAGGTTATGGCTTCGTTGTTGCCGGGTCTTGTTCAACATCCCGGGGTTTTTGCCATCGGCGGGATGGGAGCTCTGTTTGCTGCCACTGTGCAGGCACCTGTAACCGGCATCGTTCTTATTGTAGAAATGACCAGGAGCTATGAACTTATTCTTCCCCTGATGGTGACCTGTCTTTGTGCCAGCCTGGTGGCCAATCTTCTGGGAGGGCAGCCGATTTATTCCCGGCTGGCTGAACTGAGTCGCTGACAGCACGATACAGGCCACCATGAAAAAATGTCATGGTGGCCTGTCCGTAACAATTGCGG
>CAZKBZ010000101.1:0-2351 GCA_964551175.1 uncultured Desulfobulbus sp.
AATACGTTGAAGAAGGATTGGTTACATTGTCCTGTTTTCCACTTTCATGGAAGAACCGGCAAAAGGGTTCACAGAAAAATCACATTGAGCGTTTTTCGAATTAAAAGAATTAAAAGGAATTAAAAGGGGTCAGAACAATATTACATTAACAGCCATTCCATACACTTAACACTAAAATACTTTCATTCAGCTCCCTTACTTTCTCATCTGTTATGGGGCTGCAATAAGCGTCCATGCGACATATATATTCCAGAGCTCGATGAACTCGATGCACATTACTACCAACCAGGCAAAGATGGCCACACCGGTTGCTGCAGCAGCCACATCTTTAATCATCCTGATCTGTTCGTGATACTCCTTGTGAATAAAATCACAGATTGCCTCTATGGCGGTATTAAACATCTCTGAGGCGATCATAAAGGCGGTTGCCAGTACAATCATTGATGAGTCGATCCATCCATTGTAGAGAACAACCGGCACCAGCACAATGCTCGAAAAAATCACCTTGTACATTACGCTGAAATCAGCAAGTGCGTAGCGCAGGCCGGAAAAGATCACCCGCAGTTTTCGCATGTGATGGTATCCTTTTTCTCCGGTCCCAAGTATTTTGTTTTTCATGCAAATGCTCCTGACTTGCCGACAATAACGATGAGTGCCCCCCAGCTGAGGGCCACTAAAACCCCTGCCAGCACATCGCTTGGAAAATGGACCTGAAGATACATACGGGACAGGGCCACACTGACAGCAAGCAGCAGGAGCACAAGTGCTGTGGCAAGCCGCCACTGTCCGCTCAACCCGACGGCCACCAGCCACAGCATAATTGCAAATCCAAAGGCCTGCGTCGTGTGGGCACTGGGAAAGGAAGGATCGGGCGGCAGTGCTTCAGGGCTGAGCACGCTGCCGGGCCGCTCCCTGGCCAGCAGGAATTTAATCAGATAGGTCATGGCGGTCGCACCCAGAAAACCAAGGTTAAAAAGATAGAACTCCCGCTGATGCCCCCTGGCCAGCAGCAGGATACTGAGTACAGCGTCAAGCGGCAGCAGCAGCTTGAGCGAACCCAGCCACGTAACTGTGTAAAAAAACGTATCCAGAACCGGATTTTTCCGGGAATGAAGCCATGCCAGCAGCCACTCGTCCCAGCTGTTTACAACTCCCTGCCGTACCAGCAGCGTCAGCAATGCCAGCAGTGCCAGTATCAGAATTATTGCCGCCCCGAACAGAAGCCTTCCATCCGGATTCAGTTTTTCATAAAGGTTCATAACCTGCTCTTTTTTTCTCTATATCGGTTCTATTATTTCAATTTCTTTATCGGCTTGTCCTGTGAGATCTTCATCTGTCCCTGGGCAGCCAATGTTTTTTTTCGGGCCAGGGCAATCTGTCTTCCCCGTGCCAGGTAACCCGCCAGTCCGCCGCCGGCAGTGGTGAGAATGAGCAGGCCGAAGGTGACAAACTGGGAGTAGAGCATGACGGCTCCCAGGGCCAGGGCCCCGGCAAAGGCAGCACCAACCTTGAAGTTGGCCCCGGCATGGGCACGCCTGGTTTCTTTGAGTATCTGCTGCTGACTCTTGCTGACGATCCTTGATTTCTGCCGTTCTGCATTCACCCGGATCTTTTCCCGTTCCCGTGCGTGTGCCTCCTTGATGGTTTCCAGCTCATCCATGTGGCGATGGCGGGCAATGGAGGAAAACCAGAAGGCTGCCAGCACGCTGAACAGAATCTCCAGCAGGCCGATGGTCAGCATCAACTGGGTATTATCAAGTCCAGCCTGGGTGACGGCAAAAAAAAGCGCTATTGAAACCAGCTGCACCAGGATAATACCGGGCAGAAATCGTAACATAATCCTTCCTCGAAATAATAACCATTGTGTCGGATCCGCTATCCTTGCTGATTACCGGTGGTTCTCTTTTTCCATCATCCTGAAAACCAGCTCCAGCCTGCCAGCCGGTACCCGAACCCCATAATCCTGCTGAAGCATTCTGTCCGCCGCTTCAACCGTTGCCGGCAGATCAGGCATGGCCCGCAGGAAACCGCCGATGTCTTCCACAACTGCCCAGGGGTAAATGATCCAGCGCCATTTGACTATTTTCCCGGCATAATAATCAGGACGCAACGTAGATTGCTTTTTATGCTGCAGGACCGCAAGCCTGACCTCGGCCGGGCCAAACTCCCTGATATGTTCCAGTGCCACCTCCACAGTATCACCCGTATCAGTGATATCATCGACAAGGAGCACCTTGAGTCCCCTGATCTCCATGCACAGCGGTGACGAAATCCTGGCTGTTTCCGCCTTGCTGCTGCCCGCAGTATAGTGCGAAATGCGGATACTGGTAAGGTTGTAAATGTCCAGAAAA
>CAZKBZ010000101.1:2451-9507 GCA_964551175.1 uncultured Desulfobulbus sp.
GCCCGCAGTATAGTGCGAAATGCGGATACTGGTAAGGTTGTAAATGTCCAGAAAATCACAGATTAGCCGGGCCGGCACGTATCCGCCCCGTGCTATGGCGATAACCACATCAGGGTTGTAACCGGCCTCTTTAATCCGGCAGGCCACAAGAGCCGACAGTCGGTACACTTCCCCCCAGGAAACAAGTTCACATTGAAATTGTCTGGCCATAATGTTCGTTTTTTTCCTGTTCTGTTCAGGCAACCTTGCAAAATTGCCTTCAGAATGAATATGTTGCCACTACCGATCTCTCCTGCACCGGAATATTTTCTATAAACTGGTCCGGTTGCAGGGGGTGGCCTGTTTGGTCCCTGATAAAGTCTGCAAGATCCGGACTGTTTTCCTGGCCCCACCACTCCTGCAGCATGGAGCCCGCTTCTGTTTTCAGGTACCACGACTCACCATACCTGTTCTGCAGAAATTTCTCCATGGAGGCGGAGCCGAGAAAGGCCTGAAAATAGTCAAGAGAATAAAAATCAGGCATCAGGTCAAAGAGATAGGTTTCCGGATCATAGTAAAAACCTGTCTGCTGCTGCATGGTATCGGCATAGTACTGTTCCCCGCGCTGGAGATATCCCTTTTGAAAATTCTTCACCTCGATCATCAGCTTGGCCGCATACCTCCTGGCCAGGGTGAGCCATTTTATATCATGCACCCGGGAAATCATTGCTGCAACATCATGCTCAAGGCCCAGAACCTCGTGAAGGAAGCCTGTTGACATGCACATTTTCTGGAACAGGAATCCAAAACTCTCTGAAAGTCCACCTGATTGAAAAAAATCGGTCTGTACCGGAGACTGCCCAGCTTCCGCATACAGAAAACTCATTGCATGACCGAGCTCGTGGCAGAGGGACTCCAGGTCGAGCCAGCCCTGCATGGGCCCTACGATGATATGAATTTCACCGGGAATATGTACAGGAATGCAGTAGGGCTGAACTCCGGGCTCGTCCTGCTCGTGAATGATCAGCCGCTCCCGGTTTGAGACAAGCCTGTAGCCGCTCTTATGAAAAAAACCGAGAATATCGCCGGTGCTGAGCCCGGCAGGAAAGAACTGGTCCAGGTAACGCAGCCCAAGCAGATAGATAGCATCAAAACGGGAGGCCTGCTCCAGGGAAAGAGTGGTGACTTTGTAGAGAAGCGGCCTCAGCAGCTTTCTGTAGGACACTTCGGTTTTCTGAAGAAAAACCGAAGCCTCTGCAGCAGCACGGCTTAAGGATATACCTCTTTTTTCTTCACAAAAAGCTATATAATCGGAATAATGAAGCTCTTCCGAAAGCACATCAAGCAACGCCTTCCAGGTGGCATGGCTGAAAGGTGCAAGGAAACGACACAGGGAGCGCACTTCCCCTGTCAGAATACTGCGGGCATCCGTATCATGTGTCTGCTGGCACCAGGTGACCACCTGGTTGAAGGGAACATTCTGACCGTTCACCCGGGCATTGGCTCCGTTCATCCAGGTGGTGAGCATGGCCTGAACAGGCTCCACCCGGAACCGCAGAAAATGATCCGCGGCCAGATGATACAGTTGATTTTTTCCCTTACCGGTGTCGAGTTTCCTGATGGTTTCCAGATCCGATATGGTCAGCAGGAGTTCGTCATTGTCCCGGGACTGCATATCGCCCAGATGCAGGGCAAGATCCCGTTGTCGTGCAGACACGGTGATAGCCTGAAGTCTCCTCTGCCAGTACTCCCGAAAGGCAGCTTTATCATCCTGGTTCGGCTCCATGAAGAATCCGGTTGTGTTCTTTTCTGTTTCCAATGTCATCTCATCATGCGTTCCCGGATTTCCTGCCAGTAAACCGGCCTGCCCCAGTTGGCAAGAGGTACCTTGAGAAGAGACAATTTTTCCTGCCGGCTGCCGCTGTAGGTATCCACCGCTTCAACCAGAAACTCCACCCGGTAGCCCCGGAAAAACAGCTCCTGGGCCGTGCAGAGGACGCAGCAGTCCAGGGTCAGGCCGATCAGTAAAACTGGTTTGTTTTCCCGTGGAGGCCCGACCACAGCCGCCAGCCAGTCTGTAAACCCTGCCGGATCCGGATAGGGTGCTCCAGGTTTTTTCCCGGCCAGTCCGCCATTGTTGCGCACCCAGACAGGAGAATGCATGGACTTGACCCAGACCTGCGGATGCTTGACATGGGCAGGAAGCAGCGACTTATAACCCGGTGTTCCCGGCACACAGTGCGCAAAGGGGGCACCCGGGCGGGGCGGCCTGTAGTCAGAGATAATCTCGACGATCTGTATGCCGTGTTTTCGGCAATGGGATACAAATGTCTCTATAAAAACCACGCAGGGCCGAAGCCGGTAACAGGGGCCGCCTTCAGTGGTGAAATCTCTCTGCAGATCTACTGAAATGACCCGCATTGAGTGCCGAATATCCATATTCCGGGTGAAGAATTCATCTGTTGCGTGCTCCTGGCGCAATATTATCAAAAAAATCTGTGTACCAGTTCCAGAAAAATCATTGTGCAGCTGATAAAAAAACCGGCCCAGGGCACCCAGACCGGCACGACCATGCAGTTTTCCGGCCTGGGATCGCGGCCCTTGATGACGATTAATGCCAGATTGATACAAACAAAGACGGTAAGTGTCACCAGGCTGGTCAGCCGGGCCAGCGTTACCAGTGGTTGCCAGAGTGCCATACTGAGAATAAGCGTGGTCAACAGCACGGTGGCCCGCAACGGGGTTCTGGTCCTGGGGTTGACTCTACCGATACACTCCGGCAGCCATCCCTGGCTGCTCAGCCCGTACAGAACCCGGGCACCCATGATGATCTGTACCAGGGCTCCGTTGGTGACGGCAAAAAGGCTGACCAGGGTGATAAGTGTCGGCGCTGTACCTGTTTCATGTTGATAGAGAAGAGCCAGGGGGGCATGACTGCCGGCAAGCTTTTCCATGGGCAGGGATAACACGGCCACCAGGGCAACCGCCATGTAGAGAATTGAGGTGATGACAAGGCAGGAAATAATGGCCAGCGGCATACTGGTCCGAGGATTCCTGACTTCTTCGGCAACATTGACCATATCTTCAAAGCCGATATAGGCGTAAAAGGCAAGAAAGGCACCACTGAATACCGTAGCCCAGTCGGCCGTCTTCCACGGCGGAATCATCTCAGGAAGTCGGGCGGGCAACCGGGCCAGAGCATCGCCACCAACCCACAGGATATAGCACAGCCCGAACAGTTCGAGAAAGGTCATCAGGGAGATCGTTGTCACCGACTCGCTGATTCCCCAGCAGGCGACCAGGCCAAGAGTGATGATCAGGCAGCTGAGCACCAGCCAGTCGGGCAGGTTAATGAAGATATGGAGGTAGCCTGCAAAACCGCGGGAAATGGTGGCGGCTGAAATCACCCCTATGGATACAACTAAGAGACCGACCGTGGTGGAAAGCAGCCTCCGGCCAAAGGCTTTCTGGGTATAAAGTGCTTCACCGGCGCTTCTGGGGAATCGTGAGCTGAGCTCGGCAAAGGAAAAGGCGGAAAAGCCGGCAATACCAGAGGCAATCAAAAAGGCAAGCGGCGTATAGAGCCCTGCTGTTGCAGCCACTTCCCCGACCAGCACATAGATGCCGGCACCGAGGATAGTGCCAAGCCCGTAAAAGATGATGAGAAACGGAGAAAGGCTGCGCTTCAGCGTAACCTGCATGATTACATCAGCGGTACGGAGCTACTCCCTGCTCCAGAGCATCCGGATTGTTTTTTCACCATCACCATAGGTAAACGAAAGCTCACCCTGGTAGGCACGGGAAAGCGCCTTCCCGATACGGCGGGCAATATGGATACCTGTGGTGGTAATCAGGGTCTGGTCCTGATCTTCGGTGATATCCATGATTCTTTCCAGTGGATGCTCATTTTTTTCCAGCTTTTCTTCGTTGCGGATGAGATTAAGCATCTCCTCACGATGCTTTGCAAAAAAAGACCCCTTCAGTTCCAGCTGCCCTGCCGGATAGTTATCGGCAATACGCTGGCAGGCGGGACAGACGACCTGGTTGGCCTTGAAAGGTGGTTCATACCAGGTCCAGCGACCTTCAATGTAGACACTGTTGCACACGGTGCAGACGGTCGGTTCCGGCCATTTTTTATCCTCTCTGTAGGTATCATGGCGTTTTTCCTGCACCAGCCTGTCTCTTCGTCCATATTGACCCTTATCCATTGCTCATCCTCCCTGTATGTCCAAACCTTGTCTGTTCATTTCCACCGGAGAGCTATATAATATATTATAAGACAGCATGATTTGAGAGTCCCGAAAAAAATCCGGATAACAGTTTTTCTGCGGGCTAACCAGGAGAACTGATGCAAAAAATCATACGATTCGTTCCCAACATCCTGTCCACTGTCCGCCTTATTCTGGCGTTTCTGTTCCCCTTTGTGCCGGAACAACTGTGGATCTGGCTGATACTGGGCAGCGGCTCCAGTGATGTTCTTGATGGCTGGATTGCCAGACGATACCAGGTGCAGAGCCGGGCAGGCGCAATACTTGATGGAGTTGCCGATAAACTCTTTATTCTCATTGCCCTGCTCACGGTTGCCGGCAGCGGCAAATTTTCACTGGGGTGGGTCCCTCCCCTGCTGGCCCGCGACCTCCTGGTTGCATTTACCGCGGCCTATGCGGCCTCCATCAAATCCTGGGAGTCATTTAATAAAATGGATGTCAGGTGGTCGGGTAAGCTGGCCACGGCCGGACAGTTTCTTCTGCTGGTGGTGGCGGTTCTTTTGCCCACAGGGATCCGGATTGTTCTCTGGCTTGCAATTCTGTTGAGTGTTATCGCTGCTGCCGATTACGGCCGCCTCTTCATCCTGGAACTGCGGCGAAGGGCAGAGGAAAAGATGCCTTAGGGTGCCTTGAAAAATTGAAACCTGTTAGTGCCGTCTGCGCTTGCCTTTACTCCAGAGCGGATCCTGGCCGAACCGGTCCATCCACCAGTCTTCGGCATCGTAAATATCGCCATCACCCGGGGTCAGGGGAAAACGGTATTCATCCGTATAGCGCATAAGCAGTTCATAGGCCTCGGTAAGCCGGTACATGATCTCTGAATCGTTGCCATCCGCTCCGGCCTTGTCCGGATGATACTTTTTGCACATCCGGTGATAGGCCCGCTTCATCTCACCCAGGGTTGCCCGGTCATCCAGCTTGAGCAGTTCCCGGGCCCGGTCTATGGCCTGCCATTCCTTCTGGTTCATATTGAGTATTATTTATTTGTATTTTTGTTCTTCTTAAAACTTTTTTCCGTACCCTTCAGCAGCCGTCCGATATTCTGGTAATGTTTGATCCAGATCATAATTACCACAAAGACGGCTAAAACAATTTTCCAGGATGGTTCGGCAAGAAAATACAGACCCGGCAGGATAGCAGCCGAGGCCAGCAGGGATCCCAGGGAAACATACCCTGAAAGGCCCACAGCTGTGATGAAAACAACAAAGCAGAGCAGAAGCGCTTTCGGTGCCAGGTAAAGAAAAACTCCCAGTCCGGTGGCCACTCCCTTGCCGCCCTTAAGACCAAGATACACCGGGAACATATGCCCGGTGATCGCGGCAGCTCCGCACAGGCCGATCACCAGGTTTCCACCCGGCCCATCCCCGACAAGCAGTCCTGCCGCAAACATGGGCAGATATCCCTTGGCAATATCGAGCAGCAGTGTGCAGAAGCCGAGTTTTTTGCCCAGCAGCCGGGAAACGTTGGTAGCCCCGATATTCCTGCTTCCCTGCTCCCGGATATCAATGCCCCTGCCCCTGGACAGTACCAGGCCGAAGGGAATAGCGCCAACCAGGTAGGATACACCAATTAAAAGGATATTCTGCGCAGTCATTATCGTCTGTTCAGATTGCATTCACAGGCCTGGTTGACGGCAGTGGCCAGGTTCCTGAAAAAAAGCGCTGCTGCCTCATCATCAGGCCTGTGTTTTAGCTGTTCTTCGTACATGGTAAAGAGTCGGGTCAGCACCTGGATCGCATCCTCTTCAGCCAGTTCTCCCAGGGCTGCCCACAGATCATTTGACGTTGTCATCATTCTCCATAACACATTTACAGCTAATCGGTATTATTGTTTATTTTCCTTTAGAATCAGTTCAAGCTCACAGGCTGCCGCGTAAGCTGCTATCTCCTCCCTGAGAAGCCGGACATACGGGCAGTCGGTGACGGCAAGCAGGGAGCCGCGGAGCCGGAACTGATCAGGTTGATTCATTTTTTCAAGAATATAGCTGAATATCTGTGGCCTGCGGCACACCTGCGGCCGATTTGTGTACACCCGGCAGCGGCCGTTTTCCTCCAGTCCCGGACAGGAGGACTCCCTGGGCAGGATCAGACTCCAGCCGTTCTGCCAGTGAAACAGTTCCGGACCGGACAGTGCGTAAAACGGGGCTCCATCCAGCTGCAGGCTCTCATCATCCAGGGCTCGGCGACTGCGGCTGTCTGCACTGTCATGACGGGCAACAGAGAAAAGAGCTGTTTCCCCATCCTGCAACGGTATCTCAAAAAACTCCTGATCCATGGACGTATCCGGACCGGTGCAGCAGAGCGTACAACCGCAGGGTCCGCAGAGAACGGAGTTGATTATTTCCAGTTCATCTTCCATGATCCTCTGGCTGACCAGGCCCGCACAGGCAGTCATGTCATCGACAGCTTCACCGGATTCATTCACAACATGGATTTTCAGCTCTTCACCGCTTTTCAACCCTTCCAGCAGCCGGAGACGGGCAAGATGGCTGTACAGCTGTTCACGCGGATTCTCATACAGGGCATACCCGGTTTCAATGGGTTCAGGCATTTCATCAATCACCTCTTCAATCCGCTCAAACGGCCCGGTCAGGTACAGAAACTGGACCATGGACACCAGCGGCAACACCGGCCCGGCGAGCAAACTGATCCCTGCCTGCAAATCTTCTTTTTCCACCCTTTTCTCCTGCTGATTGTGAACTGAACAGTAATCCCAGACTACACAAATTTTTCCCGGAAGACAACCTGTAGAGCTGCTCTTTTCTGTGGTCAAACAGCAACCTTTACAGTATGCATCAAAATGATTACTT
>CAZKBZ010000102.1:0-2781 GCA_964551175.1 uncultured Desulfobulbus sp.
TCCGTTACGCAGACAGTAACCATCAGGAATGTGTGTTCTGCTCCGGCGGCAAGCAAAGCCTCATGGACTGCAGCCCGGATCATTTTTCTCGGTACCGGGTTAATTGCCGGCTCTCCCACCGGTATCGGCAGCCCGGGTTTTGTAACCTGCCCTACCCCGGGTCCGCCTGCGATCATTATCTGCCCGCCCTTCGAACCGGGTTCCTGCTCCTCAACCATGGCAATAATTTCTGCTCCATTGGTCACATCCGGATCATCGCCGGCATCCTTGATGACCGACACCGTTACCTGGCCATCCTGCTGCACACATGAGTGGAGTGAGAAAGCATGTCTGTCACCGGTTGGAAACGGAATTTCCACCTGATGCAACTCTTGCCCACCAAGCAGAACAGCAGCGGCAGCCTTGGCTGCGGCAGCCGCACAGGCACCGGTACTGAAACCTGATCGGAGTTTTTTCTTCTCAGTCGTCAAATGATATCACCGGAGTATTGAGCCGTGAATGGGCACGGATATCGTTTCATTGTGTTCATACGTATGCGTCCGCTGTTCCTCTTTTTCAGGCCAGACGCAGCAGCGCATTGACGGCTGCAACAGCTACAGGGGTACCCCCTTTTCGCCCCAGTGCCGTGATAAAAGGATACTGCTTGCTTGCCAATATCTGCTTGGACTCGGCAGCATTTACAAATCCAACCGGTACTCCAATGATAAGATCGGGCTCAAATATTCCATCATCAACCAGTTCCATGGTCTTGAGCAGGGCGGTGGGCGCATTGCCGATGGCAACAATGCCGACATTGTCCTGCAGCGCCTGCTCAATGGCGGCCTCGGAGCGGGTCATATTGCCGGCCTTTGCCCTGGCCACGGTTTCCGGATCACTGATCCGGCAGATCACCCTGCCCCCGAACTTTTCCAGCAATCCGCCGGAGATCCCACTGGCCGCCATATTGACATCCACCAGGATATTTTTTCCTGCCCGGATGGCTGCCAGCCCGGCCTCAACTGCACCGTGTCCAAACCGCATATTTTCGGCAAAAGAAAAATCACCGGTGGCATGAATACAGCGCCGGACCACGGCAAATTCCTCAGGAGCAAAACCGGTCGGCCCGATTTCGGATTCAATAATGCGAAAGCTTTCAGCCTCTATCTCCAGGGGAGATATCTTCTGTATTTCCGGGACACTCATGGATTTCTGTATCCTTGTTTCATGTTTCGTAACAGTTCAGCCGGTACACACAACACCTTGCATCTCTCCTGAATCAAAAGGGTTCAGGATTGCATCATCTTAACAAAGTTACGGGCAGCCTCAGGGGTTCGTCCCCAGTGCAGGTGCACATAACCGGCAAGGGTATTATCCTTCATGTAGCCTTCCATCCGGCCGTCATCAAGGCGGTAGCCCCGTTCAATATCTGTAGGCATATCATCAATTTCCGAGTAATGAAACTCATGGCCGTAACACAAGCTCTCCTTTCTGCCGAGAAGTGTATTTGACAGCATTTCCACCTGGCGATAGCCAAGCCTGCGCAGCCGTTTCTGCATCCGGGAAGCCACCGGGTAGACGCCTGCCATGGGCAGCTGTTTGCCCTCAGTATCGGTTATCGTAGACGTCAGATACATGAAACCGCCGCACTCTGCATATACCGGCTTCCCTGACCGGGAAAAAATCCTGACCGCCTCACGCATGGATGTATTGCTGCTCAATCCTGCGGCATGCAGTTCCGGGTAGCCTCCGCCAAGGTAGATACCATCAAGTTTATCCGGCAAAGCCTGGTCGTGCAGAGGACTGAAGATCACGATCTCCGCACCTGCCGCCCTCAGCATATCCAGGTTATCCTGGTAATAAAAACAAAAGGCCTCGTCCCAGGCAACACCGAGACGTACTGTATATCCAGGTTCTGAGTTCCGGGTTTCGGATTCCGGTTCGAACACCACATGACAATCCGTCGATGTGGCTAATTCCTGTAACCGATCGAGATTAAGATGTTCTTCCATCAGGTCAATAAGCCGTTGCCGGTTAAGATGGACTTCTGCACCCATGTGCAGGCCTAGATGGCGGGACGGCATGGTGATGGTGGCGTCACGGGGTATGGCACAGATGATCTCTGCCCGGCAGTATTTTTCCACAGCCTCAGCAATCATCCGGTGGTGGCGTTCGCTGCCCACCCGGTTCAGGATTACCCCGGCTACCCGAACCTGCGGCTCCAGGGTTTCAAACCCCTTGATCACTGCAGCCACGCTCTCGGCTGCCGAGCGGACATCCACCACCAGGATGACAGGAATTTCAAGCAGGGTTGCCAGTCGGGCAGCCGAGCCATTGGCACCGTCAAAGAGCCCCATCACGCCTTCAACAATGGAGATTCCTTCCACCGGTGCATGACGGGCAAACAGTTGCTGCACATAGTCGGCCCCGCACATGCGTACGTCCAGATTTCTGGATACCTTTCCCGTGACCAGCCGGTGCAGAGTGGGATCAATAAAATCCGGGCCGCATTTAAAGGGCTGCACCTCAACACCGCGTTTACACAGGGCTGCCATGATGCCGAGGGTAACGGTCGTTTTACCGCAACCACTGCTGGTTCCTGCGATAATCACGGCAGGAGGACTATCTGACATCTGTTCCTTCCCGATTCAGCAGAGGATAGAGAATATCATACACTGTTGTAATTCCATCAAGAAGTCCGAGGGTCGGCCGCGAAACCAGCTTTTCATCCACCAGAAAAACCTGATTATTCTTAACAGCTTTGATCACCTGAAATCCGGGTTCCCCTGTAATCATTTCCACGGT
>CAZKBZ010000102.1:2881-9447 GCA_964551175.1 uncultured Desulfobulbus sp.
CGAAAGCTGACCGTGGGCAGGCCGGGCAGTTGTTTATCACTGCGCCCCACACCGATTATCAGATCACCTGCACCCATATCAATCAGGTTGCGGGTATGGGCGGGATAGAGCGAAAGAATGCGTACAAAGGGTTTTTCAACGACCACAACCCGACCGTCACTGTCAATAATCGGAACGGCTGCAGCAGAACCGGCAAACGATAACAACAGAACAAGCAGCAGGATATAAGCCTTCATATTTTTCAGGGTACTCCTAACTCGAAACACCATTATCCGGAACCCGGTAACTCACCTGCCTGGATCCGGAAAAAACATCCTGCCGCACACGAGCATCCACGCCGTACACCTCACGGATGACCTTTGCCTGCAGCACCGTGGTCATCTCTCCCTGGTAAAGGATTTCACCCTGTTTTAAAAAAATCAGTTGATCACAGAAAAAACCGGCAAGATTAAGATCATGCAGGGCCGCAACTACAGTCAACCCCTTGTCACGTACCCGGCGGCCGATGGTGCCAAGGATGGACAGAGAATGAAAGATATCCAGGTTGGAGGTAGCCTCGTCCAGCAGCAGAACCTCCGGATCCTGAACCAGGGCACGGGCAACGGCCACCCGCTGTTTTTCTCCGCCCGAGAGCCGGGTAACCGGACGGTCCACAAGAGCCGCTATACCCAGTTCCTCCATGACCGCATCCACCAGAACATGGTCGTGCTCGGACAGGGCTGCAAATCGTCCCAGGTGAGGATGGCGACCCATTTCCACCACTTCACGCACCGTAAAACCAAAACGGACAACGAAATCCTGCGGCACCAGGGCCACCTTGCGGGCAAGCTGTTTCGGCTGCCAGCGGGCCAGGGAACGGCCGCATAACTCCACTGACCCCCGGTCCGGCTCAAGCAGGCCGCAGAGAAGATCCATCAGAGTGGTTTTTCCGCTGCCGTTGGGTCCCAGAACCCCGTAATACCGCCCTCTGACCAGGGAAAGATCGATATCCCGCAGCACGACCCGTTCACCGTAACCAAAGCAGACTTGTTTCAGCTGCCAGAGCATGTCATTTTCACAGTCCTGCCGTGCCATCCTGCTGCCGTTTTTTAAAGATTATGCAGAAAAAAGGACCGCCGATCAGGGCCGTCAACACACCGATGGGGACTTCCGAGGGCAGGACCGCCCGGGTCAGGGTATCGGCAAAGAGCAGCAGCAGGCCGCCGCCCAGAAATGACAGACCGATAAGCCAGCGGTTGTCCGGACCGATCAGATGCCGCAGGAGATGGGGCACTATCAGTCCGACAAAACCGATGATCCCGGAAACCGATACACAGATTGCCGTCATCAGGGAGCAGACAATAAGAAGAATCCAGCGAAGCCGCACCGTATTGACACCCAGAGTGGCTGCGGCCCGTTCACCGGTGGCCATGATATTGAGATCGCGGCTGTAAAGCAGGCAGACTGCAAGCCCTGTCAGGGCAACCGGGGTAAGGACAAGGATATTTTGCCAGGAAACTCCGGACAGGGAACCCATGAGCCAGAAGATGATAATGCCAACCTGCTCGTCTGCCAGGAATTTTAAAAACCCGATTGCCGCCGACAGAATCGCCGCCACAATAACACCGGACAGGATCAGACTGGTGGAGGAAAGACGCCGGTCCCCCGAGGCAAGGGCAAGCACGCCGAACAGGGTTCCCAGGCTGCCGAGAAAGGCAAACAGGGGGATGGAGAGTCCGGATGGCAGGGCCAGACCGAACACCTGGAGTACAATGACCAGCGAGGCCCCAAAGGCGGCGCCCGAAGAAATACCAAGGGTATAGGGGTCTGCCAGGGGATTGAGTAAAATAGCCTGGAACACGGTGCCGCAGACTGCCAGCACTCCACCAACCAATACCGCTGCCAGGATTCGCGGCAGACGTACATCCGCCACCACGGCCGTGGTCACCGGATCAAGGCCGGTATCGGTTCCGGACAGACGTTGCACGATTACCTGAAGCACATCAGCGGCCGGGACCTTCATATAGCCCATGGTTGCCGACAGCACCATGCCGGTGAGCAGCAGAACCAGCAGAATACTACCTGTGGCAGCAGAAAATCCCGGCCGTGCAGCCATTTACTTCAGGACAATGCCTGCATCTTTGGCAGCATCAGCAGCATGCTGAACATAAATTTCAGCAATTTTATCATTTTCACCCATACCGTGCAGATAAGGGGTCACATCAATTCCCTCTTTGACCAGAACGGATTTCCAGGAATCCTCTTCAGGGCCGGCCATATCATTCATGGCATGATCTCCCGCCACGATCATGAAAGGCTGGATTGAAACTTTTTTAATACCGGCATGTTTCAGCTGTTCAACAACCTGGTCAAGTCCCGGGTAACCTTCCACAGTACCGACAATAGTCCGAACGTCTGGATAGGCCTGATTCATCTCATACTCAAACTGCAGGTAGGAACCTCCCGAGGGAAAATAATCATTGCCATGCCCCATGTAGACCAGAGCTGCACCCTCTTTTTTTGCCCGTTCAATATCGGTTTTCATGGCCTGCACAGCGGTCTTGATATCTTCATCATAGGGATGCGTCACACCAAAGGTGCCAAGCATGGGACGACCGATAACCAACTTATGAAACGGTTTGAACTTGGTTTTTATGGTATCGATGGAAGCCAGGGCCTCAACATAGGCACTGAGGTCAAGAAATTCTTCAGCAGGTGCAATATGGGTGGTCTGGACCACGATGGAATCATAACCGGCATCCTGCAGGTTGGCAATGGTTGCCAGCGGTCCCTGGGCATGCAGGATTTCCGAGGAGACATCGGGATGCTCTTTGGCATATGCCGGATCTGCCGCCCGCTTCTGCCAGATTTTCCGAATGATATTGGAGGTGAAAGCTATTTTGACAGGCGTATTCGGATAACTTTTTTCAATCTTGTCCTTGATGTTCAAGAGCCCCTTCAGAGCCGGCTCCACCGTGGTGCCGAACATCGCCAGAACAATTGCATTCTTATGCTCCACCTTGTGCTCCTCTGCCGCGACGGTCTGAACGGTCTGCACCAGAAACATACACAGCAAAACCACCGCAAAAAAAACCGTTTTCCTCTTCATGAAAACCTCCTTTTTCGCGGTCCGGAAACAAAAAATCCCGGACCAATTAAAAATTGATCCAGGATGTCCCTTCTTTATCCCAGATGTGCAAATTGTCCGCTCCCCTGCCAGGACCGCGGAACTGTTTTTCAGGCAGGTCTTCTGACTCCCGGATCTTTCTCCTCCTGCGCCTTCCCATCGGCTCAACCGACAGTGGCCATGTGCAGGAATCGTCCCCGGTTACAGCGGCGGGCCCGTCCCGGATTGTAACCGGGTTCCCTTTTCATCCGAATATTCGGACACCTGAAAACAAAAATACTGTACTCAAGCACCCCGTACAAGTCAAGGATTGAGTTACAGGACAGTGCCTGCGATAATTCTTTATAATCTCCATGCTGCTGACTGCAAACTACGGTCCCAGCAATCGGAACCGCTTGTCAAGCTTCCAGAACCAGATGACAAACTGCTGCTGAAAGAGAAAGGCCAGGGCCACCATCATGGCTGTCTGCGACGTGAAGGCGGTAACGGCAAGGCCAATGGAGATGGGGAGATTGCGCAGTTCGACGTTAAGCAGCAGGCTCATTGCATCTTGATGATTAAAAAAGAGACGTCCTAATACCGTACAGAGTGCAAGTATGATGCAATACCACAGGAACAGGCCGGTCAGGGCCTGGATTATCAGTTCGGGATAGCTGAAGATCATTCCGGCCTTCATGCTCACACTGGTAAAGATCAGGTAGAGCAGACCCCAGACACTGCAGGCGGGCAGCAGCGGTTTGATATTGGTTTTGAACTCTTCTAGAGTGTATCGTTTCAGCAGCAGGTTATAGGTAATTACTCCCATGCAGAGCGGCAGGAAAACCACCAGTCCAATGGTTTTACCAACATGAAAAACATCTATTTCCACGAGCTTGCCTGCAAGCATATACAGGTAGAGCGGCGCCAGCAGAGAGCCTAGGATCAGGTTGGTGGCACTGAGCTTCAGTGACGCCTGTACATTTCCCTCAAAGAGCATGGTAAATGCCACCACCATGTTGCCGCCCGGGATCACACTGATAATAAGCAGGCCTGTACGCAATTCCGGCCAGGGTGCCAGCAGCAGACTGCCGATAAGAAGTCCAATCAGAGGCATGATCAGAAAATTAATGAACAGATTGAAGGTCATAAGCCGCATCTCGGTAAACCGAATCAGTTCCCGGGGCTGAAACCCGATCATGGCCGGGAAGATGGTCAGCATCGCCACCGGCAGAATCAGACTTTTCAGGGGAGAGGTATCTATATAGCGACCACAGACCAGAGCTGCAAGGATGACAGCAGGAATGACATAGATGAGATGAGCGGCCGGAAAGGTGAAAACCTTACGCAGACCTGATCTCAATTTTTCCATTCTGGATCACCTCTTGATTCATCTCCCCTGTCAACTTATCGAAATCTGTCACTTGAATTGTGACTATTCGATTTTCTTTAGGGTACCTTGAAAAATTAGATGTTTTGTTCGAGTTCAAGGAACAGAGGAAAATAAAAGCGCAGCATATTAGGCATATGTGAGCATTTTATTTTTCGCTGTGACACAGAAATCGGTCAAAACAGCAATTTGGCAAGGTGGCCTTTATAACTATTCGTAATCAATTGTCTTCCCATGTCTCAGTCTTGAACTTGAATGCCTGGGCCTGATAATAGTGCAGATGCTCCGGATCCATCCGAGCCGCTTTCATCTCGGTAAGAACAGCCTCTTCCACCTGTCCGTTGGCCCACAGGGCAGTGGCCAGGGTATCAAGTATGTGTCCCTGCTCAGAAAGTGCCGATGCTATCTGGGCCAGATCCAGTGCTCTGACAGGATCTCGCAGCGATTTGTCCTTTGCCGTCAGCAGCAGCCAGGCCATATTGTTTGCCAGGTCCGGTTTCATGGGAGAGAGTTTGAGTGCCTTTTCATAGGCCTCAATGGCCTTTTTCTCCATCTTGTTGTCCTGCATCAGATCACCAAGCAGCTGCAGCCAGAGACTGTTCCCGGGTTCTTTCTCCAGCTTCTGCTCCAGGACAGCCTGACTGTACCGCAGCTCGTACCCGTCTGCCAGTTGCTCCATGTCAATGCGGTGCAATGACCAGCTGAAAAGAGCGATCAGGACAAAGTAGGCTGCAAGACTCAGGTACACCTTGCGGTTATGACGCTTGATATTTGCGGGATCCTGCTCACATTTTTCTAGAAAATCAATTCGTTCACCAATGCCGAAATGATGCCAGCTTTTCTGGTCGCGGATATTTCCGCTCATGGCGGCAATCTTTTCAAAAGACCGAATCAACGGCAGACTGTGTCCCTGCGCCTTGAACACGTAAAGATCCGCCTGGCGCTCAAAATTTCTGATGAAATAACCGAATAAAAAACGAAAATAAATGACCATCAGAATAAGCAGGGGAACTGCTCCCAGAAATGCCAGCAGGGAATCAGGCGACACATGAAACCAGGACAGCAGCCGGTAAAACCAGTCAGCACCGAGAAAGAGGTAGGGCAAAGGTTCGGCCATGGCTCCGGCCAGCAGGCTGAAACCGAGAAAGAGCAATACATAGAGAAGGAGATGATAATTTTTAACATGCCCGATCTCATGGGCCAGAACCGATTCCAACTCGTCCTTATCCAGCACGGATAGCAAAGATTTTGTCAGCAGCAGGTACCTGAATTTAGGGATAATTCCCATGATACCGGCAGTAAGCACCTGCCCTTCAAAAAGCGGCCAGTACAGGATCTCAGAGGAAAAATTCTGACTATGGCAGAACTGTTCAATCTCCGTACGTAACGGCCCCGGCTCCATAGGTCTGCAGTTCCACAACCTGCGCACCAGTGGAGGGAAAAAAAGGACCAGGAAGACAACAAAAACCAGAAAAAGAATCAGATCACCCCAGGGCGAAGTCAGCAGCCCCTGAAAACGGGGAAACGGCAGTATGGTTAACAGGTCAAACACCAGGGACAATGCCAGCCAGGGGAGAACAATGGGCAGGTTGGCCTTGATATTGGAAAGCACAAAACCAGGAGCAGTATAGGAGCGATGAAACAGAAGCTGATAGGCCGGACGTGCCTGCAGCCACATGAGTGAGAGGAAGAGAAAAAATACCGCCAGACCTGCCAGGTTTTCAAGAACCGGCAGAGTTCCCCCCAGGGAGAAAGGTTTCAGGTAATATTTAAGGTCAAAAAGAAAAACAGACGTTGTGAACAGAACAACAGCCAGTATGGAAAGCTTTTTTTCTACAGAAAAATATGTCCGCGACCCCCCATGCAGGGCACGGCAATACCAGTTGCCGGCAATGCGATAAAAGAAAAAGAGTATCAATGCAAACAGCGGCAGGCCAAGGTATGGAGGCAGCCAGGGAGCCTGAGGGGTGGTTGAGGTGGAGAAAATAAAAATTACCGCCAGAAAATATATAAGATTACTGTAAAACATTCATTTTCCCGGGTGCTGCGGTCTTGTCGGCAAGGATTGCTTCCAACCTGTCAAACTCTTAACCT
>CAZKBZ010000103.1:0-9082 GCA_964551175.1 uncultured Desulfobulbus sp.
TTATTTTCAGATCTATGGAGTACTATGACAGGTCGCTGAATATTTATGAAAAGTTTTTTATTGTTCACTTCAGTGCCGGCGGGGAGATGAGAATAATGAAGTATCAGGAACACTGCAGCATAACTCCTTCAGTCCGTATCCCCCTTAGCGAGCTTTCCTTTACCTTTTCACGCAGCAGTGGAAAAGGCGGCCAGCATGTCAACAAGGTCTGTTCCCGGGTAACGCTCTGGTTTGATATTGCAGCGTCAGAAAGCCTGACTCCGGATCAGAAGCAGTTGATCAGCCAGCGGCTGGCGGGACGGATCAATAAACAGGGCGTACTGCGTCTTGACGCTGATCGCCGGCGCAGCCAGAATGCCAACAGGGATGATGTTGTCAGTCGTTTTAGCTCCCTGCTGCGTGATGCCCTGCATGTGGAGAAGACCAGGCGCAAGACCAGACCATCCCGGGCTGCAAAAAAACGCCGGCTGCAGGCGAAAAGACACCGCAGCCGGCTTAAAAAGCAGAGAGGAAGAAAAAATTACACAGATGAATAGAATGGCTTTCTGCTCAGCATGTCCTGATCACGCTGCCTGAGCTTTTCGCCACCCTTCGGCTTTAAGCCTTTCGATACGGTTAATGTTCCAGGCTGAAATTTCTTTCAGATAACGGCTGGGATCTTCTTTCTGCAGGGCAAGAATTTCCTTTCGTTCATCCATCATATCCAGCTGTTCACCGGGATACATTTCCAGCCAGCAGGCATAACCACCATCAAAAACAAAACCGGGTCTGACGGAATCCGGATCCACCATAAGCTTGGAAACCGCCATAAATTTTGCCAGATCCATATCATATTCTATGATCCAGCCGTTATCCAGCAGCATGGATTCCGGGTCCAGCTCAACATCTGACGAGCATTCCGGGCAGTAAAGTTCATTTAATACTTCCTGGCTCATTATATTGTCACGCATGTGAAACTGGGCAGTGTTGCTGCCGCACTTGCAGGTTTTGCGTACTTCAAGGCACATATCTGATCCTCCGTGATGGGTTTAAGTAAAATAATGATTATTAATAACTATAAAAAGCATTCAGTGCAAGAAAAAAAACTGTTTTTCGTTAAACTCCTGCGATATCCTCATGATAGAGAAGTTGTCAACAGGTTCTTTGATGATGGAGAGGTAATGAAACGGTTTTTTCTTGTCATCTGTATTGCTGTTGTACTGGTTACCGGTAATACTGAAATACTCCAGGCGCGTACCCTCTACTGGCAGGACATGCAGGTACGGGCCAGGCTTGACAGATTCGGTATCCTCCATGTCAGCGAGCTGCAGACCATGGTGTTCAACGGCGCCTGGAATGGTGGGGAGCGACGGTTTCTGGTCCGTTCCGGACAGAAGCTGCATCTGGGCGGGCTTTACAGGATTGATGCAGCCGGTAATAGAATTCCACTGGTAAGAGGCAACCTGACCAGGGTGGATCATTACGACTGGGCAGGGGACAACGTGCTGCGCTGGCGCAGCCGGCTGCCGACAGATCCTCCGTTCAGCAATAGAGCCATACCCTATATCCTGGAATACACTTTGAGCGGTATCCTGCAGAAACAGGGTGATACCTACCTGCTCAACCATGACTTTAGTTTTCCGGACAGGTCAGGTCCTATTAACAGGTTCAGCCTGGATCTTGAACTTGACCCGGTCTGGCAGGGGCTTGTTCCTGTTCCCCGCCATCATGAGCAGCAGAATATTCCACCGGGACAGGGGGTGGTTCTGACCACTGAACTGCAGTATACAGGCAATGACTCTTCCATGATCCAGGCAGGTCGGACCGGTTCAGCAGCTGTTCAACGCATTGCTTCCCGGAGGCCGACACAGTTTCCGTCTCTGGGAAGCTCCCCGACCTGGCTGCGCTACCTGCTGCTGTTGTGCACCTGGCTGTTTCTGCTGATACGGTTACGATCTTTTTTCCTGCACGAAAAAAAACTGCATCGCTTCAAGCCGTTGCCGCCCCCTGAGCAGATCAACCGTTCCTGGCTGGAAACCTACGTGTTTTCCCTGCTGCCGGAGGAGGTCGGTGCAAACTGGGACAAATTCACCGACGCCTCAGAGGTGGCAGCTGTGCTGGCCAGGCTGGTGGTGGAGGGAAAGATTGAGAGTTATATTGAAAAAAAGAGCTACCATTTTTTCGGGATAACAATCAGCGGTCTGCCGGGATCGGCCATTCTCCATCTGAAACTGCTGATTCCTCGTTCTGAGTTCAATGGATATGAACGGAAACTGGTGAGTGAACTCTTTATTGCAGGCGATGAAACAGACACGAAAACAATACGGGATTATTATCAGTCAACCACTCACACCGGAGAGAGGTTTAATCCTGTGGAACGGATAAAAGCACCGTTGAAGAAACGGATGGATCAGTTAACCGGATCCAGGGAGAAAGCTCCGGAATACCGCTGGGCACCATCTACCCTGCTGGCTGTAACCGGTTTTTTCCTTTTTTTTGCCAACGTGTTTATCCATTTAAGTGAGAATCCTGCAGGACCAATCATGCTGGCGGTCCAGCTTGTTCTCTACATCATTACAGTAGTTCAGGCCGTCAATTACCGAAATAAAGTTGACAGATTATATGGACGTCTCATCCTGTTTCAGACCTTTCTGCTCTTGAACGTATCTGTCTTTTCCTTTTACCTGCTGCAACCGGCATTCGGCAGCCCGCTTCTGCTTTTGTCTCTTTTCTTTTTCTGCCTGGCTATTATCAACAATATCCTCAACCTGGCAAAAACAAAGGATTCAATGGAAGGAGTCCTGCTCAGGCAGCGTCTGGGAGCGGCCCGTAATTATTTCAAGCAGGAGCTGACAAGGAAAAAACCGGATATTGAGGACGACTGGTTTCCCTACCTGCTGGCTTTTGGTCTGGGTCCGTCTGTGGATGTGTGGTTTAAGCGGTATGGTCCGGCCACAAATCACTGGACAGGGACGACTGCTACCTCCGGCGCAGCCGGCTCCGGTGGGTTTACCGGTGGAGGTGGTCTGTTCGGAGGCGGCGGAGTCAGTGGAACCTGGTCAACAGCTGTGTCCGGATTCAGCTCAAGCGCAGGTGGTGGTGGCGGTGGATTCAGTGGTGGCGGAGGATCTTCCGGGGGTGGAGGTGGAGGAGGATGGTAGTATGAAGTGGCTATGGATTGGTATCTATATCGCTGTGCTCTTCTGGTCAGGAGTCCATCCCAAAGATCAACTGACCTGGTTTCTGGAGGTGGCTCCCGCCCTGGCCGGTGGAGCGGTTCTTCTGCTGACCAGGCGTTCCTTTCCCCTGACACCGTTGATCTATCTGTTGATTCTGATCCACTGTGTTATCCTCATGGTGGGTGGTCACTACACCTATGCGGAGGTACCTCTTTTTAACTGGATCCGGGATGCAGTGGGTGGCCAGCGCAACAACTTTGACAAGCTTGGTCATTTTGCGCAGGGGTTTGTGCCGGCCATGATAGCCCGCGAGATCATGATCCGGAAAAAAGTTGTCAATGGTCGCGGTTGGCGAAATTTTTTCATTGTCTGTTTCTGCCTCGCCTTATCCGCCTTTTACGAACTGATTGAATGGTGGGTCGCCATAGCCTCTACAACGGCTGCCGATGCTTTCCTCGGCACCCAGGGGTATGTCTGGGATACCCAGTCTGATATGCTCCTGGCCCTGATCGGCGCTGTTACAGCTCTGGCCGTACTGGGCAGACTGCACGATCAACAGCTTGCCGGCCTGGCAGAGCATGAAAGGTAACTGAAAAAACCTATATTTTTTCTTGTAGATTTGGCGCGGTGTCAAAATGTTCTCCCGACCGGGAGAGCAGGGATCATCAGCCGCAGGAGTCAGCGTCGTTGGGATCGTAAGTATCGCTGCCATTACGATACAGGTAGTCATTGACCAGCAGCAGTTCCTCTTTGCTCAACACATCCCAGGAGCCGTCACGGGCGCATTTTTTCCTGCGTTTGCTGAAAACTTTGTTCCATCCTTCAGGTGAGATTGATTCCGCATGCAGAAATGGAGCACCTTTGTCGTTATCTCTGGTATGGCAGCTTTTGCATACCTCGCGAAATTTAATGCCCCCGGTTCCCCATGCTTCACTTTGCCAGTCCAGGTTGCCTTTGGCAATAAATCGGCACATCTGGGTACCTTCATCATACCGTTTACTTGGCCTGGCATGAATTGTTCCGATCGTCCAGCCAAAGGTCAGCAGTCCTGTCAGTAGAATTACGGTTCTTTTTTGCATGGGATATACCTTGGTAAAATTGAGTCAGTATATTTCGTCTATACTTCATTGTGGTATTTCCTGGAAGATGTTTTTGTCGGATGGTATCATTTATATCCTGAAAAGGATTGATTGAGGTTCCTGAAATCCGTAGGTACGACGAGACAATACATCAGTTCGGGCTAACAATTGATATCTGATCAGTGAAAATAAACGCCTCAACCCAGCAGGATGTTCCAGTTGCTGGCACAGCTTTCCTTCATATCAGGCAGGATGACAATGTTTTGCGGAAAACCGTATCGGCTGAGTGACTGTTTGAACATTTTCAGGGAGTCGGTGACAATTTCTTTGGGATGGCTGCCGTGCAGGTTGTAGACCAGGCCTGACAGTTGCATATTTCGGTGTTTGATCGCTTCCAGGCAGAGCAGGGTGTGGTTGATGGAGCCAAGGCGGGGTGAGGTGACCAGAATAACCGGGTAAGAGCGAGCTGACAGATAATCCAACAGCAGCAGGGTGCTGGTCAACGGAACCAGCAATCCGCCGGCCCCTTCGATGATCAGCTGATCAACCTGACCGGCCAGGATTTCCGTTGTCCGGTCGAGTTCAGCCGGATCAATCTCCGTTCCGGCCAGCTTTGCTGCCAGATGCGGTGAGGCGGGAAAGGGAAAACAGTAGGGACAGGTCAGTTTCTGCTCATCCAGTGGATGCCAGTCGGCACCCATGAGCCTGCGATGCAGGAGAATATCTTCCGGTTGTCCACTGCATCCGGTCTGGACCAGCTTCTGGGTGATGACCACTTTGCCCCGCTCAAGCAGGTATCGTGCAAGCTGTCCGGTGACTATGGACTTGCCGATCCCGGTATCGATGCCGCAGATAACAATGGGTTTTCTATTCGTATTCTTCATGGGAAGGGATCCTGTATTATCAGCGATGGGCTGTTATGTAAAGGGGATGATAGGTCAGCCGAACGCCCTGATGATCACTGAATTGTTCACAGTACTCGTTGATAAAGCGCTGCAGACGACGCTGGGTCCATGGCTTGGTGCTGACACCGGTTACGCCGGTCCGGCGGAGATGAGAGAGGACCTCAAGGGGAGTGGCAAAGTGGAAGATTTCCCGCTGCTGATCGCCCTGGTCAAGGGTGAAATGTTTGCTGACCATGGCCTGCACCTCCTGCAGAGGAAAGTAATTCAGGCCGATACCGGTCAGCTGCCTGATTTCCAGCAGGTTGTCCGGTCCATACATGGAAAAGGCCAGGACAGCCCCTGTCTCCATGCTGTTTGCCAGTTTTTTCAAGAGTCCGTCAAGATCATGGAGCCAGTGAAAGGTTGAAGAGGAGATGACCAGATCATAGGGACCGGACAGGGATATGGTTTCAATGTCTCCCGCCAGAAAGCGGATGGCCGGAATACCTGTCTGATTGCCAGCCTGAACGGCAAAACTCTCTACCAGGTCATTGAGGGTCAGTTCATAAATTTCGCTGTACTGCGCAGTGAGCTTGCGGGTAAGCAGCCCTGTGCAGCAGCCGATTTCAAGGACCCTGTGTATTTTTTGTCCAGCGCAGCGGTCCAGCATTCCAAGCAGGCGATCCGCCACCCGGTGCTGGATCATTGCCTGGTCGTCATAGCTGTCTGCAGCTCGCAGAAAGGCATGCTGAATCCGGCGCTTATCAATCATTGTGTTGATAACCACAGTAATCCGTTCTGTTGGGAAACATGACGGTTGTCAGATTCATGTCTGTACAACTCCCGACAGCTCGGCCAGGCTCAAGCTGTGATAAAAGGGGAAGTGGGGCAGGGCGGCGGATTCACAGTTATTCCGGCCCCAGGCCCTGATCTGGTTGCGGGGAGGAAAGATCCGATCCCGGCTGGTGACTGTATGATGGTCAAAAATATCCGGAACCTTCGGCCTGATTTGGCAGGCGCTGTGCAGTGTGATCAGTTCTTCCCTGAGTTCCTGTAAAGGCCGATTCGGCTGGTGGTTCAGGAACCTGTCAGCCTGATCCGGGTTGTCAAACATGGCTGTGTAGAAATCAGTCAGGACCTGGGGGGAGAGATCCGTCATCATCTCCTCAAACAGTTTGCAGGGAATACCGGATCTGTCGTCAATCGGTGTGCAGGTACCGCCGATGGCTGTTGTAGAGCTGAATGAAAAATCAGCCAGCAGACCGCCTGCCACCCAGACCCCCATGGACCATGCCAGCAGGTGCGTGTTGTATTGTTTGAGATCAGCCAGCAGACCGGCGAGGTAAAATGATTCCAGGCTGCGGTAATCATAGACCATGACCAGGTCCACCGGTCCGGCAGCCAGAACCTGAAACGGCTCCGGGTCCATGCCCCAGCCGGCCATGAACAGGATACAGTCCGGGTTGTTTTCCCGGTTCAGCCAGTGGATCAGCATAAATCAGTTCAGAGCTTCGGCAATAAGCCGCGGCAGGGGTTCAAGCTGCTGTTCATTCATTGCAGCGGTGACAGAGAGACGTAGTCGGGAAGTACCGGGCGGTACAGTGGGTGGGCGGACCGCATTGACCCAGAACCCGTGCTGCCGCGACCGGTTGGCAACGTCAACGGCCTTTGCCGAATCCCCGATCATGACCGGAACAATCTGAGTCTCCCCGGCCGTGGCCAGTCCCTGCTCCTGCAATGCGCAGCGTAACCCGTTGCCAAGCCGAAGCAGCTGTTTTCGTTCAGCAGCCATTTCCTGTATTTCGGGCAGGATGAAGTTGAGCCAGTGAATGTTCACCGGTGGCAGTCCGGTGGTAAAGATCAGGGAACGGGCCGTATTGACCAGATAGTCATAAACCGTTTCGCAACAGGCAACAAATGCACCCTGTCCACCCCAGGCCTTGCCGAATGTTCCCACCAGCAGGTCAACCCGGTCCAAAACATCCTGTTCCTCAGCAAGTCCAAGGCCGCGTTGTCCCCGCACCCCGACCGCGTGCGCCTCATCCACGTAAAGAACAGCGCCATACTGTTCTTTAAGGCGAATCATGATGTTAAGATCCGCACAGTCTCCATCCATGGAAAAAATGGATTCCGTGACCAGGAAAATAGTCTCATGTTTGGTATGGTTTTCATTAAGTAATGCTTCTATTCGGTCGTAATCAAGATGCGGATAACGGATAACCCTGGCCCGGCTGAGCCGCATACCGTCGATCAGGCTGGCATGGCAGAGTTTGTCTGCCAGGATAAGGTCATCCTTTTGGGCCAAAGCCGGCAGCAACCCTATGTTGATATGGTAGCCGGAGTTGAAGACCAGGATCTTGTCTGCACCATAGAGCTTTGCCAGATTCTCTTCCAACTGCCGGTAGCCTGTATGATTGCCGGTCATCAGGCGGGAGGCACCACTGCCCGGCCCATAGAGCTCCAGGCAGGTATCAGGTGTACAGGAGGAGTAGAATTTCTCAACCAGCTTCCGGTTGCCGGCAAGCCCTAAATAATCATTGGAGGCAAGGTTCAGATAGCTTTTTCCCGCAACCTGGATTCGACCTTGATCCAAGGCCTGAACCGGCAGTACCTTTCTCGACAGCCCCTGTTTTTCCTTCAGGAGCAGCACCTTCTGCAGGTGTTCTGTAAACCTGCGGTTCACTGTCAGCCTACAAACTGTTCGTACATATCATCATTAAAGCCGACAACAACCCGGTCACCGATTTTCAGGGTCGGTGCCCGCAGGTTACCGGTTCGACCCAGGCAGACTTTGAGGATGTCCTCTTTGCTGTCTTTTTTTGGGTCAAAAATCTGGAATTTCTTCCCCCGCCCCACTATCAGCTCTCTGGCTGATCCGAGGATCGCCCAGGCGTCATCGCCTTCAATCTTTTGTTTTCGGGCCTCTACAGCCTCGCTGATTTCGATTCCCTTGTCCTCAAACACAACCTGTGCCCTGGAGCAGGATTTTCAGCCCTTGCGCAGGTATGCCCAGTCAACAGTCATTTTGTTCTCCATAGGTTAATAACAAAAGGTTGCAGGTAACTACTCAAACGGTAAAACACAGAAGCTCGCAAAACCATTGAGCAGTTACATTTGCTGTAATGTACCCTATCCCACGTTCTGTTGTCATCAGGAACAGGATGAATTGGTATAGTTCAGTTTGTTTTTCGGGCTGAATCCGTTATCCTGCACGGGAATAGTCAAACAGAGAGCACGATTTCGGCAACAAATGAAGATCAGATGGACAACAGTTGACATGAAGATCGTAATTTTTGATATGGACGGCACCCTGATCGATTCCGGTCGTGATATTACAGCCTCGGTCAATCATGTTCGTAAGAGGGTGTATGGTCTCGGTCCCCTGACCACCAGCTTTGTGATTGAGGCCATCAACCGGGACCAGCGTAACCTTGCCCTGCTCTTTTATGAAAAGGAAACCTATGAACCGGAGGCCAAGGTCATGTTCGAGGCTCACTACCACGAGCAATGCGTGCAGACACCCCGCCTCTACGATGGAATTGGTCGAATTCTGGACAGCCTTACCGGTACAGGCGTTCACCTCAGTGTAGCAACCAATGCACCTGCTGTTTTTGCCGGCAGGATGCTGACCCACCTAGGGGTGGTGAAATATTTTGATCACATTATCGGCAGTGAGGATGTCAGTAAGTCCAAGCCACACCCGGAAATGGTGCATCGGATTCTGGCTGATTACGGGTTTGAGCCGGAACGGGATTTTGCCGTTATGGTCGGTGATAACTCAAAGGACATGGAGGCGGCCAGACGGGCTGAAATTCCAGGGGCATTTGTCACCTGGGGATTCAGTTCGACAGGCATAGGTGATTTTGTTCTCGGGCAACCCGATGAGCTGCTGCAGCTGGTCCAGACAGCAGAAAAATTCAAATAATATCGTCTTATGTTACGTAGTTGGTAACAAACAGTA
>CAZKBZ010000104.1:0-1927 GCA_964551175.1 uncultured Desulfobulbus sp.
TAAAATTTATGATCTTCTTTGTCAAGACGCATTATTGGACTGGACATAAAAAGTTAAGATTCGGCGAGATTCATGCCGAAATTGATTGCCCGCTGCAGTTCGTCCGGATTTTTTGAAATGATTCCCTGTTTATCCATACCCCGAACCAGCAGATCACCTGCATAAGAACAGTTCATGGCGTCAAACACGTATTGTGCTGTTAATTTTGCCCCTTCAAAGATTCGATCTCCTCTGGTGGCTGATACGCTGACCAGATAACCGCGTCGGTCAGAATTGTCGCCTACGGGTTGCTTGAGCACATACTTTCTGCTCCACAGTGCCTGGCATCGATCAATGAACAGTTTGGTCTGGGCTGTTACATTGTAAAAATAAATGGGCGAGCCGATAATTATCCGGTCAGCCCGGCTGATTTTTTCATATAACTCCTGCATGTCGTCTTTGAAAACACAGATTCCCGCTTTTTCACAGGTCCCGCAGCCGATACAGGGATGTATGTCCAGCCCCGGCAGCCTGATCAACTCCCAGCTGCCATGGACCTGCTCTATTCCCTGAATGATATTTTTCAGCAGGAGTTCCGTATTCCCGTTCTTTCTCGGACTGCCCAGTAACAGTAAAATCTTCATTGTTTCCTGTCTTCTTTGTCAGTAACCGGCAATCTGCCGAAAAGACGCGTACTTTCAAAAAGCTGCTCAGCCAGGTCGTCGGTAATAAAGCGTCCGGCGCAGCGCCATTGCCAGTTGTTTTCTGTTGTGCCGGGGGTGTTCATCCGGCAGTCATTGCCAAAGCCCAGAACATCCTGCATGGGCAGGACACAGAGGCAGGCAGGGGAAGAGTGGGCAAGGTAGATCATATCACGATGAAAGGTTGATGCTTCATTATCAGTACGGTTGGCAAACCGTTTTGCCTGTTTTTTAGTATCTGGAGAGACCTCGGGGCTCAGGTACCAGCCAACTGCCGTATCATTGTCGTGAGTACCGGTATAAACGACACATTTTTTACTGTAATTATAGGGAAGATATTCATTTTTCGGATTTCCGTCAAAGGCAAAGAGAAGTATTTTCATACCGGGAAACCCAAGGTTATCACGTAGTTTTTCCACGGCAGGGGTTATCAGACCGAGATCCTCTGCTATAACAGGCAGGGCTCCCAGTCTTTTTTCCATTTCCTGAAAAAAAGTAATGCCCGGACCTTTCTGCCATTTGCCGTTGACAGCTGTTTTTTCTTTGGCCGGTACTGACCAGTATGACTCAAAGCCGCGAAAATGGTCAATGCGGATGACATCTACGGTTGAAAAAATCATTTGAAGGCGGTCTGCCCACCAGTCATGGAGTTGTTTTTTGACATCACTGTTCTTCGTGTTCCAGCGATACAGAGGATTGCCCCAGAGTTGACCTGTCTTGCTGAAATAATCAGGCGGTACTCCAGCAACATGGGTGGGTCTGGCTGTTTTGTTATCCAGTTCAAAGATTTTCTGGTTGGCCCAGACATCCACTGAGTCGAGCCCCACATAGATGGGAAGATCTCCAATGATCTGAATTCCCTTTTCATTTGCATATGCATGCAGTTTCTGCCACTGGCTGAAAAAAAGATACTGCTCGAACTGGTAGTAACGTATCTCGCGTTTCAGCTGTCCAGCGATATTCAGTATTGCCTCCGGATCACGTCGACGGAGTTTTTCCGGCCACTGGAACCAGGCTTTCTGATTATACTTCTGCTTTAATGCCATAAACAGGCCGTAATCCTCAACCCAGGGATTACTTGTAATAAACCGGTCAAGGCTGTGTTGACTGCCGTTGGCCTGAAATCTCCTCCAGGCAGCAGCAAGGAATTCGCCTTTCCAGGCCTTGACTTTTTCGAATTCAACAACATATTCAGAAAAAGCGCAGGGTGGTAGATCGGATGGCAGAATGTATGCCTCCTGCAGAAG
>CAZKBZ010000104.1:2027-3933 GCA_964551175.1 uncultured Desulfobulbus sp.
GGATTTGAAACTCTTTGTTTGCTTTTTTTCAGTATGTGTATTATATTCAAAAAGTTGACTAAGCTGGGTTTAATACGCCTTTTTTTGCGTTGAAATATTATGTTTGGGGGTAGAAGGCAGGTGCTGGCAAGTATCAAGGATGACCTTCTTAAGGCTGGAAAGATCGATGGGTGTATTACTTTTCAACATCTCAATGAGTTGTTGCCGGATAAAGTAAAAGATCCCAGAGCGATTGAAGATATTTTTGATTTCCTGGGTGATCACAATATCGAGATTGTGACCATTGATGAGTCGGGAATAAAGAAAACTCTGTCCGGTGAAGAGTGGACCGGAAAAAATGTAAGCGATGATGAACAGATAAACGACACCCTTCCTGTTTCAGAAGAGCACGATTCAGAAGAGACCACAACAACCTATCTCCGGGAGATGGGGCAGTTTGACCTGTTGACGCCTGAAGAAGAGGCAAAGTATTCCCGGACCATCCGTGAAGGCTTCAACGCCATTATCACCTGCATCCGTGAAGACACCTCCGGTACCCCGGAGATGAAGATGCTGGTTGAGCGCATTGATCTCTGGCAGCGTCGCGATCCATCGTTGAAACCCAAAAAGCAGCAGCTCAATTACATGCGGCACTGTGTGAAGATAGCTGCCCATAAGTACGAAGACAAGCGCGAGCTGTTTGAGATCAACACCAAGCTGGAAGCCTACAACCGTTCCATTGAGATTGCCAAGGATGCCATGATCAGGGCAAACCTTCGTCTCGTGGTTTCCATTGCCAAACGGTATATGCATCAGGGGTTGACCTTGGCCGACCTGATTCAGGAAGGCAATCTTGGCCTGATGCGGGCGGTTTTCCGATTTGACTACAAGAAAGGGAACAAGTTTTCTACCTATGCTTCCTGGTGGATCAGGCAGGCCATAACAAGAGCTATCCTGGATAAGACCAGGACAATCCGGCTGCCGGTTCATTTTCTGGAGTTGCGCAGCCAGTTTTTCAAGGCCTTTTATTCGCTGTTAAAGGAACTGGGCCGTGAACCGACTCCCGTGGAAATCTCAAACATGACGGATCTGCCCATGGATAAAATCCTGGCAATCCTTGAGGCTTCCCGTGAACCGATTTCCCTGGAAACCCCGGTGGGTGATGATGATTCCACCCTGGGTGATTTTCTGGAAAACCAGGAGTCGGAATCCCCCTATGATGCGGTGCAGAACCGTGAGCTTGCCAACCGGGTGACTGATGTATTGTCCACCCTGACTGATCGCGAAGAAAAAATCATTCGGCTTCGTTTCGGGATTGGTGAAAAGGCTGAGTATACCCTGGAAGAGATCGGTAAACAGTTTAATGTCTCCCGTGAACGTATCCGCCAGATTGAGAAAAAAGCTCTCAACAGGTTGCGTCATTCCAGCCGGCGGGAAAAGTTACGATTTTTCCTTGATTAAGGATTTTTTTTTTGATATTCCTGCCCCTTCCTGGAAGGGGCTTTTTTATTTATCCTTTCCCCTTTGTACATCCCATGGATTCATTTATTGAACAGGCCGGTCTTGGTGATATCCTGGCCAAGGTCAGAGCCGAAGAACGTCTCACGCTTGCAGACGGTAAGCGACTTTTTGAAAGCCCCAGTATTCTGGCAGTCGGTTATCTCGCAAATATCGTGCGCGAACGTAAAAACGGCAACAAGGCATTTTTTATCTACAACCAGCATATCAATTACTCAAACGTCTGCACCAACCTGTGTAAATTCTGTGCCTTTGGTAAGGAAAAGGGTCATGAGCAGGCCTATGAGATGAGTATTGAGGATATCAAGCAAAAAGTGCGTGATCGTCTTGATGAACCGATTACCGAGATCCACATGGTGGGCGGTATTCATCCTGATCTTCCCTACTCATACTATCTTGATGCACTTCG
>CAZKBZ010000104.1:4033-6288 GCA_964551175.1 uncultured Desulfobulbus sp.
GATGATCTGAAAAATATTGCCGTGGCCAGGCTGATGCTGGATAACTTTCCGCATATCAAGGCCTACTGGGTCATGATCGGGCCAAAGCTTGCCCAGGTTGCACTTTCCTTTGGGGCCGACGACATGGACGGCACGGTCAAGGAGGAAATCATCACCCATATGGCAGGGGGTGAGAGTGAACAGGCACTTGGTCATAAGACCCTGATAAAACTGATCAAGGAGGCGGGACGCGATCCCGTGGAGCGCGACACCCTGTACAAGGTCCTGGAGACATTCTAAAACCATGCAGCAGATAATAGACCGGGTCGTGGCCGGTGACCGGATTACGGGTGAGGAGTTTCTTTTTCTTGAAAAAGAGGCAGACCTCTACCAGTTGGGTTTTATGGCAGATTCTGTCCGCAGACGGTTGCATCCGGAACCGGTGGTCACCTATGTAATCGACCGTAACATCAACTACACGGATATCTGTATATCCGCCTGCAAGTTCTGTGCTTTTTTCAAGGCTCCCGAGGATCCGCAGGGATCCATGCTGACCAGGGAAGAACTACTGGCCAAGATTCGCGAGACCCAGGAACTCGGCGGCACCCAGATTCTGCTGCAGGGCGGGTTGCACCCGGACAAGCCCCTTGAGTTCTATGAAGACATGCTTCGGTTTATGAAAGAAACCGGTATCCATGTGCACGGCTTTTCACCACCTGAAATCTGCCATTTTGCGGCCCTATCCGGCCTGCCCACAAGAGAAGTGCTCAAACGGCTCATGTCAGCAGGCTTGGACTCCATGCCCGGCGGAGGGGCTGAGATACTGACTGACCGGGTCCGGGATATGCTGGCTCCGCGTAAATGTTCTGCTGACCGCTGGATAGCGGTCATGGAAGAGGCCCATACCTTGGGCATGCGCACCACGGCCACTATGATGTTCGGTCATGTGGAGACCATGGAGGAACGGCTGGAACATCTGCAGCGACTGCGGGACCTGCAGGATCGAACGGGAGGCTTTACCGCCTTTATCCCCTGGCCCTTTCAACCCGACAATACGGCCCTGGCAGCGGCAACACCCATTGAAAAGACTTCCGGTTTTTCCTACCTGCGCATGCTGGCATTAAGCCGTATTTTTCTTGATAATTTTGACAATATCCAGGCTTCATGGGTGACCCAGGGACCGAAGATCGCCCAGGTATCCCTGTTTTTTGGTGCCAATGATTTCGGTTCCACCATGATCGAGGAAAATGTGGTTGCAGCAGCAGGTGTTCATTTTCGTCTGTCGGAACGTGAGATCCAGCATCTGGTCACTGATGCCGGTTTTGAACCCAGGCAGCGGTTGATGGATTATACCCCTGCTCCATAACGGTTGTGCAGTCTACGGTTCTCCATCGTGCGCCCTGGGTGCTTCCCATTGCCCATGCTCCCATAACTGATGGCGCAGTGGCTGTCCGGTCGGGCAGGGTAACGGCTGTCGGCCGCTTCAGCGATATAAAGAGTAACCTTGCCGATATCAGGGTTGTTGATCATCCGGATTCGGTACTGCTGCCCGCGCTCGTCAACGCCCACACTCATCTGGAACTCTCGCATCTGGCCCATCTCTCCCGGCAACCATCACCGGCAACCTTTACCGGCTGGATTGACAAAATGCTGTATGCCCGGGCACGATCCGGACTAAACGATAAAACTGTGCTGGAGGCGGCACGGGAATCACTCACCAACCAGCATCATGACGGAGTAATTGCTGTAGCTGACATCTCCAATACAGCTTTGCCCCGCACGCTTTCCGCGGATTTTCCGGGTAAGCTGCTCTGTTTTAAAGAGTATCTCGGCCTGCGGGCATCCGGTGTTGAACCTTCTCTGCAGACATTGCAGACAGAGGCTGATCATCATTGTTGTACAGCGCATGCGCCATACTCCACCCATGCCGATCTCCTTGGAGCGCTAAAAAAAAGAGCCACCCTTGCAGGCCATGTCTTTCCCATCCATGTGGCAGAGCCTGAAACTGAGTCGGACATGATAAGCCGGGGCAGGGGAGAGTTTGTCGATTTTCTGGAACGTAGGGGATTCTGGGATGGTTCTTTTCAACCCACCGGAATTGACAACAGCGGTTCAGTGCTGTACTTACATCAGCTTGGTGTTTTAGATGACAAGACTCTCTGTGTACACGCTGTTCATGTATCTGATGCGGAAATTGAACTCCTGGTTCAGAGCGGCAGCAGGGTCTGTCTCTGTCCGGGCAGTAACCGCTTTCTGGGAGTCGGTAAAGCTCCAGT
>CAZKBZ010000104.1:6388-9000 GCA_964551175.1 uncultured Desulfobulbus sp.
GTCAACACTACAAAGACCGTATATGAGTATCTGGTGAACACAGGCAGTCTGATTCAGCCGCACTGGATATAACCGTTACCTTATATGTTATTAATTAATTCCGGATCTCTTTATGGCACGTATCGGCATGGTCAATTACATAAACACCGCTCCAATCTACGAGGTGTGGAAGGAGCAGGTAGATCGTCCGGACTGGCAGGTGATTGAGGCTCCGCCTTCGAGCCTGAACCGGATGCTGGCTGCTGATGAGCTTGATCTCGGTTTTGTCTCCTCTTACGAATATGCTGTGCGTCCTGAAAAATACAGGATCCTGGCTGATCTTTCCATTTCCGCCACCGGACCGGTGGGCAGTGTTTTTTTATTTTCCACCGTTGAACCCGGTCAATTAGACGATAAACAGGTGCTCATGACCGGCCAGTCCGATACTTCTGTCTGTCTGCTGCGTATTATCCTGGAAGAATTTTTTGCTGTTCAGCCACGTTATGTAAGCGGCGAGGTGTTCGGTCCCCGGGAACCCGACAGGGAACCTGCGGCAATCCTGGCCATCGGCGATGAGGCCTTGCGGCTGAAGATGGAAAACAGGTATCCTGTGCATCTGGACCTGGCGGAATTCTGGAACCGGAAAACCGGACTGCCCTTTGTTTTTGCTGTCTGTGCCGTGCGGGAAGAATTTCTGCTGGCAGAATCTGCAGCGGCCCGGGAAATCCGCCAAGCCTTTCTGGACTGCCGAGAGAAGGGGTTGGAACAGCTTCCTGAAATCTGTGACCGGGTGGCACGCCGCATTCCCATGGATTGTGAAGCCTGTTCGCTCTATCTCAGGGCTATGGAATATGACCTCGGGCCGGCAAAGCAGCAGGCACTGGAAAAGTTTTTTTCCCTGCTTATTCAGCGCGGTGAGGCGGAAAAAACAGCATTGCCTTTGAAGTTTTTTAAGTAAATCAGGCCACCTTGAAAAATTGCTATTTTGCCCAATCTCTGCGTTATGCATAAAATTTTATCCTCGGAATATCAGCTATATGCCTGTGGTAAAATTTTACGCATGCCTTGACCTTGACCAAAATATCTAATTTTTCAAGGTAGCCATTAATAAAAAAATCCGTGTCTATCCGAGTTGATCCTTGGTTCAAAAAACCATAATACGCCGGGTAACCCTGAAATCTGAACCCGTAACCCGGAACCTATACCATGCAGCAGCCTGACGAAAAAAAGAAATTTGTCCAGGAAAAATTTTCCGCCATCAGTCCCAAGTATGACCTGCTCAACTCTTTGCTCTCCATGCAGATCGACCGGTACTGGCGCTGGAAGACCACCCGGCTGCTGCAGGAATTTCCCGCAGGCCAGGTGATGGATCTCTGTGCCGGAACACTGCCCCTGTCCCTTGAACTTACCCGGCAGGCCAAACAGCGTCTGGTGCTGGCGGTGGATTTTTGTGAAGATATGTTGCGGGAAGGTATCAAAGCGCTGCCCGACGATCATCGCAAAGAACGCATTTTTCCGGTCTGTGGAGACGGGGAGCGGATTCCTGCACCCGCCGACACCTTCTGGGGCTGTACGGTGGCCTTTGGTGTTCGCAATCTGGGCCGTACCCAGCAGGGGTTAAATGAAATGTACAGGATACTGAAACCAACCGGCAAGCTGCTGATTCTGGAGTTTTCACGGCCTACCAACCCTGTCATCAAACCGATATATTCCTTTTACCTGAACAAGGTGCTGCCTAAGGTGGCGGGTATGGTTTCGGGCGACAAGGAGGCCTATGAGTACCTGGCCTCGTCCATTGCAGCTTTTTATGAGCCCGAAGAACTGCTCTCCATGATGCGTGAGGCCGGTTTTTCCCATGTGGAGCGTAAACCATTGACTTTTGGTATTGTGTCCATCTATATCGGAGTGAAATAGCTGATGAAGCCAAGCCGCATTATCCTGGCCATAACCGGAGCCACCGGTATGCTCTATGTGACGGCATTTCTTGATCTGCTGGCTGGGCAGAAAATTGAGATCGACGCTGTCATATCAGAATGCGGCAGAAAGGTGCTCAGGCTGGAAAAAGATCTGCAGCCGGAGGATTTGCCAGGTATAAGGAACTGGTTTGCGGCAGATGATTTCACGGCCCCGATCGCTTCAGGTTCATCCTGTTACGACTCCATGGTGATCCTGCCCTGTACCACCGGTACCATGGGAGCCATTGCCACGGGATATTCCGGAAACCTGATCCACAGAGCCGCGGATGTAAGTCTCAAGGAACGGCGGCCGCTTGTGCTGGCAGTGCGGGAAACTCCGCTTAACCGGACCCATCTTACCAATATGCTGGCTCTGCATGATGCCGGAGCGATCATCTGCCCGCCCATGCCGTCATTTTATCTGAAGCCGGCAGACCTGGATGAAATGGCCCGTCAGTTTGCTGGCAGAATCTGTGATCAGATCGGACTGCATATTACTGATCTGCCTCGCTGGCAGGGAGTATAAAGAAAGATGTTGAACAAACTGAAGATCATGCTTGAGATGATCAAGTTCAAGCATACGGTTTTTGCCATGCCGTTCGCCCTGATGGGCGCCTTTCTTGCCGGCCGCGGATTCCCGTCGTTCAGGGTTTTTTTCTGGGTGATCATTGCCATGGT
>CAZKBZ010000105.1:0-8894 GCA_964551175.1 uncultured Desulfobulbus sp.
AGGAAAGATCATGCCTGCGGCAATATTCCGCCCGGCTCAAGCCGCTCTTTTCCTGGGCCTTGACGTGTGTCTGCCAATGGCGCCTGGATCTTGTCCGACCTCCGCCTGTCTTGTGTCCTGTCATCTGAATCCTCATCGGTTGGAGTTACGATGGGATCCATTATGACACGGCACGATCCGTGAAAAAAGATGCGGTTCCCGTGGCGCTTACGTTTCTCCCGGGCGGTGAAATCGCCCAGCATTTTATCCATCATTCGATCCATCATGGCCTCTTTTTCATTCTTGTCCATCCTGCCGACCATAAATTCCATCATTGTATTCATCAAGCCCATGACGTCTCTCCATGTATAGGATAATCAGTCATAACTTAGTAGAGAAAATCTTGTGTATATCGAATTGCTCTTCCAGAGCAGTCTTCTACGTTCAGGAGCTGCAGGCAGGATCGTCAGTCTTGGGAGGTTTTATACTTTCTGAAACCAGTGTTATTCCTCTACCGCTGTGACCAGCATGAAAATAGGGACATTTCTCCTGCCTGCAGCCATGGGGATGTTTTGCTACATGCTGACAGGGAGTACTCTCTTGACCGGGCAGGTTAATGGAAAAATGCCGGCTGAGGAAATCGACAGCAACTCCAAGAGAGGTCCGTACATACGCCTTGCAGCAGCTTGGCCCGGTCAGCTCCGTAATAGCCCTGACCACCCTGGAAACAAGTTCCATGGTGAGTCGCTGTTCCTTGTCTGTACCGCATTTCGAACCGGTAATGATAGCGATACAGGCACCAAGGGCAGGAGCAATACCACAGGTGCCGGTCAGGCCGCAATAGCCTCCATGGGCCTGTTTATTGGTGCGATGGAACACTTCGCGAATATCATCGTTGCTCAGCTGAAAGGTTCCATCATTTTTTAGGGCAGCCATCAGGGCGCCGCCTGCAATAAAGGTATGCTGGCAACCGAGCATAGGCAGAATGGAAATATCCATGCACTGCTCGGCAATTTCAAAGGAATTTGTAGAAGCAGTTTGGAAAATAATAGCTTCAACCTGTTGCAGGGTCTCCTGATTGTGACAGGAGTCACAGATAAAATGTCCCTCAGGGCAGGAAATATACCATTGATCCTTGGTGCCGCAGTAATGGCAATGGCCATCTACAGAACGGGCATGGTATTGCAGAGGCGAATTGCAGACCATGCAGTGTTCACTCTTTCTTTCTGGAAAACTTTGCAATACAGTCGTTTCTTCCTGCCGGCGACCGCCGGTGTCATCGTTTGATCCTCAACAATCAGACGATGACGATTGTACGGGTGGAGCAATATTATGTAACTTCATGAATTTTCTCTCTTTAAAAGGTACAGATTACCTCTTGCCTTGCCTTTGGCTTCCATGCTGATTGTGCCTTCCCTGGCCAGTTTACCCAGGATAAAAATGACGGATTCCGTGGTCAGTTTAAAATGGTTTGCCAACTCTTGAGGATCAACCCGATTCCGTCTGCCTATAAAATCAATAATCCTCAGCTCAATTTCGCCAAGCCAGTCATGAAACATGGAGCGTAGTTCCGCAGTAGCGTACGGGGCCAGTTCATAGCTATGGCTGATCGCAGTAAGCACCTCTTTGCTCATCTCAATGGGATTCACACCTGAATCCGTACATTCATTGATTCAATACTCGACCATTTCAATGACCGGTTTGGATTCTTCGTCCGTCAAAAAGATATCATGCAGGAGTTTCCGCCGGTCAGCAGGATTAATGTCGGCCACAAGTGAACTGAGCAGGTTGCCCAGAAGATCTTTTTTCTGGGCAACATTCATCTTGTCGATCTCAACCGCTGCTTTTTTGTTCGTCATTTTCAGGGTCTCCTTTGGGCGCTTCCGCCTGCTTTTTCAGTTCTTCCTGCATCTGTATCTTTTCCGCTAACTCTTTTCGAGCCGCAGGTTCAAGCATGCCAAGCATCATGGGCATGCATTTTGGCATCATCTCCGTCATCATGGACATCTTATCTTTTGGCCCCATGGACTGCATGTTCTTCATCATGCCCGACATCATATCTCCCATCGACCCTGTCCCATCATCTTTTCCTCATGTCAATGCTCCTTGTTTTGATTTTTACGCAGCTCTTCAACCTCGCGACGCAGTGCTCTGACCTCTTCTAACAGTTCATCCTGTTGCGGATTTTCCCGTTGAGTTCCTTGTATTAAAGGACCACAACATCCACCATTCCGGTTGTTAATCCGGGAAATGACATAGACGAAAATCAGCATACAGATCAGACCTATAATAGGCATTAACCACCATCCATACATCGGTCCCCAACCACCATAATTCCACATAACTATCTCCTGTTCCGGTTGACGATTTTCAGCGACGGAGCTGTCCTGGTTATAGCATTTTCAAAACCGGCAACACGGGAAAGCTCTCCGATAAGGTCATACAGTTCCGGAGCGGTGAGTCGGTAATAAATAAAAGGGCCATCCCGCCTGGTTGTAACTATTGCATGTTCCCGTAATGTCCGAAGATGAAAAGAAACCAGGGTTTGAGAAAGGTCTGTAGCCTGGATAATTTCGGTTACGGAAAGAGATGATTTGCCGATGGCATGGATAATTGCCAGCCGATTGGCATCACCAAGGACTTTGATAAATTGAGCCAGAGTTTTCATAGGCTGTAATATACATTGTTACTCATATGAGCAAATATTCATATATGGTGTAACACTTTCAGATAAGTCAAGACGAAAGTATCGGAATGGAATGTCGGTTTATTTTTGGGGCTGTTTGGGATGGGCTCATTTCTTTAATTTGGATAAGTTCAAACTAGTTCAGGACGAATCTGTCGGCTCAACCAGGCAGGTAATATAATATGGCTAAGCCGATCATATTTCAACAGCAATAGATGATTTTTCCAGGTCTACAATACTGGATGTGCCATAATAGTCCTTGGTCACGACCTCTTCTATCTGACTTATTTTGACTATCAATTCTTTCATTTGGTGCAGATTTTTCATGACTCCTTCAATCTCCCGGTATGGTTCGGAATCCTTGTCAAAATCATCCTGAAGAAGTTCAAGCGTTCCCATGGCCACGAACAGTGGACTGTTTATTTCATGGGCAACTGTTCCTGTTAACGCCCTGATGGATTCAAATTTTTCCCGGGTTTGTGCCTTTTGTCTATCCTGCAGGATACCGACAGTAATGGCCACGATGTTAAACAGGGCAATTTCAAGCAGACGGTCAAGGTCGTCCGGTACAAAACCTCTCCAGTGAAGCAGAGAGTAGGGCAGGTAAAACGCTGTAATGGCGAGAGAAGTAATGACCCCACCACGAAGGCCAAACCAGAATGCACTGATGATGATCGGCAGAAAATACAGTTCACGGGCAACAATATGAAACTGCTCAAGATCTCTGGATATAAGTATATGCAGGCAGGTGATACTGATGACCAGAAAAGCGATGACAAGCTGTTTCTTTCTGGTTTCAGTCTGTTGTTCTTTCGGGGTTTTCATTTTGCCTTTCTCCAGAACTATAGAGGACTGTTCAATGTTTTCTGTATGTGCAGGAATTTTTCCCGGCTGATCTCACCTTGAGCATATCTCTGCTCAAGTATTTCTTCAGCACGATTGCGTTTAGTGGTCTGGCTGTTGTTTACTGTACCATTTCTGGTGGATAGCAACAGGACCACAATCAGTAATATCAATACGAACATCATCACATTTCTCCTTGTGGGTACCTTGTGTCTGTTTGCACAGGAGATTAACTGACTCTTCATGCGCAAAATATTTGTTTTGTCTTAATACTGTTATTCCATAAAATATGCCAGAAAGTGAAACGCCGGGCGTTTGTTTCTGAAACCCTTTTGTTACAGCATGTTAAATGAGAGTATCTGTAGAAGGGGTATGAGCAGTTGTTTAAGAATCTGTCTAAAAAATGTACAGTTAATATGCTCACAGCGGGAGCGTGTACATTTTTTAGACAGAGGAGGTGGTAAAAATCAAGAGGTATGGGGAATCATGCCGCTGAATAGATAGTGCCTGTCCATAAATGGCCTTTTCGCCCGATTTCGGTGTCGCTACGAAAAATAAAAATACTCACATATGTCTAATATGCTGCGCTTTTTATTTTTCTATGCTCCTTGAACTCGAACGAAAATTCTCATTTATGGACAGACACTAGATAATTAATACGCTGCGGCACAACACAAAAACAGTATCAGTGTGGAATGAAAAGAGTGAAGGAGAGGTGGTAAGGGATGTTTGCTGTACAATAATCAGACGATTGTGGAATGCTCAGGAAAATTTATTGTCTCTTTTTTTGTCACATCCAATGGAGAAGAATCGAGGAAATATTACCATATCTTATGGTATCATATTGAGATAATGAATTTTTATTTCAATGTTGACCATTGTCAACAAATGGCACGCCTTGTGCTTGAGATCAATAACAACAGAAATCATAATGGACAGGTGTGCACAATGACCAGAAATAGAACCAGAATCAACCGGGCAGCAGTTTCTGTAAGAAAACAGACCTTAACTCGTGCCACAGCAGGTGAGGTGATGGCATTAACCATAATGGGAGGGCTGGCTTTTATCAGCATGGCCATTGGAACCTGGTCGACACTTACCTTTTTCAGAGTAATGGCGGGTGAAGGACCAGTCGGGATAATTTCAGGATTCATGCAGTTCTGAAGCATAGCAACATCGCTGATAGAGGGAATAAAATCTTTAATCTGTTCACTGAATACATCAAGGAGTAACTATGCGTTTTCAAAATGTTCTGCTGGTATTGATTTTTCCCCTGCTGCTTGGTGGCTGTGCCGTGGGCCAGGCAATTAAAAATAATGTTCAGGGGGCTCACTATCTACAAACTAAGAATTATACCGAGGGGGTAACTACTTTCCGTGATGCTGTTACCCGGGATAAGGATAACCCTCAGGCCAATTATTATCTGGGGCGTTTTCTGCTTGCCGAAAAAAAACCAAAACAGGCCCTGCCATACCTGCAAAAAGCAACGGCCCTGGATCCCGGGGATACAAATTATCTTTTCTGGAAAGGCGTAGCTTTAGGGGAAGTCGGCAAGCGTAAACAGGAACGGCAGGCGTATGAAGCGGTACTCAAACTGGAAGAAAAACATCTGCAGGCCCTGATTTATCTCGGCCACAATCTGCTCAAGGATAAAAAGTATGAGCAGGCGCTGGAAACCTACAAAAAGGTTCTGGAGATTTGGCCGTACAGTCCTTCAGCACTGTATAACAGGGCATTGATTGCCAAAATTCTCAAAAGAACACCCGAAGAAAAAGCCGGCTGGCTGGCATATCTGTCCGTGTATCCATCCGGAGCCCTGGCCGTCAGAGCGACAGATCATCTGAACCTTCTCAAAGATTTTTCCTATCAAAATCATTATCTCGGTGCCCGAACCATCACTTTGACCAAAATATGGTTCACTCCCTTTACCGACAAACTTTTGCCTGGTGCAAAATTATCCCTTGATGTTGTCGGAGCAACAGTCGCCAATATGGACAAAGGTAAGCTCCAGATGATTGTTTATCTAAAAAATGACAAAAAACTTGCCCGAGCCCGGGCAGTTGCCATTAAGAGATATCTGCTGGAAAAATTTCCTGCTTTGGAAGCGAAAGGAATTGGGATCAGCTGGTTTGACCAGCCTGAAACCAGAACAATACAAGGCAAAAAAATAAAAAATGAAGAATCTGTACGTTTTTTCCTCACCGATCTGGATACAACAATCCGCCCGCACAGAAAAAAGAAACGGGTGCAAAATAAATAACTATAAATGCAACTGGTTACAGGGTTGGCAACTATGCGTTTTCACTATCTTTAGACTATAGGGTATACCTTGAACAATTAGATATTTTGCAAGGTGGCCCGTAAGTGTTCACAGGTGGTCCAGATCTGTACAAACACATCTGTTCGCCACAACAGTGAAGCGGTGTCACCCACTATGCGGGCAGATTCGATCGTGCAGGTTAGCGTAGATTCCGAAGATAGGGTGCCTGTGAATACTTGCCAAAAAAATGTGACCTTTGAGTTTGACAGACGTATAGCAGGGTAAAGAACAGCAAACAGGAAATGCGGGTGAGATAACAACTCATGGAGAAGGATAGCGATGAAGAGCTTGTTCATCAGGTGTTACAGGGAAAGGTTCAGGCCTTTGGTCTGCTTGTTGATCGTTATGAACGACCTGTTTTTAATCTTATGTACAGGTTCAGCAGATCCGAATCCGAGGCAGCGGATTTGAGTCAGGATGTATTTCTCCGTGCCTATGAACGGCTGTCAAGCTTTGATGTCAAACGCAGATTTTTTCCATGGCTGTATACTCTGGCAATGAATCAGGCAAGAGACTGGCAGCGCAGTCATTCAAGATCATTAAAGAATCTTGCCAGATTACGCTGGGAAATGGAGACAATCGGCACTGGCTCACAGCAGGAAGAGCAGCTGTTGAGCAATGAGGAGGTTTCAAGGCTGTATGGGGCACTTGATGTGCTGCCAGACACTACACGGGAAATTGTGTTGCTGCGTTACCAGCAGGAACTGCCGATTAATGATCTCGCTGAAATATTCAACCTCTCTGAAAGTGCTGTCAAGATGCGCATTTCCCGAGGACTTGAGCGTATGAAAGCTGTTCTGGGAGGAGAACGGTATGAGGAATAAACTGAAGTCAGAGGAAGGAATACAGTTTGGTCTTCGCCATATTCCGGACAGAAAACCGCCACTGGATCTCAAGCGAAGAATAATGAGCAACCTGCAGACGCAACCGGAATCACTGATCAAGAGGTTGAAGAATCGGGTTGCTGAATTGTTTATTTCTCCCGGCCGGCCAGGCCCCGTACTGGTCCTGGCATCTTTGGTGCTTGTCTTTTTTGCCGGCGTGCAGATTGATGGATTTCTGGAGGGTCCGGAACCTGTTGCCGTATCACGCAATGAACCGGAATCGATCGGTCCGGAAATGAACGCTGATGCATTGTTTTATCTTGGCAGAAGCCTGCTGGCATCAGGACAGGCAGACAGGGCTCTTGAAGCATTTCACCGGGCCACTTTGCTGGAGCCGGAGAATCCACAGTATACCCTCTGGCAGGGGGCCGCTTACTATGCTCTTGGGGATATCGATGCTGAACGGAAAAGTTATCAGCAGTTGATTGACAGCCGCCCGGATTTTTTGCCTGCCCGACTGAATCTGGCTCATAATTTTCTCCAGAACGGTCTGGTGGACCAGGCAAAAGAGCTTTATGAGCAGGTCCTGAAGCATGATCCAGCAGAGAAATCAGCATTGTATAACCGGGCACTCGCCCTGCATCTGAACGATGAAAAAACAGCAGAAATACAAGCCTGGAAACAATTTCTTAATCAGTATCGAACCGGTGTATGGGCACAACGGGCCCTGCGCCACCTGTATGAAAACAACGATTACACTTTTCGGAGTTATTTCATTGATTATCGGTCAGTAATTCTTAATCAGGATCTGCTGCTTGGTTCACCAGGTGGAGAGCAGGAACGTGAAATAGAATATTTTGTCAGCCGGCTCAAAGGGGGCGCACCCGAGGTCTTACATATTGTGGTGTTTAAACAAAATGATGCAACAAAGGCAAGGCAGATAGCCCGCTCACTGCGCAGTGCACTGGTCGGTAAGTTGCCGGCATTGAATGATAAAAATATACGTATCAGCTGGTTTGGCGAACCGGAAACATTTGAAACACCGGACCGGAAAAGCGTTTATCTCCCTGAAGGGGTTCTGATCTTCAGTGCTCCGGAAAACAAGAGAAAGGAGGAAAGGATATGAAATGTACAAAGAAATACCGTGCAGTGGTTGTTTATACACTGTTCCTGGGTTTTGCAGTCTTTCCAGCACTGTCATCAGCTGCTGCAGATGATATTACTTCACCGGATCTGGAAACGGAGGCACCTGCATTCGGCAATGCTGCCCAGGCCCAGAAGGCGGCTAATTTAGCGCAACAGGCTGCAACCAGTGATACTTCCCTCCAGGATGCTTTGCAGGAAGTAGAGGATAACCAGGATACACTGCAGAAAGCAGTGAGCAGCAATGATCCGGATGCAATCAGCGCCGCCCGTGAAGCACTGGCAAGAGCTGAAAGTGCCTATACTGATGCACTTGCCGATCTCACAGGTGTGATCAGCAGCGATATAGCAGCCATGCGTGACTCCGGCATGGGTTGGGGAGTAATTGCCCATGAACTTGGTGTTCAGCCGGGTCTCCTCGGCCTTGGACATGACAGGGGCAGGCAGAATCATCATGGAGCAATGATGGCAGGACCGGATATGCATGGCATTGATCAACAGGAACTCGCCGAAGCAACGGCAAGGAACATGGAGTCTGGATGGTCCAAAGGACATGGTGTAGGAATTCAGGCAGGAGTTCATGAACCTGGAACCGGTTTATCATCAGGAACATCCATGGGCTCCAGGGGCAGAGGATATGAGGGCGACCATGATCGTTCAGGAGTCTCCGGTGCCGGCGGTCTGGGACATGGCGGAAATTCAGACGGCTCCATGGGCGGTATCAGTGGTGTTGATGGCGATCATGGGGAAAGTGAAGGTTTTGGTGGTGGTACAGCCGGCAGCAGTGGCGGACCAGGAAACTCTGATAGTCATGGTGACGGCGGCGGCCACAGTGCAGGGGCAGCCGGGAGCAGCAGTGGACCCGGAAATTCCAGTGATCACGGAGCGGCAGGAACGGACGGCTCACCCGGCAACTCAGGTGGTTCCAGTGACCACGGCAGTTCCGGAAACTCCGGTGGTTCCAGCGGTATGGGTGGATCGAACAGTTCCGGAGGCCATGGTGGTTCAGATAACCACGGCGGTGGTTCGGACGGCAGAGACTGGTAAGGAGGGTTAACACGCTCATGCAAGGCAGGGTTGAATGACCCTGCCTTTTTTT
>CAZKBZ010000106.1:0-8820 GCA_964551175.1 uncultured Desulfobulbus sp.
GCGATTTCAAGTTCTTCATCTGTTGGGACAACCAGAATTTTCACCATGCTGTCAGTTGTCTGAATGTCAAAGATCTCATCACGCCGCTGTTCATTTTTTTCCGGATCCAGAATGATGCCCAGTCGTTCCAGCCCCTGGCAGCTCATCTGCCTGACAACAGCTGAATTTTCCCCGATCCCGCCGGTGAACACAATACAGTCCACCCCGCCCAGGACCGCACTATAGGCGCCGATGTACTTTTTCAGCCGGTAGCAGAACATGGCCAAGGCAAGCCGGGCCGGTGGATCACCCTGTCCGGCATGCTCTGTGATGGTGCGCATATCATTTTCCCCGCAGATCCCTTTCAGGCCGCTCTGTTTGTTGAGCAGATCATCAAGATCGTCAATATCCATACCGGTTTCCCGGGCAAGATAAAAGAGAATGGCCGGATCAAGATCGCCGCTGCGGGTACCCATGATCAACCCTTCCAATGGAGTGAGCCCCATGGATGTATCAATGCATTTGCCGCCCTGAACTGCTGCGGCACTGGCACCGTTGCCCAGGTGCAGGGTGATGATATTCAGCGCGGAACGCTGTTTTCCGAGATAATGTGCCGCCTGCCTGCTGACATAGCTGTGGGACGTTCCGTGAAACCCGTAGCGCCGGACCTTCTGTTCCTCGTACAATCTGTAGGGCAGCGCATACAGGTAGCCGTACTCAGGGATGGTCTGGTGAAAGGCGGTATCAAAAACCGCTACCTGGGGGACTGTGCCGGCATGCTCCATTGCCACCCGGATCCCGGTCAGATTGGCGGGATTATGCAGCGGTGCCAGGGGAATCAACTCCTCTACAGCTGCAAGAACATGATCATCAATTAGAACCGGTTCGTGAAAGGCCTCGCCGCCATGAACAACCCGATGGCCGATACCAGCCAGTTCGCTGGTGTCGGTCATGGCACTGCTTTCGCTCAGCAGCTCCGCCATGACCCTGATGGCCTGCCGGTGTTCGGCAACGGCTGCAGTCCGTTTGATTGTCTGTTCCTGCCCGGCAGCATCAAAAAAAATCAGCCTGGCAGAGCTCTCATCTTCACCGATCTGTTCTATCAGGCCCGAGGCCAGGACCCGCAGATCAGGGAGTCCAAAGAGCTGAAATTTGAGTGAGGACGAACCCGCATTTAACACCAGTATTTTCATTTTTTTGCAGCCTCCTGGGCCTGGATGGCGGTGATGGCTACAGTGTTAATAATATCCGGCACCAGGCAGCCGCGGGAGAGATCGTTGACCGGTTTATTCAGCCCCTGCAGTACCGGCCCGATGGCCACAGCACCCGATGAACGCTGTACGGCCTTGTAGGTATTGTTGCCGGTGTTGAGATCGGGAAAGATAAAGACTGTAGCTTTTCCCGCCACTTCGCTGTCCGGCATCTTTTTCCGGGCCACTGTGGCATCGATGGCTGCATCATACTGGATCGGACCGTCGAGCTTCAGATCAGGCCTGCGCTTCCGGGCTATCTCCACACCTTTCCTGACATGATCCACGTCCACTCCGGCCCCGGAAACACCGCTGGAATAGGAAAGCATGGCCACCACAGGTTCAATACCGAACAGCTGCGCGGTTTTAGCCGAGCTGATGGCAATTTCAGCAAGCTGTTCCGAGTCGGGATTAGGATTAACCGCACAGTCACCATAAACCAGGACCCGCGTCTCCATGCACATCAGAAAAACCGAAGAAACCAGCAGAACATCGGGCGGAGTGCCGATAAACTGAAAAGCGGGACGTATGGTATGGGCCGTGGTATGAGATGCCCCGGAGACCATGCCGTCGGCCATGTCCTTGTAGACCATCATGGTACCGAAATAACTGACATCACGCATGGTATCAGATGCCATATCCATGGTGATGCCCTTGTGTTTGCGCAATGCATAAAAGGTCTCGGCAAACTCTTCATGTAACGGGGAAGTCTGCGGATCGATAAAGTTGACACCTTCCAGCTTCAGGCCAAGAGTTGCCGCCCGGGAACGCAGTTTGCTTTCCGCACCTAAAATGGTCAGATCAACAACATCGCGCAGGCGCAGTAATTCAGCTGCCTGCAGAATACGGTCATCATTGCCTTCCGGCAATACAATATGTTTGCGCACCTCCCGGGCCCGCTCAAACAGGGAATACTCAAACATCAGCGGCGACATGGTGGAAGATGCCGTTGCCCGTATTTCCTCTCCCAGGGCTGAGATATTCACATGAGTCTCAAACATACCGAGGGCCCGGGCAATCTTACGTTCGTAATCCGGACGCAACTTTCCCTGCACTGCAGCAGCCTCCATAGCTGTTCGATAGGTATCGCCGGCAACACGGTATATGGGTATGGCCAGTTCATCTATTCCTGCAAGAAGCTGTACTACAGAATCCGCCGGAATCAGACCGCCGGAGAGCAGCATGCCCACCGGGGACGGGTAATTCTTTGAGGCAATGGCGCTGATGGTTGTAAGGATGATATCAGACCGGTCACCCGGGGTGATAATCAGGTCATCTTTTTCAATATAGTCAAGAAAATTAGCCGGCCCCATGGCCGCCACCTTGATATCACGCACATCCCGCTTCAATCCTTCTTTCGGACCGCTGAACCAGACACCATGCAGCTCGTCTACGATCTCTTCCATGGCGGGATTGCCCAGACTTTCCACCTCGGGCAGCAGATCTATGGGGATATCGGTTTCGCACTGCTCGCGCAGCTGTTGTTCCGCGCTGGCCAGAATGGCAGGAGTCACCCGGTTGACCAGTACGGCAAGCAGCGGGCACTGCAGCTGGCGGAATGTTTTTTCCGCCACCCGGATATTTTCCAGCAGTTCATCAATAGACTTTTCAAATCCTGAGGAGACATAGATTGCCGGCGTACCCAGCTCTCTTGCTATCCGAATGGAGATATCATAATCAAAGGCATCGGACAGGTGCGTGATGTCCGGCCCTTCGCAGAGAAGAAAATCGCACTGCTCCTGGGCCTTCTTGAAGTTGGCAACAATTTCGCGAAAAAGACGACGTTCCTCACCGGCGGCGATCCATGCCCTGGCCTGGTCATGGGTCACACCGACCATCTCGTCAGCTTGCTGAGTAAAGTGAAAACGGCTGGCAAGCAGCTGAATGTGCCGATCTTCCTCTGGAAGCACAGGAGATATAGACCGAAAAAAACCGAGACGGTCTATCCGGCGGGAAAGCATCTCCATGATGCCAAGTGTGATAACCAGTTTACCGCTGTTTGCTTCCAGGCTTGCTATATAGAGGCTTTCAACCATCTTTTTCTCCGTGATCTTATCCGATCACCACATAGGCTATTTTCATGGGACCATGCACCCCTTTCACATGCACCAGCTCAATATCTGCGGTGGAACTGGCCCCTGAGACAAAGTTGATGGAGCTGGGCAGAACTGCTTTCTGCTCTTTGAGAAAGGCCAACCCCTGGGTGAGACGTGGACGAATGTCTTCAGCCTTGAGCACGGTGATCGAGTAGGTGGGAAGCAGTGAAATTGAGCGGCCTGAGCCCTGGTGGCTGAAAAGAATAACCGTGCCCGACTCAGCCAGTCCCATCTCCGCCATGGTAATGCCCACCATGGCGGTTTCTGCTCTGGACATATTTTCTTCCCTGGAGCTGCTGGTGTCCCAGAGATACAGGTCCGTAATATTTTCCCTCATGGCCGTTATCACACCCTGCTCCTGAAAAAAGGGATGATCAGCCATGACCACCCTGCCCCTTACAAAACTGTTTACTGCTTTAAGCAGAGTCGTGTTCAACTCCTCAGGGGTACACTCGTACACTGTTGTGCCGGTGGCTTCACTGTTTGTTTTAAATACGAATTTCAGCTCCTGCAGATCCGCATTGTGCAGATACTGATGCTGAACATCATGGGGAAGCGTGAAAGGTGCGGGTGCTGCAGTCGGCTTTTCACGTCCCAGGCAGGAAGAGACATGGCTGATAAAGGACTCTTTTCCCTGAATCATGCTTTACCTCCCCGGGCTTCATGCTGTTTGAACCAGTCACGAAACCTCCTGCCGGTAATCTCCGGTAATTCTCTTTCCCTGGTCCATTCCTTTATCGGGCCGATATGCGGCAGATATTTGCTGAACCGGGCCATTTTTCCATCAAGGTCATACAGAGTACTTGAACCGATCACCTTGCCGTACATTCCCATGATAAATGGTTCCAGTCCCTGCACCAGGTCCCTGTCTTCGGCAATGACCCGCCGGTGCTCATAAATCGACTCATAGAGCGGAATTTTAACCGGGCAGACATCATTGCAGGCGCTGCACAGGGAGCAGATTTTTGTTACTTCGGAATAGCCTTCGTAGCCGCCAAGAATCGGCACCAGGGCCAGACCCAGGGGACCGGGATACAGAGTGCCGTAGCCATGGCCGCTGATATGACGATATGCCGGACACTCCAGCATGCAGGTACCACAGCGGATACAGCGCAGGACCTCGCGGAACTGGCTTGCGAGCACTTTTGAACGGCCGTTATCCACAATGATGATGTGCAGCTCTTCCGGACCGTCCCGATCCTCGCTCCCTTTCGGGCCTGTGATAAAACTCAGGTAAGAGGTGAGTTTGGCACCCACGGCGCTGCGTACCAGCATGGAAAAGATCATGTCCAGCTCGGTAAAGGTGGGCACAATCCGCTCCATGCCCATGAACACAATCTGGGTTTTGGGTGCAGTGGTGACAAAACGGCCGTTTCCCTCGTTGGTCACCAGGGTTACGGTACCGGTCTCAGCCACTGCAAAGTTACAGCCGGTGATCCCCACATCAGCTTCCAGAAACTCTTTGCGTATCAGGCCCCGCACAAAACGGGTGATGTTTTCCGGAACATTGTCTCCTGTGTATCCCTTTTTGGCGGCAAAAACTTCACGTATCCGATCCCGGTTCTTGTGCAAGGCCGGAACCACGATATGAGAGGGCTTGTCATGGTCATCCGTCTGCAGGATGTACTCGCCAAGATCGGTTTCAATCACCTCTATCCCGGCTTCCTCAAGGGCCTCGTTCAGTCCCACCTCTTCGGTGACCATGGACTTTGACTTGACCGCTTTTTTTACCCCTTTGTCGGTAAGGATCTCCAGGGCGGCATCGGTGGCCTCTTCTGCGGTGCGGGTAAAGATGACATTGGCTCCGCTCTCACTGGCCCTGTCTGCAAACTGATCCAGGTAATAGTCCAGGTTTTCCAGGACATGATGACGCACGGCAGCTGCCATCTCCCGCCACTGCTCACAATTTCCCAGCTCCTCAAAGGCATCATTGCGCTTTTTATTGAGCAGGTCCTGGGCACTGGCAATGGACTTGCGCATGAACCCATCGCCGAGTTCTTTATCAAGCCGCTCCTTTAAGGAAAGATCACTGGTTTTGATAGACATGTGTTCCCCGAAATAAATAAAAAATAACTTCCACTTCCTATACCTTGCTCATTAGTGCCTGAGCAATATGAAGTACCTTAATGTCCAGATTTTCCCGATCAATCCGCCCCTTGATGTTCATCAGGCAGCCGCCGTCGGCTCCTATCAGGTAATCAACTTTTGCAGCCTTGATATTGTCAACTTTTTCCGTGACCATGGCCCCGGAAAGCGGCCCCAGTTTCACGGCAAAGGAACCGCCGAATCCACAGCATTTATCCTGCCCCTTGATGGGCACCAGTTCCAGGTCTCGGATATTTTCAAGTAATGCCAGCGGCTGTTCTTTGATGTGCAGAAGCCGGCTGAGATGACAGGAAGGATGATACACCGCTCTGCCGGCAAGACGTGCCCCCACATCGGTTATACCCAGCACCGTGACAATGAAATCCGTGATCTCCCAGGTTTTGGCCGCAAGTTCCTCCGCCCTTGCCCGCCACCTGGAATCACCTTTGAACATCTTCGGGTATTCCTTGACCTGAAGTACGCAGGAACCCGATGGAGCCACAACATACTCGCTGTTATCTTCCAGCAGGGCCCGGGTGAGCGTTTTCATGGCCGGCATGGCCTTTTTGTGAAAACCGGAGTTAGCCAAAGGCTGGCCGCAGCAGGTCTGCCTGGGATTAAAGGTTACTTTGCATCCAAGTTTTTCAAGTAATAATACAGAGTTGATACCGATATCAGGAAAGACCGTGTCACCAAGACAGGTGGAGAAAAACGATACATGAGGCGTCATGTTCAGCAGTTACTCCTCAGCCGTTTCGCGGCCGGGTTGTTTCATCGACCAGATACATGATCGACATATAGGGAATTCCGGTATGCGTGGCGCAGCCGATTTCACAGGTCCGGCTGTTGGAATAACCGGCAACAGCTCGCTCCCGACGCACCACCGGAACCGCTTTACGAAGTCCGTGTTCATTTAACCTGGGAAGATTGAACCCTTTGTCACCGGCAAAGCCGCAGCAGTTCACATCCGGAGGCAGAATCACCTTTTCGGCACACATGCCGGCGACCTTTTCAAGCAACCCGGTGAGGCCCAGCTTTTTGGTGCTACAGGTGGCATGAATGGCAACAGTCTCATTTTTCTTTGTAAAAGATAAATGGTCAAGCAGGAATTCATGCACAAACTCGACCGGCTCAAAGAGTTGCAGTTGCTCTGTCATAACATTGCGCATGCGATAGAGACAAGGGGAAGTATCGCAGAGAACAGGATATTGCCCCTGCTGCGATGCTGCAAGTAATGCAGCTTCAAGCTCTGCTGACTTCTGGTCGGCAATTTCAGCAAAACCCTTGGACTCCCAGGGGGTGCCGCAACAGAGCTTTTTCATGTCGGCGGGAAAGATAACTGCATAGCCGGCCTTCTGTAGAACCCTGATGGTAACATCCGGGATGGAATCCTGCACAGGATCATCTTTGGCAGGCCCCATGGTGCGGGCAATACAGGATGGAAAGTAGACCACCTTGCGCACAGACTCCGGATTGATTTCCCCTTCTCCGGGTACAGAACCACCCCTGGGCATGGCAGGGGTCCATTTGGGGATACGGTCTTTTGAGAGCGTTCGTACACCATCGCTCAGCTTTTCAAAGACTCTGCTTCCTGTCAGGCTGTGCACCGCGTTGATTACATTCAGGGAAACGGCAGCTGCAGTCGTGACTGCGGAGAGATGTTCCGCAACCCATTTGCCGCTTTTCTGCGCACTGGAGCTTAGCTGCCGGCCCCGTAATTTTTTGATGTATTTCCCAGTGTCAATGCCCACCGGGCAGGAGGTGGCACAGAGTCCGTCGCCTGCACAGCTTTCTTCACCAAGGAAGATAAAATCCCGTTCAAGCTCCGCCAACCTGTCCGGATTTTCTCCGCTCTGCTGCAGACGAGCAATCTCTCGCTCCACCACGATGCGTTGCCTGGCGGACAGGGTAAACTGGTTGCTCACACAGTTGACTTCACAGAACCCGCACTCGATACACTTATCTATCAACGGATCACACTTGGGCAGAGGCTTGAAATGCTTTAAGTGACAGTCAGGATCATTGTTAATGATTACTCCCGGGTTGAGGATGCCATCGGGATCAAAGAGTTCCTTGATCTCCTGCATCAACGCATACCCCTTGTCACCCCACTCTCTACGGACAAAAGGGGCCATGTTGCGGCCGGTGCCGTGCTCGGCTTTCAGCGAACCGTCATACCTGTCAATAGTCATGGCAATGACGTCATGCATCATTTCGTCATAGCGTTTGACCTCGGCGGGATCACTGAAATCCTGGTTGATGATAAAGTGAAAATTCCCTTCCAGGGCATGACCGTAAATCACTGCGTCGCTGTAGCCGTGCTGCGCTATAATCTCCTGCAGTTCCCTGGTTGCTGCCGGCAGGGTCTCGAGATGGTACGCTACATCCTCAATCAGACAGGTGGTGCCGATTTCACGCATGCCGCCCACAGCCGGAAAAACCCCTTTGCGGATATTCCAGAGCTTTTCGTATTCAACCGGATCTGCAGTGAATTCCACCGGCCGCACGGTCTTGAAATCAGTCAGTATTTGTTTGATGATCGCAATATTCTCCTGCACCGTTTCCATGTCCGGAGCCATGGTTTCCAGCAGGACTGCGGTGGTGGTCTCGTCAAAATCCCTGATAAAGGGTGGGATTCCCTCCCTGTTTTCCACTGAGCGCAGAGCACCCCGGTCAAGGAGTTCAGCCCCGTGCACCGGCCCCTTTTTCAAGGCCACAACAGCCTCACAGGCAGTGACGATATCCGGGAAATAGACCATGGAGCTGGCCTTGCAGGGATAATTGACCACCGAACGCATCACCACCTCGGAAATAAAGGCCAGGGCTCCTTCCGAACCGATCATCAAATTCACGATGATATGAAAGGGATCGTCGTAATCGATAAAAGGATTTATGGAAAAGCCGGTGGTATTTTTGATCGAATATTTCCTGCGGATACGGGCGGCAAACTCCTTATCCGCCCGCACCCGATCCCGTATTTCTTCAATCTTTTCGATAAAACCGGGCCTGAGCCTGCGGAAACCCTCTCTGCTGTCTGCATTTCCGGTGTCCAGCAGGGTGCCGTCGGCAAAGATGATCCGGGCCGATTCAACAGTTCTGTAGGCATTTTCATGGGTACCGCAGTTCATGCCCGATGCATTATTAATAATAATGCCGCCCACCATGGCCGAGTTGATCGAGGCCGGGTCAGGTCCGAATTTTCGACCGTACGGAGCAAGAATCCGGTTAACCTTTGCACCGACAATTCCCGGCTGCAACCGGATTTTTTTGCCCCCGTCCAGAACCTCATAGTCTTCCCAGCCTTCACTAGCCATGAGCAGGATGGAGTCGGAAATGGCCTGGCCTGACAGGGACGTTCCGGCAGCTCTGAAGGTCACCGGCAGTTTGCGGGCTGTGGCTTCACGCAGACA
>CAZKBZ010000107.1:0-5108 GCA_964551175.1 uncultured Desulfobulbus sp.
AATAGACAATTTCCTGACTTGCACACCGATCATCTGGACAATGGATCGAAAAAAAATATTCATCATCTGGTTGTTTGGCAGCATTGCATTAATGCTGATAACATCCTGTATTTCAATGGTACTGTGGAATTTTAATTTTCATCCTGGACCTGACATACTCTGGAAACCAATCGATCATTTTGGCGGCATGGTATTCCTCGTGCCAATCGGCTGGCTCCTCTCCTTTACAACGCTTTTTGGCTGGATAAATATTGGTTTCATGGGCATAAGTCTCTATCTGAAAATGCCTTACTTCCTCATAGGCTCTGCAATCGCCACAATATTGACCGGGGCATTCTGGCCAATGATTTATGTTACAATGCAGAAACTTTAAGGCTGACTTGAAAAAAAGTTTATACGTGAATCCTGCACCTATCTGATCTGTTCCCCTCACCCCTGCTTTGCTTCGATCTCTTCAATCCTGCCCTGAGCCTGTTCCCATTGTTCATACTGACGATCCAGTCGGCGCTGCAGGTCACTGTACTCTTTACTGGTCTTTGACCAGAGCTGCTGATCCGCATACAGGTCCGGGTCAGCCATCAGCGTTTCAAGTTCTTCTTTGCGGGCCTCAAAGGTTTCGATCTGTGCTTCCGCTGCAGCCGCTTTTTTCTTCCAGGGCTTGAGCTGTGAGCTGAGCTGCTGCCGGAGCTGGGCACGTTCCCGACGCTGGGCTCTGCGGTCACTACTGTCCCCGTCATTGCGTTTCTCTGGTCTTTTTTCCGATTTTTTCTCACCGGCAGACGCATCTTCCAGCCGTTTGCGTGCTGCCAGATAATCATCCACATTACCGAGATACAGGGTAGCCCGCCCGTCCCGGATCTCCAGTACCTTGTTGACAAAAGAGTTCACAAAAAAACGGTTATGGGAAACTACAATAATGGTTCCCTCATACTGGGCCATGGCCTCCTGCAGCACCTCCTGGGAGGTGATGTCCAGATGGTTGGTGGGCTCGTCAAGAAGCATCAGGTTGGCCGGTTTGATCAGCATCCTGGCCAGAGCCACCCGGCTCTTTTCGCCTCCGGAGAGAACCTGTACCTTTTTATCCACATCATCACCGGTAAACAGAAAAGCTCCCAGCAGGGACCGTACCCTGGTAATCGTCATATCCCGGGCAGCATGATACACCGTGTCCAGCACGGTTAATTCCCCGGATAACTCCTGGGCCTGGTGCTGACCGAAATAGGTAAGAATAACATTATGCCCCATGCGGATTTTTCCACCGGCAGGCTCCAGCCCGGCCATAATCCTGAGCAGGGTTGTTTTGCCTGCACCGTTCACGCCGACAACTGCAAGCTTATCACCGCGCTGCAGATCAAGGGTAACATCACGAAAAACCTGCTTACCGTTAAATTCCTTGTTAACACCGGAAAGTTGCAGGACATCCCGGCCGGAAGGAGCCGCAGGAGGAAAAGAAAAATGAATGGTGCGTTCCGTCTCCGACAACTCGATGCGTTCCAGCTTCTCCAGCTGCTTGGCCCGGCTCTGTACCTGCTTTGCCTTGGTTGACTTGGCCCGGAAACGGGTAATAAAACGTTCCGTCTGCTTGATCATGGCCTGCTGATTGTCATAGGCTGCCCGTTCAAGCTCCATGCGCTGGGCCTTTTCCACCAGGTAGTGGGAGTAATTCCCTTTGTACGAGGTCAACCGTCCCAGGCTGAGTTCCCAGGTTTTCGAGGTCACCCGGTCAAGAAAGGCCCGGTCATGGGATATGATCACCATGGCCCCCTGGTACTGGGTCAGAAAATCCTCCATCCAGGTCAGAGAATCCAGATCAAGATGGTTGGTAGGCTCATCAAGCAGCAGCAGGGAGGGTTTCTGCAGCAGCAGTTTTGCCAGTAAAAGCCGCATGATCCAGCCTCCGGAAAAATCGGAGACCGGCCTGTCCAAGTCCTGCCTGGAAAAGCCGAGGCCAAACAGGATCCGCTCGATTTCCGGCCTGATCCGGAAAATATCATGTCCTTCCAGCAGATGCTGCAGTTCCCCCTGCCGCTTGAGCAGGTCGGCCAGTTCCGGACTGTCCTCATCCAGGGTGGCAAGCTGGTTGCCGATTTCCTCAAACTCACGCTGATGGGCCAGGGCCTCATCAAAAGCACTTTCCGCCTCGTCAAACAGAGTGCGACTGCCAAGAGCAATGGTCACCTCCTGGGGCAGGTAGGCCACTGTAAACCAGGAAGCACGGCTGACTACACCGGGGTCGGTCTCCAGCTCTCCGCACATGATCTTGAGCAGCGTAGATTTGCCGGTACCGTTCACTCCGGCCAGGCCGATGCGGTCACCGTCATGAACCTGAACGGAAACATTGCGAAAAATATGTTTGGAGCCATATTGCAGGCTGAGGTTGTTTATGCTGAGCATGAATAAAACAGGTATAAGGTATCAGGTATAAGGTTTAAGGATCACTGTATTTCGTATTTGATGAGGATCTGTTCTGAGAGAAAACCTGTCTGACAGGCCCAATGCTTGTAATCTCACGATATTTTTTGATTTCATTCCTCTAAAGACAGACTGATCTTTAGAGGATATGGACATCACATATTTTTTATCCGGCTCGGTTTCAGCCAGCAGCTTTCCGGCTTTCTGCAGCATAATCCTGGAACTGACCAGTTCGCCGAATGCCGGGTGCCAGGGTCCGGCAACAAGCGATTTCTCAAGCTCCGTTCCGGCCTGAAGACCCATCCGTATCACCGGGATGGCTGACCGGTCAAAACGTTTTTTCATCCAGGCTGCCATCACCACCGCTTTATCCAGGCTGATCGGCCGGTATGCTCCCTGCCGGTACATGGCGGCAAGCCTGCTGTCTTTCACCACCAGCACCGGATAGATACGTACAAAATCAGGACGTAAGGCAATGACACGTTCCACCGTTTTCATCAATATCCTGCGGGTTTCAGCCGGCAGACCCAACATCAGCTGGATACCCAGCTTCATTCCCGAACTTCGTAGAACAGTCACTGCTCTTTCCACATCTTCAACCGTATGGCCACGATCCGATGCTGCCAGCACACCGTTATCCATGGACTGGACACCGAGCTCCACGATGGAGACATGGCGGGACAACAGAAAATCAACCTTGCCGGAATCAATATAATCCGGTCGGGTAGACAGACGAATGGTCTGTACCCTCCCCTGCTCCACAAAAGGTGCGACAGCATCAAGCAGCTCCTGCTGTCTGGCCGGGGGCAAAGCGGTAAAACTCCCCCCGTAAAAGGCGACCTGTACCTGTCGTTTCTGAGAACCTGCCCTGGCAAGCCAGCTCCGAATGGTTGCCTGTACATCATTACCTGCAACAGGCTTGTCTGTAAAACCACTGATCCTCCTCTGGTTGCAGAATACACAGCTATGGGGGCATCCCTCATGGGGAATAAAGATGGGGATAATCAGCGGCATGGGAAGTATTGTACATTCCAGAAAGACAGAAAACAGAGTAAAAGCTCTACTCTTCTTGAATTCCGGTCTCTGTTATCTTTTCCTGTTTTTCAAGGAACTCCAGAGCTGCCCGGGCAGCCTGTTGTTCAGCCTCTTTTTTATTGGAGGCACGACCGGAACCGAGAACCTGATCGTGAAAATGGACGGAAACGGTAAAGATGCGGGCATGGGCCGGACCCTCTTCGTTATCGAGAACGTACTGTGGACCTTCATTGTACTGTTCCTGCAACCGTTCCTGAAGACCGCTCTTGGCATCTGTTGTAGTCAACCTGTCACCGCGTTCTTCAATAAGGGGACCAAAGGTTCGTTCAACATACGCCTGGACAGTATCGTAGCCGCCGTCAAGAAACATGGCTCCCACCATGGCCTCATACGCACAGGAAAGAATCGATGATTTTTCGCGGCCAAGGGAGGCATCTTCCCCCCGGCCCAGAAGCAGATATTTTCCCAGGTTAATGGCCCGGGCCACTTCCGCCAGTCCGACCTCATTGACCAGAGCGGAACGAATCCGGGTCAACTTACCCTCTCGCAACTCGGGAAAACGACTGAACAGAATAAAACCCACCGTGAGATCCAGTACTGCATCCCCTAAAAATTCCTGGGTTTCATTGTGCCGACCGCAATCCAGTCGTTCAAAGGCAAAAGAGCTGTGAACCATGGACAACTGCAGCAACTTGATATCCTTGAAGGTATAGCCGATTTTCTCCTGGAGCTCTGCCAGGTCTTCCTCATGGTCCTGGACCAGTGCCTCAAGCGTGGTTCCCATTGTTTTCGGAGTTCTGAATTCTGAGTTCTGGGTTTACTGTTTATTACGTTCCGGGTACTCTAAACAAAAAAATCATCCCCTTGGACCTGAAAAAACAGAACGGTTTCCTCTTGTCAAAATCGTAAACTATGGTATAAAGTGCCGCTACACAATCAGGCGACGTAGCCAAGCGGTAAGGCAGAGGTCTGCAAAACCTTTATTCAGCGGTTCGATTCCGCTCGTCGCCTCCAGCACATTCAGGGTCAGTAAACATCTTATATTTACTGACCCTTTTTCTTTTCATCTCCACAAGCCTCAAATAATTTTCTTTTCCGTGCGGTTCGTGGTGTCAGTCGAGTGGATATTCCTGCTCAATATAATGGATTGCGCCATTTGCATTAAGCTTGCTGGAATACAACCTGAATGCAGTAACCTGAAACGGCGGGCTGACAAACAGGCTGTGATGCTCCAGGAATCTGCCGACCCTGGATATCGGTGTATGGCGCAACCGGGCCAGGGTAATATGAGGTGCAAACTTTCTACCCTCCGGCTCAAGACCGGTGCGAACCAGTACGGTTTCAATCCGGCTGCGCAGCCTCACCAACTGCTCATTTTTCTCCAGGCCCACCCAGACCACTCTCGGTTTTTTGCGGGGTGGGAAAAAACCTACACCCTGCAGCTGCAGCGGAAAGGACTCACTGCTGACCTCCATCAGGTTATCCCGGATATCCAGAAACCTGTCCCCATTCACTTCGCCGATAAAACGCAAGGTCAGATGCAGCTGCTCTGGTTTTACCCAGCGTGCCCCGGGCAGACCGCAGCAGATCATGGCGAGTCGCTCTTTTACTGTTTCAGGGAGATCTATGGCCACAAACAACCGCATAATAAACAATGAGAA
>CAZKBZ010000107.1:5208-8769 GCA_964551175.1 uncultured Desulfobulbus sp.
AATGAGAAGTTATACCTCGTAAGCCTTATAATTCCTCATTCCTGATTATTCATTCGTAACTCTCAAATCCAGTCCATGCCGATATCACAGGCCGGCGCAGAGTGTGTCAAAGCACCAACAGAGATAATGTTGACACCGGTCTCTGCAACAGCACGAACCGTCTGCAGGTTGACCCCGCCCGAGGCCTCGACCAGAGCCCGGCCGTCAATCATCTCCACTGCCTCTTGCATGGTTGCCAGGTCCATATTATCCAGCATAATGGTATCTACCCCGCAGTCCAGACATTCCTGAACCTGTTCCAGGGTATCGGTTTCCACTTCTATACCAATGGTGTGTGGTACTGCTGCTCTTGTTTTCCGTACCGCCTCGGTTATGGAACCGCAGGCTCCAATATGATTGTCCTTGATCAGTACACCGTCACTGAGACTGTAGCGATGATTCCTGCCGCCGCCGGCCCGAACCGCATATTTCTCCAGCATGCGCAGCCCCGGCGTCGTCTTGCGGGTATCGGTGATCACAACATCAAGCCCTTTGACCGCATCAACATACTTTCGAGTCAGGGTGGCTATGCCGCAGAGACGCTGGACCAGGTTCAGGGCAACCCGTTCCCCGCGCAGCAGAATCCGGACCGGACCATTGATGGTCATCAACACATCTCCGCTTTCCATCCTGCTCCCGTCCGCAGCCATCCGGCCAAAGGTCAAGGTGCCTCCCAGCAGACAGAACACCCGGGCCGCAACACGTTCCATACCCGCAGCTGTCAATGGTTCACGGGCCACGAAAGTGGCAAGTCCGGTTTCCTGACCAGCAAAAATGGCATCGGTCGTAATATCACCGTGTTCCAGATCTTCACGCAGAAAGCGACGAAGCTGATCATCAAGCAGAAACGTATCCATCTTACAGCAGCTTGCGCAGCCTTGCCACTGACTCAGCATTCTTGGCAAGCCTGGTTTCAAGTTCTTTCTGTTTGCTCTTTTCCTTGGCAACTACCGCCTCAGGAGCATTTTTCAGAAATTTTTCATTTCGCAGTTTGCCGACCACCCGCATCAACTCCTTATCTATTTTCTTATGCTCACGATCCAGTTTTGCAAGCTCTCCTTCCACATCAATCAACCCTTTCAGTTCCACAAAAACCTCTATACCATCCACCAGGACGTGACCGGCATCATCGGGCACTGTACCGGAATCCATAATCTCAAGGTGTTCCGTTCGGGTCATTGAGCCAATAGCATCTGCAAAGGAGCGAATCAACTCCTGCCGGTCCCTGTCAGGGCAGATAATGGAGGCCCGGATCTTTGCTGTGGGATGAACATCCGCCTCACTGCGGATAGTGCGGATGGCGGAAATCACGCCCATGAGCAGATCCATGGCCTGTTCCGCCTCCCTGTCCTGCCAGGCCGGATTTTCCACGGGAAAGGGTTCCAGCATGATGGTGGACCGTTCTCCGGGCAACTGGCTCCAGATCTCCTCGGTCACAAAGGGAGTAATGGGGTGCATCATCTTCAGGATATTTTCCAGTACGCAGAGCAGTACACCCCTGGCATCCTGCCGTGCCTGCTCATCATCCCCGTACAGTTCAGCCTTGATCCATTCCAGATACCAGTCGCAGAATTCATGCCAGGTAAACTGGTAAATGGATGAGGCAATCTCATTAAAGTTATAGCCGTCCATGGCCGTCCGCACCTGGCGGATAGTCTCATTGGTCCGGCTCAGGATCCAGCGATGGGGCAAGGGAAGTGCAGACGGATCATCAGCAACCAGGATAACAGCTGGATCACTGTCTTTAATATGCATCTGGGCAAAACGGGCCGCATTCCACAACTTGTTGATAAAACGACGATACCCTTCAACCCTTTCCTCGTCCATCCGGATCTCACGACCCTGGGCGGCAAAGGCGGTCAGAGTAAAGCGGAAGGCATCCGTACCGTACTGCCCGATGGTCACCAGCGGGTCAATGACATTTCCGGTGGATTTGGACATTTTCTTGCCATGTTTGTCACGGACCAGGGCATGCAGGTACACGTCGTGAAAAGGAACCTCATCCATGAAATGGAGTCCCATCATCATCATCCGTGCTACCCAGAAGAACAGGATATCAAAACTGGTGATCAGTACCGAGGTAGGATAAAAAAACTGCAGCTCTTTGGTGTTTTCAGGCCAGCCCAGTGTGGAAAAAGGCCACAGGGCCGAGGAAAACCAGGTATCCAGCACATCGGTTTCCCGGCTGAGACTTGTGCTGCCGCATTTGGGACAGGATTCGGGATCTGTAGAGGCAACGATCAGCTCACCGCAGTCCCCGCAGGTCCAGGCCGGAATACGATGACCCCACCAGATCTGGCGTGAAATACACCAGTCACGGATGTTATCCATCCAGGAATAAAAGGTATTGTACCAGGTATTGGGATAGAGCTTGATGCGTCCCTCCCGTACCGCCTCGACAGCCTTGTTTGCCAGCGGCCGCACCGAAACAAACCACTGCTTGGAGGTGGTGGGTTCCACAACTGTGGTGCAGCGGTAGCATTTGCCCACCGCGTGCTGGTAGTCTTCGATTTTTTCAAGATACCCCTGCTCTTCAAGATCCCTGACAATCTGCTCTCGGCAGGCAAAGCGATCCAGTCCTGCATACTTGCCCGCATTTTCATTCATGACCCCGTGGTCATCCATGATCTTAATCCGTTCCAGGTCGTGGCGAAGCCCTATCTCGTAGTCATCCCGGTCATGGGCCGGGGTCACCTTGAGCGCACCGGTACCGAACTCGCGCTGCACATGGTGATCCAGCACCACCGGAATGGTGCGGCCGGTGAGCGGCAGCTCAATACCGATATCATGCAGCCCCTGGTAACGTTCATCATCGGGGTGCACGGCCACCGCCGTATCGCCCAGCATGGTTTCAGGCCGGGTGGTGGCAACGATCACATGACCTGATCCGTCTGCATAGGGATAGCGCAGGTGGTAAAGCTTGCCCTCTGTGGGATCATGCTCCACTTCGTCATCGGCCAGGGCGGTATGGCAGCGGGGACACCAGTTGACGATATAATCGCCCTTGTAAATCAGACCTTCATTATACAACCGGACAAACACCTCTCGCACCGCCGTGGATAAGCCTTCATCCATGGTAAACCGTTCCCGATCCCAGTCGCAGGAGGCTCCCATCCGCTTGAGCTGGTTGATAATAGTGCCGCCCTTTTCCTCACGCCACTCCCATACCCGCTCAATAAACTTTTCACGGCCCAGGTCATGCCGGGTTGTATCCTCGCTCGCAAGCTGCCGCTCCACAACGTTCTGGGTGGCAATACCGGCATGGTCGGTACCGGGTACCCAGAGGGTGTTGTCCCCCTTCATGCGGTGGTAGCGAATCAGCAGGTCCTGCAGGGTATTGTTGAGTGCATGCCCGATATGAAGCACGCCGGTAACATTGGGCGGCGGGATAACAATGGAAAAAGACTCTTTACCCTCCTCCATGGTTGCAGCAAAGGTTTTGTGTTCCATCCAGTAGTCGTACCAGCGCTGCTCTACTTCGGCAAATTCGTAAGCTTTCGGTAAATCGTATTTTTCCGACAT
>CAZKBZ010000108.1:0-8253 GCA_964551175.1 uncultured Desulfobulbus sp.
TGAAGAGGAACCATTTTTCACACCCAATACACATAAGGAGAGCACCAATGGCAGACAAAATCTATCGTGTCAACATGACGGACCTGAGCACATCAATTGAGGATGTTCCTGCGGACTGGATGGGCCATGGCGGTCGCGGACTGACATCTACCATTGTGGCTGCAGAGGTTGAACCGACATGTCATCCACTTGGCAGGAAAAACAAGCTGGTTATTGCCCCCGGCCTGCTCTCCGGTACAACGGCGGCCAACTCCGGACGTATCTCCTTTGGGGCCAAAAGCCCGCTCACCGGCACCATTAAGGAGGCAAACTCCGGTGGTACTGCTGCCCAGATGCTTGCCAGGCTCGGCTGCAAGGCACTAATCATCGAGGGTATGCCTGAGGGAGATTCATGGTACAACCTCCATTTCACAGCTGACGGCATCACCATCAACGAGGAATCCGAACTTATCGGCAAGGGCAACTTTGCTGTGGTCGAGGCGGTTGCCTCGCGCCTGGACGACAGGCACGGCATTATCTCCATCGGTCAGGCCGGTGAGATGAAAATGCTGGCTGCCAACCTGTCCATCAAAGATCCTGATTCCCATCTCCGCTCAGGTGGACGTGGCGGCCTTGGTGCGGTCATGGGATCAAAACGCATCAAGTTTATTGCCATTGATCCCACTGATGCCAAGGTGGAACTTGCCGACAAGGAGGGCTTCCAGGCTGCCAACCGCATCTTTACCAAGGCACTTGTCGACAACCCGATCAGCCAGGCCCTGGGTCAATATGGAACCAACGTGCTGGTAAACATCATTAACGAGGCCGGCGGCCTGCCCACCCGTAATTTCACCTCGGGTCAGTTTGACGGTCATGAAGAGATCAGCGGTGAAACCATGTACGACATCATTGTTGAACGTGAGGGTAAACCCAAGCATAACTGTCATAAAGGCTGCGTGATCCAGTGTTCACAGATTTACAATGATGTTAATAAACAGTACAAGACGTCCGGTTTTGAATATGAGTCAATCTGGGCCATGGGGGCTGACTGCTGCGTGGACAACCTGGATCAGATCGCAGAAGCTGATCAGTTGATGGATGATATCGGTATCGATACCATTGAAACCTCTGTTGCCATGGGTGTTGCCATGGAAGGCGGCGTTCTGGAGTTCGGCGACGGTGCAGAGATCTGCAGGATTCTGAAAGAAGAGATTACCGAAGGTACGCCGCTTGGTCGTATCATCGGCTGTGGTGCAGGTTCAGTCGGGCGTGCCTTTGGCGTTACCCGGGTACCGGTCGTCAAAAACCAGGCTATCCCGGCCTATGACCCCCGGGCCATCAAGGGCATCGGCATCACCTATGCCACCTCTACCCAGGGAGCCGACCATACCATGGGATATACCATTGCCACCAACATCCTGGGAGTCGGCGGATCTGTTGATCCGCTCTCCAAAGAAGGTCAGGTGGAGCTCTCCCGCAACCTGCAGATCGCAACCGCTGCCATTGATTCCACCGGCATGTGCCTGTTCATTGCCTTTGCAGCTCTTGACGATGAAACCTGCCTGCCTGCACTGGTTGATATGATTAATGCCCGTTACGGCATCAGCCTGACAGCAGACGATGTCACCAGCCTGGGCATGACCATTCTGAAAACCGAGCATGAGTTCAACATCGCAGCCGGTTTTACCAGCAAGGATGACCGTCTGCCCGAATTTTTCAATGATGAACCCATTGCCCCCCATAATGTCGTCTGGGATATTTCCGGCGAGGAAATCGACACTTTCTGGGATTTTTAATGGACATTACCATTAAACTGTTTGCCTACTTCCGGGATGGCCGCTTCAAAGAGGCGGCCTCCCGTTTTTTTGACGAAGGTGCTACCCCGGAGGAAGTCATCACCTCCCTGGGTATTGACATGGACGATGTGGGCGTAATCATGGTTAACAACCGGCATGCAGAGCCGGACTCCTGTCTTCAGCAGAACGATGTACTTGCCGTTTTCCCCAGAATAGGCGGCGGCTGAGTTTCTACCGTGAAACAGAACGGTACGGTTTCTGATTTTTTCTGCCGCAACATCGGCTCTCTCTCCCCGGCGCAGCAGCAAAACCTGCAGGACGCAACTGTCACCGTTATCGGTTGCGGCGGGCTGGGTGGTTTTGTCATCGAAGAACTTGCCCGGCTGGGTGTGGGCACGCTCTATATCTGTGACCCGGACAGATTCAGCATCTCCAACATCAACCGGCAGCTGTATGCCTTGACGGAAACGCTTGGTCAACATAAGGCTGTCGTAGCTGCACAACGGGTTCGTCTGATGCACGACCAGACCACAGTCCTGCCAATAACGGCTCCATTCCAGGAAGAAAAGGAACAGCTGCTTGGATCTACAGATGTTGTTGTTGACTGCCTGGACAATGGTGACAGCAGGTGTGAGCTGGCCGAGTCATGTAGCCGGTATCAGCTTCCCCTGGTTCACGGAGCCGTCCAGCAATGGTACGGTCAGGTTGCTGTTCAGCTTGCTTGCGGCAACCTTATTCAGAAGTTGTACGGATTTGAGGAAAAAAATGAGACAACAGCCCCTTCGGTTCTTTCCTACACGGTCGGACTCGTTGCCTCCCTGCAGGTTGCTGAAACCTGCAAGCTGCTGTTGAATATGGAATCTTCTCTGCACAACACCTGGATGTCCATTGACTTACGACGTTTAACCTTTGACATCATTGATGGAAAGGGATAACTATTCATTCTTATTCCGACCGTATACTTCGCCACAACCATAGAAATATTTTTACGGAAATTCAATTAAATATGTATGCAAACCGAAAGGAATACATCATATCAATAGCCTCCAGGGACAGGGTTGGTCTTATCCATGATGTGGCCAGTGCTATCTCCTATATGAACGGCGATCTGGCCGATATGCGGCAGCAGGTACTGCGCGGCTACCTGACCATGATCGTGTATGTCTCCTTTCCTGCCGAGGTGACAACAGGAGAAATCAACCGACGGCTGATTGCTGCAGGTACGAAAACAGCTGCAATTGAAGTCTCCATCAAGGAACTCACCCTTTCTCAACCGGAGAGTTCCGATATCATGGACAACTGCTATGTCCTGACTGCGGAAGGTGAAGACCGCATCGGTTTTGTGGCCACAGTGACAAAATTCTGCAAGGATAACGATATAAACATTCTTGATCTGAGCACTACTGTGGCCGGTGACCGATATATCATGATCCTGTTTGTCGACCTGAGCCACTGTTCAGCCATGGAGGAATTACGAAGCCGACTTGACCTGTTTGCTGAAGAAACGGATCTCAACATGGTGCTCCAGCATTATGATATTTTCAGGGCCACCAACGAAATAAAAATATTTTAGCGACCTCTACCAGAGATGATACGTTCCGACCATATCCTAAATACCGTGGACATGATCCAGAAGGAGAACCTGGATGTCCGTGCCGTGACCATGGGCATTGACCTGCTGGACTGCCGCAGCCGAGATGTCAGCCACACCTGTGATCTCATTTATAACAAAATATGCCGCTATGGAAACAACCTGGTGAAAACCTGTGATTCCATCAGCAGGCAGTACGGCATCCCGGTGGTGAACAAACGGATAGCCGTTACCCCCATGGCAAGCGTGGGAGCAGGATACAGTCGGGATGCATTTGTGCAGCTGGCACAAGCCCTTGACAATGCCGCAGCAGCCGTGGGTGTTGATTTTTTAGGTGGTTTTTCTGCCAATGTGGAAAACGGTATGAGCAGGGCAGCGCAGGAACTCATTCTTGCCATCCCTGAAGCCCTGTCAACGACCGGCAAGGTGTGCGGATCAGTCAACGTAGGGTCTTCCAAATACGGCATCAACATTGACGCCCTTGCCATGCTGGGGAAAACCATCAGAGAGCTTGCTGAAAAATCCGTTGATACCGGCGGATTTGCCGCTGCAAAACTTGTTGTCTTCACCAATCAACCCGAGGCTAATCCCTTTATGGCCGGAGCGATTCACGGGGTAGGTCAGCACGAAGCAGCCATTAATGTCGGCGTTTCAGGACCCGGAGTTGTTGCCCGGGCACTGGAACGCAGGCTTGAGCAGGGGGACGAACCAGGCCTGCAGGAACTTGCCGATGAAATTAAACAGACCGCCTTCCGGGTGACCCGCTGCGGAGAACTGATCGGCAGGCGGGTTGCCCAGGAGCTTGAGGTACCGTTTGGCATTGTCGATGTCTCGCTGGCTCCTACCCCGCGGGTCGGTGATTCGGTCGGTGAAATCCTGAAAATTCTTGGCGTGGATGATATCGGTGCACCCGGTTCCACAGCCATTGTCGCCATGCTCAATGACGCGGTGAAAAAAGGCGGTACCTTTGCCAGCCAGAGTGCTGGAGGATTGTCCGGAGCCTTCATCCCGGTCTGCGAAGATGCTGAACTCGCCCGGGCCGTTGAAAACAACACCCTGGTGCTGGAAAAGCTGGAAGCCATGACTTCGGTCTGTTCAGTAGGTCTTGATATGGTAGCTATTCCCGGATCGGTTGATGCTGAAACCATCTCCGCCATCATGGCCGATGAAATGGCCATCGGCATGATCAATCACAAGACCACGGCAGCACGCATAATTCCCGTACCGGGCAAAGAGGCCGGTGATTTTGTCTCTTTCGGCGGTCTGTTCGGCGAGTCAGCCATCCTGCCGGTACGAAATGTCGGTAAATCAAGCCGTTTTATCGGCTTTGGCGGCAAGATTCCCGCTCCCATTAACAGCCTGAAAAATTAAACTTGAAAGTATTGTGAAAGGTTTTTTCCAGCTCATCAGTTCCAGCGAATTTGTTGATTTGTTTAGCCGCTTCCACCCTCTGGAAACCGAAACCGTTCAACTTGCTGACAGTGCGGGCAGAGTGATTGCTGCAGATATTACAGCTCCTGAGCAGTTGCCGCCCTTTTCCAGATCTACCATGGACGGCTTTGCGGTCCGCGCGCGTGACACCTTCGGTTGCAGCGAATCTGAACCGGCCCTGCTCACCATTGCCGGGGAAATCGCCATGGGCAGCTCCGGCCGGGATATAAAACTCCGCCCGGGTCAGACCAGCCGCATCTGGACCGGAGGAGAGCTGGCAGCCGGCTCAGATGCTGTGGTCATGGTGGAATACTCTCATCTGCTGGACAAGGAAACTGTTGAAATTTTCAAACCGGTTGCTCCCGGAGAAAATGTTATCCGTGCAGGTGAAGACACAAAGCAGGGTCAGGTTGTGCTGGCCGGAGGCAGAAAACTCAGGCCCCAGGATGTTGGCGTTCTGGCCGGTCTCGGTATAACCTCCGTCACCGTTCAACGCAGACCTGTAGTGGCCATCCTGTCCACGGGCGATGAGCTGGTCCCGCCTGATCAGCAGCCGGGACCTGGTCAGATACGGGATATCAACTCCACCACCCTGGCCGCCCTGGTGGAAGAGAGTGGAGGCGTTGCCAACCGGCTCGGCATTATAAACGATGATTTTGACAACATGTTTGCTGCCTGTCGTAAAGCCCTGGCAGAAGCTGACATGGTCCTGCTCTCGGGCGGCAGTTCGGTGGGGCAGCGTGATTTTACCCTGCAGGTGCTTGAACATCTGGACGACTCCGAACTGCTGGCCCATGGTGTCGCCATCCGGCCCGGCAAACCCACTATCCTGGCCCGCGTCGGCAACAAGGCCCTGTTCGGTTTGCCGGGCCATGTCGCCTCAGCCATGGTGGTCTACTATCTCTTTGTCCGTCCCCTGCTCCGCCGCTTGAGCGGCATGACCACCAGCCTTGGACTCCTCCCGATCCAGGCGGTTACCGGTGAGCAGATACCCTCAGCCATCGGCCGGGAAGAATACGTGCGGGTTCAGCTCCTGCGTGACAATGATGAAGATCAGCCCGTGGCCCTGCCGATCTACGGAAAATCCGGCCTGCTCACACCACTGGTCAAGGCGGACGGATTGCTGGTTATTGATCGCGACAGTGAAGGTCTGGATAAAGGTGCAGCAGCAAAGGTGCTGCTGTTTCCTTCCTCTGAGTAATTTCCTGTCTCCCCATAACCTGAAATAAGCAACAGTGGCCTGATCCTTCTGCAATCACAGCCAATATTCAGGATATCTCCGGTTCTTTGGAATGTTGTTTACTGCAAGTGCCACGAACAACATGATAAACACACCCACACCAACGGGAAACACGGCGTAAAGAAAGCCCAGGTTGTGTATCTTATTGCTCCCTATCACGGCAATCAATGCAGTTGCTCCTCCCGGGGGATGCAGTGTCTTTGTGGCCTGCATAACACCAATAGCCGTGGCCACAGCAAGTGAAGAGGCTAACCACATATGGGTGGCAAACAGTTTATAACAGATAACCCCGATAACGGCTGATATGATATGACCTCCGATAAGATTTCTTGGTTGTGCCAGAGGGCTTTTTATTGCGCCGTATATCAGGACTGCTGATGCACCAAAAGATCCTATTACCATGACCAGGTCTGTCCGGTTGATCATGTTATAGTGAATGGAGGCCACTGCTGCTATACCAAGAAAAGCACCGATCCAGGACCAGCAGATTTCGGAAAGGCTCACCATTGGCGGACTCTTGGTTACACCTTTCATTTTTTCAAAATATCTCATAACTTATCCTTTGATCCTCGGGATAACTGTCTGTAATGCATCTGCTCTTGAAACAATTCCGACCAGTTCCATTCCCTGATTGACAACAGGTACTCTGTTTATCTTTTTTTCTGCAAAAAGATTCACAATCTCTGCAACCGGCATGTCTGCAGTTGCTGTTATTACCGGTGAGGTCATGATATTTTCAGCTTTCTGGCCACGGACAGGAACGGCAAGGCAACCCCTGTTTTCCAGGCAGCGAGCTATTATACTCATAAATGATGTAATCTCCGTGTTTCCCATGAGGGAGAGAAAATCCTTTTCAGAAATAATGCCGACAACTCGATCGTTGTCATCAACTACTGGAACTCCTGACACATTATTGGTTGCCATGACTTCTGCTGTTTTTTGTGACGAAGTCTTTGTATGCACAGAGATAACTCTTGTGGTCATTATGTCCCCTGCCCTGGCAGATTGCATGAAACGCTGCAGGGCATGAGCGCAGGCAACCTGATACAGTTCTTTGAAGTCGGCAAATGTAATATCAAGATATCCGCCGATCTCCTTCATTGCCGCTAAAACGTCATCATCAGAAATATCTATCAGATATTTTTCCTTTTCTTTTGCTACCGAAATTCTGTTATCCATTTCTTTCCCCTGAAATTACCTGAAAAACTCAAAATTCAGCGGCCTGTAAAACCGGGTTTTCGTTTTTGCAGAAAAGCACCGGTTCCTTCTCTGAAATCTTGGGTTGATGCAACCAGTCCGAAAAAATCCGTACCTGTTTTTGCCGACTCATCTATGGACAGATCAAGACCCCGATGAATGGCCTCCCAGGTAAAATTTACGGCAACAGGTGAATTCTGGAGAATTTCCTCCAGTAATTGTTCACCCGCGACTTCTAACTGTTCGGATTCGACCACCCGGTTTATTAATCCCATCTGCAATGCTTCCCGTGCATCAACCATTTTGCCTGTGAGAAGCATTTCCACAGCTCTGCTTTTTCCAATCAGACGAGGCAGACGAGTTGTTCCACCCCAGCCTGCAACAGCTCCGATACGAACTTCTGGATGGCCGAACTTCGCCGAACTGACTGCAATCCTCAGCATACACGACTCAGCAAGTTCAAGACCTCCGCCCAGGGCATAACCATTTATCAAGGCGATGGAAATCTTGTTCAGGTTTTCAATGAGGTGGTTAACAGATATCGCAAGTTCAGCCAGCTCCCTGACCTGCAGAGGAGAAGCCTGATTGAGATATGAAATATCAGCTCCGGCACAAAAGGCCCTGTCACCGGATCCACTGATGACTACTGCCTGAACAGTGGAATTTTCTTTTATTGCTGTCAGTTCTTTCTTGAGTTCAAGAAGTAATGGTGTATTAAGGGCATTAAGAACAGCCGGGCGATTCAGGGTAAGATAAGCTACCTTATCCTGTTGCTCGGAAATCAGGAGTTGACTGGCTGGATTATTCATATCTTCTGCAATGTCCTCTCTTTTGAAGAAATTTCATGGTCAAAAAGGTACTCCCTTCCATGGATATGATCTTGTTATCAACAAAATAACAAAAAGCACTCTCAACTCATCCCATACGAAATATTTCCTGTCAACAAATGTTATCAAAAAATCATTTCTTCACTTCCCTGATGATTCAACTGTTCACAGTGCAAATCTATCGTAAAGTTT
>CAZKBZ010000109.1:0-8217 GCA_964551175.1 uncultured Desulfobulbus sp.
CTGCGCAACAATCCCGGCGGACTGCTTGACCAGGCCGTTAAGATTGCCGATATCTTTCTTGACGATGGCGTCATTGTTTCAACCAGGGGAAGAAATACGGAAGAGGGTATGGTCTTTGAGGCACACCGAGGAACGGGCAGGTATGATTTTCCCATGATTGTGCTGGTCAACGGCGGCTCTGCCAGTGCTTCGGAGATCGTTGCCGGTGCCCTGCAGGACCACGGGCGGGCGATTATCATCGGAACCCAGACATTCGGCAAAGGATCAGTTCAGACCATTGTTCCGCTCCCCGACGGTGCGGGATTACGATTGACAACTGCCCGCTACTACACGCCCAGCGGTGACTCCATCCAGGCCACCGGCATTACTCCTGACATGGTTATACCCCTTGAACAACGCGCCGGGGAAGATCCTGGCGGTGAAACCAGCTGGTCACTCAGGGAAAAGGATCTGCCCCATCATTTTAAAAATGGAAACGAAAAACAACAGAAAACTGATAATATAACTGATCTTGAACAACAGGAAATCAAACAGCGACTGGCACGGGACAACCAACTGCGGACAGCTCTGTACCTGATGAAGAACCTGAACTCTCTGTCAGGAAGGGCAATAAACTGAAACAGAGATTCGGATGATTGAACATATCAACCAGGAAAATACAGGAGGAAAATCGATGCTGTTGCAAGAGAGGCTGATTACCATTATTTCAGGTTTATTGTTCGGGTTCACTCTGCTTGCCGGTACGAGTTGCCTGGCCGGATCAGGTCCAAACCTGCAGGAGGGGTTGTGGGAGATAACCTCGAAGATGGAAATGATGGGCATGAACATGCCGGAAATGAAACATACCCAGTGCATGACAAAAACGGACGCCGTTCCTGAAAGCTCCCCGCAGGATCAGCAATGCAGGATGGTCAACACCACTGTCAAGGGCGATACTGTTACATGGAACATGGTGTGCGATACTCCTGAAGGCAAGTCGACAATGAACGGGACGATCACCTATCACGGCGATTCCTTCAAGGGCATGCTCACAATAAACACCCAGGGTATGGAAATGGTCCAGCGTATGAGCGGCCGCCGCATTGGTGAGTGCAGGTAAGAAAAAAATTATCTTTTTCCGTTTTCACCCTTTCCTGCCCGGGGATGGGTTCTGTCATACACCTTTGTCAGATGGTCCATGTTGAGATGGGTATATTTCTGGGTTGTGGACAAACTCACATGGCCGAGCAGTTCCTGCACCATGCGCAGGTCCAAACCCATTTCCAGCAGATGGGTGGCAAAGGAATGACGCAGGGCATGGGGGGTGACCCGCACTCCAATGCCTGCACGCTCCCCATAGCCGGCAACCAGCCGTTCCACGCTGCGGACAGTAAGCCTTGTCCCGCGACTGTTTAAAAACAGGGCCTGCCGTTCAGGTTCATGTCCCCTCCTGATCCGGTCAACGATTAATACATCGCGAGCAGGAAACCACTTCTGCAGGGCCTCGGCTGCTGCACTGCCAAAGGGAACAATCCGTTCTTTACTGCCCTTCCCTTTCACCCTGACCATACCGGTTGCAAAATCAATATCATCCATGTTCCTCGACACAACCTCCGACACCCGCATCCCGGTTGAGTAAATCAACTCCATGACAGCGCAGTCCCGAAGCCGGAACCTGTCCTGCTCTCCCGGTTCCTCCAGCAGACTGAATACCTCGTCAACAGTGAGAAATACCGGGATATGGCGGGCCAGTTTCGGCCCTGCCACCCCGGACAATGGGTCATGGGACAGATAATCTTCCCTGGCAAGATATCTGAAAAAAGTACGCAGGGCAGATATTTTCCTGGCCACCGAACTGCCGGCATTGGTCCTGTACAGGGAAGAAAGATATGACTCCACATGGGTTCGCGAGATATCTGCCGGATCGGTATCCTCACCAATATGACGAAAAAACTCCTTTACATCACGGGAGTATCCGTCAACAGTATTGGGTGAGTATCCCCGTTCGACTCGCAGCCAGTCAGCAAAAAGGGTTAAATAGGGAGGAGTCATAAAACAGCAGTTGAAAGCCTATACTTTAATGTATAGAATATGTTGTTAAACTGTGATAAGTAAACATTCCAAGCATGTCAGGCAGAATGTGTAAGCAACGTATAACTGTAATACATCATGGCTAAAAAAACATTTGAAAGTGCTCTCAGTAAACTGGAACAGATCACGGCAGAGATTGAGCAGGGTGAGCTGGGTCTGGAAAAGAGCCTGAAAAAATTTGATGAAGGGGTTCAACTGGTGAATTTCTGCAGCGAAAAACTTGAAGAGGCGCGGAACCAGGTTGACCTGCTGCTGAAAAAAAACGGCAAGCTGTCAGCAGTCCCCTTTGCTGATGATGCAGACCCGGAAGAAAACCTGTAAAAGGTAATAAAAATTTGCGGATCTGATCGGTCGTCTTGCCCGGCAGATCACTGCAGCTATAGGATAATACAATGCTCATGACAAATATCCCCCAGGACGGGAAAACCAGTCTGCTTGATGGTATCGATTCTCCTGAAGACCTGCGCAGCCTTGATCTTAAGGAGTTGGAAATAATTTCCCAGGAGATCAGGGATGAGATCATCTCAACGGTATCCACAACCGGGGGGCATCTGGCACCCTGTCTCGGAGTTGTTGAGCTTACCCTGGCGTTGCACTATGTCTTTCAGACACCGAAAGATAAACTGGTATGGGACGTCGGACACCAGTGCTATGCCCATAAACTGATCACCGGCCGTAGAGACAGGTTCCATACTCTGCGCCAGTATAAGGGAATCAGCGGTTTTCCCAAACGGTCGGAAAGCGAATATGACGTGGTGGAAACCGGTCACAGTTCCACCTCTATTTCCTACAGCCTGGGGTTGACAGCGGCAAAAGAAATAAGAAACGATGACGGCAAGGTAATTGCCATCATCGGTGACGGCTCCATGACTGCCGGGCTCGCCTTTGAGGGGTTGAATCATGCCGGGGACCTGGACAAGGACCTGATTGTTATTTTAAATGATAATGAAATGTCCATCTCACCCAATGTGGGAGCCATGTCCAGTTTCCTGAGCAGGAAACTCACCTCCAAATCCATCCGCCGTCTCAAGGATCACGTTGAAGAACGCTTGAAATCACTCTCCTCGGTGGGTGAAAATATCCTGACCGTATTGCGCAAATCCGAAGAAAGCCTGAAGGGTTTCTTTACCCCGGGAATGTTTTTTGAAGCCCTTAAATTTGAGTATATCGGCCCCATTTCCGGACATGATCTTGAAGATCTGATAGAGACCCTGCAAAATGTTCGTGATTACAGCCACGGGCCGGTCCTGATCCATGTCCTCACCACCAAGGGCAAGGGATATGAGCCTGCCGAAACAAATCCTGGTAATTACCATGGAGTCGGGCCCTTTGATATTGCCACAGGTAAACCTGTCCCCTCGTCCGGACCGGTTTCCTACACTTCGGTTTTCGGCAAAACAATCTGCAGAATTGCCGAGACAGACAAGCGGGTTGCCGCTATTACCGCAGCCATGCCCGCAGGAACGGGCCTGATTGATTTCAGCAACCAGTTTCCTGACCGTTTCTTTGATGTGGGAATCGCGGAACAGCATGCTGTTACCTTTGCGGCCGGTCTTGCCATGGAAGAAATGCGACCGGTGGTTGCCGTGTACTCAACCTTTATGCAGCGGGCCCTGGATCAAGTTATCCATGATGTCTGCCTTCCTGATCTGCCTGTCACCTTTGCCCTGGACCGTGGTGGTGTGGTTGGAGATGACGGTCCTACCCATCACGGGGTCTTTGATCTCTCTTTCCTGCGCTTTATCCCGAACCTGACGGTCATGGCGCCTAAAGACGAAAATGAGCTGCAGCACATGCTCTTCACCGCCATCAATGGAAACGGCCCCTGTGCTGTCAGGTATCCCCGCGGGAGTGGAGAAGATGTTGCCATGGATGAGGAATTCAAAACCTTACCCATTGGTTGCGGGGAACTACTGCGTGAGGGTAAGGATGTTCTGCTCCTGCCTGTCGGCAACCGGGTCTACCCGGCCCTTGAGGCGGCAGCAGGACTGGCCAAACTGGGCGTGGATGCTGCAGTTATCAATCCCCGCTTTATCAAGCCCCTGGATAACGAACTGATCGGTAAATGGGCGGAAATCTGCGGCCGGGTGGTAACCATTGAGGACAATGTAAAGAAAGGGGGCTTCGGCAGTGCAGTCCTGCAGATGCTGCACGAACTGCACCTCACCCTGCCGGCCCGGACCCTGGGCTATGGTAATAGATTTATCGACCAGGCTCCCCAGGAAATCCTGTGGAAAAACGCGGGCATTGATGCTGCAGGTATTATCCAGGGAGCACTGGAAGTGATGAAACAGTAGGAAAGTGGATAATAAAGGTATCAGGTATCAGGTGTCAGGCATCAAAAAAACGGGGCATGCTCACGCATGCCCCGTTTTTTTTAGGAACTGAAAGGAAGCCATAAAAAATTTTGAAGCAGTGGTCGCAGAGCAGAAGACTGTTTGATTCTGATACCTTTTATACCTTATAATACTCCCGATACCAGTCCACAAACTTCCTTATCCCCTCCTCAATGGTGGTCTGCGGCTTAAAATCTATTTCCCGGACCAGTGCATCGACGTTGGCATAAGTGGCAGGAACATCGCCCTTCTGCATGGGCAGGAAATTCTTCTTTGCCTTTTTCCCCAGGCAGTTTTCCAGCACCTCGATATAGCGCATCAGCTTTTCCTTGGCATTATTGCCGATATTGTATACCCGCCATGGACAGTAACTTGATGCAGGATCAGGATCATCCCCGCTCCACTCCGGATTGGGACGGGGCAGATGATCAATCAACCTGAAAACCCCTTCAACTATGTCATCGATATAGGTGAAATCACGTTCCATATTGCCATTGTTAAAAATGTCGATCGGCTGGTCTTCCAGCATGGCCTTTGTAAAGAGAAACAGGGCCATATCCGGCCTGCCCCAGGGACCGTACACGGTAAAAAAACGCAGCCCCGTACAGGGCAGCCCATACAGATGACTGTAACTGTGCGCCATCAACTCATTGGCCTTTTTCGAGGCAGCATACAGGGAAACAGGATGGTCGACATTATCGTGCACGGAAAAGGGCATACCAGTGTTGGCACCATACACGGAACTTGAAGAGGCATAGAGCAGATGCTTGACCTCTGTATGCCGGCATCCCTCCAGAATATTGACAAAACCGACCAGGTTGGTATCAACATAGGAATGGGGATTGATCAGTGAATAACGAACCCCGGCCTGGGCTGCCAGATTGATGACAACATCAAACCGTTCATCTGCAAACAGTTTTTCCATCAGTCCCCGGTCCGCCATATCAAAACCGGCATGGGAAAACTGTTCATACCTGATTAACTCCGCCAGTCGGTCTCGTTTCAGGTTTGGATCATAGTAGTCGTTGAGATTATCCAGGCCAACCACGCTGCGACCATCTTCAAGCAGCCGTTTGGACAGATTATGGCCTATAAAACCGGCAGCACCGGTAACTAATATTTTCTGCATCAATTTTCCCAAAGCAATTATTTCAACGTACTGCCAAAAGCAGCTGACTATGACCTCATACCTTTTACCTTACACCTGATACCTTTCCTCACTCAGTCATCAAAATCCCCCTCAGGTCCCTTGTCCGTATCAAGGACAGCGGCACGCTGACGAATTTTCTCCTCAGTCCACTCCTCAGGCGACTGGGTTCGCCCGGTCTTGGAACCCAGATCATACGATCCTGCCGCAAGTATTGCATCCACTGCAAAACGGGCCGTGTCGCCGGCATTAAAGACCTCCACCAGCAGACTGTACACGAAATCCTCAACCCGGCGAGCCATGCGGTTCCGGATTGCTTTTGGCTGGCCCATTATCCTGTTTTCAAAAACAATGTTGAGTTTTTTATAATTGCCGCCAGTCCATCCCTGCTCTTTGGCATACGCCTTCATCTGCTGCCAGAGCTCGTCACTTACTCCCTGACCGGGAACCTTGATAAAATCACCCTCATCATCCAGGATAGCATTCCCGTAATCATTGACCTCAAGGCCCCAGGAAATCATCTGCAGGGCAGTGGCAACGTTGGCCTTTGTGGTCCTGGTCTTCGAGGCAATGGCCCGCAGGCGATCTGAATTGTTGCCGGAGGTTCCATGTTGAGCCCCTGACACGCCATAGTCTGTCAGGGCTTCATGAATCTCTGTTGTCAGATCAACCTGGATACCCTGGCTTGAAGCCTCAATGCCATGGGTGGTACCGTTGTTAAGCGCAATCCAGTCGGGAAAAATATCGTGGGCATTAAGTCCCTGGATAATAAACAGGGCCTCATCCTTTGTAGACAGACCAAGCTTCCCCTTGATCTCCCCGACCTCGGTTTCATACCCTGCCCAGGAGGGGACAAATCTGTTCAGATCAATGGAGGCCAGCAGGTTGTCGTCATCTGGCATGTGCGAGGCATCAATGGCGATGGAGGTAATGCCTGCATCAAAAAGAGAAGGAATTTCCGTACGGGCCAAGGGCAGATCGTCAGTTGATTTAATCCCGTAATGATCGGCATGCAAAGCCACCGGTACGGTTATGGCCAGCTCATTACACAGTGCATCCACCTGCCTGGCCATATTCCAGTAATTAGTGGCACAGTAGGCAGAGGCACCTCCTTCTGATCTGGCAATCTCAATGATCAGTGCTGAGCGGGCACGCTGGGCGGCCTGAAGCGCTCCACGGATAACCAGATGATTTCGGCCATTGGCAGCCATGGTCATGGCCTTGCCTTTTGCCAGCATAGCGCGATCAATAACCTTACCGCTGACAAGCAGAGCCCTGGAGTTGGGGAACAGGGAACTGATGTTGGGCGGGCGACCGATTTCAAGGGCCTTGTCAAAATCTGCAGCGTACGACATGATTCCTCCTGTTCGCGGTTGGATTTAATTTTTTCAAATAAAATACTTTCAGGGTACCTTGAAAAATTAGATATTTTGCAAGATGGCCTTCAATAAAAAGTTAACCATAAAGTAACAAACCACTCAAACAGTATTGCTGAAAAAAGTTGAAAGAGTTTGTTATTCCTGCTCTGTTTCCTCGTCTTCTGCCGGTTGTTCTTCCTTTTCAAAGCCGATGATTACCTTGCCGGCAAAAAAACGAACAGCAAAGATACTTATCTCATAGAGGATGATAAGCGGCCCGGCCATAAACAACTGATTCACCACATCGGGTGTGGGAGTGAGAATAGCAGCGATGACAAAGGCCAGCAGATAGGCATATTTTCGGTTTTTGGTTAAAAACGTTGCGTTGATCAAACCTATTTTTGCAAGAAAAACCAGGAAAACAGGCAATTCAAAAACAACACCAAAGGCAAGCAGCAACCGCAGGGCAAGGGAGAAATACTCGCTGACCGCAGGCATGGGGTCCAGAAATTCACTGGAATAACCGATAAGAAAACGAAAGGCAGGAGGAAAAACTACAAAATAGCCAAAGGCTCCGCCGCCGACAAAACAGAGAGTGGAAATAAAGCTGAAGGGCAGCAGGGCTCTTTTTTCATGCTGGTACAGGCCCGGAGCGACAAAACGCCAGATCTGATAGAAGATGACAGGGCTGGCAAAGAAAACTCCACAGACAAGGGCGAGCTTCAGATAAAAAAAAACCCCTCCTGGTAGGAGATAAAGATCAAAGTCTTATTTTCCGGCAAGACCTGGACCAGGGGCAGGAAAAACCAGTCGGCAATGGGCCGGATAAAATAGTAGGCAGCTCCAAAGCCTGCGGCAACAAAGCCCAGCGATATCAGCAGGCAGGAGCGCAGTTCAGCAAGGTGCTCGGTTAATGACTGTTTATCTAATGATTCGGATGTATTCACGTACGGTACCTGTCGGCTCAATTTCGGGAGCAACATACCTCATTCGCCGGCTGATGTAAACCGGTTAGAGAAGGAATTGCTCTTCAGCGGCCTGCTAATATAATTCTTCCCTTCAGCAGTTCTGTTCAGGCAACCCTCATCTGACCGGAAACCCAAGCAGGTTAAACCGGAAAAGATCAACGCTGAGGCTTTCCCCTCTTTCCTGGTCACTTTTTCCTCTCAACTCTTTGTTTATTCGATATAAATCAACATCTCATCCTCGTGTTTTCTTAACAGAAGCTGAGGAGTAAGCACTGATAATAATTGACTTAACTGCCTGATAAGAGATAATCTGTTAATAAACATTTGTATAAACTACA
>CAZKBZ010000110.1:0-7989 GCA_964551175.1 uncultured Desulfobulbus sp.
AGCTTTCTCTTGACGGATTTCGTATTATTGATCCAGTCAGACTGACCGATGACAAAAATGAACGGTTAAAGAACCTTGCCCGGCACCTGTATGATGGGAGCTGCACTTGATCTTATTCTGCCCTTTTCTCAAGGCCAGAAACAGACGCTCGATTATCTCTGCATCCAGCCCGACGAGATACGGAACACCTGTATGAAGCTGAAGCTGTAGACATGGTGAAGTTGCCGAACGTAAAAGTTATGGGAAAGTGGCTGCTGGCCGGGTGCAGAGTTTTTGTTGGTCTTCTTGTGGCAAAAACCGGGATCGGTCTGCTGCGAGGAGAGCTGTACAGGGGCTATAACAGACAGGATAATCTCATGGTGGGCGGCTTTATCCTGCTGATTGGTGCATACATTATTTTCTCTACACTTTTGCCCATCATCTTTCCAGACAACGAGAAATGACTGCTGCAGAAATCAGAACCAGGGCTGTATGGATTTTCTTACAATAACCGGGATCGCAGTGGCCCTGGCCATGGACGCCTTTGCCGTGGCCCTCAGCGCTGGTGTTCTGCTCAACCCGGTTACCCGGCGGCAACTGTTTCGACTCGGTTTTCACTTTGGCCTCTTTCAGGGAGGCATGCCGGTGATCGGCTGGCTTGCAGGAATCGGATTAAAACGGTTTGTCACCGTTTACGCACCTTGGATTGCCTTTGGTCTGCTCACTTTTGTGGGTGGCAAGATGGTGTATGAGGCGATTACAGACCACGATGAAAATAGAGAACGAAAAGACCCAACCAGAGGAATGACTTTAATCCTGCTCTCCACCGCCACCTCCATTGATGCCCTGGCGGTCGGTTTCTCACTATCTCTGCTTGGTGTTGACATTTGGACTCCGGCAGTCATCATCGGTATCATTACTGCTCTGTTAACTGTTACCGGTATGCTGCTCGGTCGAAAGATCGGTACAATATGGGGCGGCAGGGTTGAGATTGTTGGAGGGCTGCTCCTGATAAGCATTGGCCTGAAAATTTTGATCATGTCTTGACTCTGGAGAGGAAGGCAGTTGATTGGCTGAAAAATTGAAAATTCCTGACTGTACAACCAGGAGTGATCATCAGGTGATTTTCATTGTCTGCTGAATGCTGAACCGACCGTTGAGCACCTTGACATGGAAATCGGCAATTCGGTGGATCTGATCCTGGTAATGGGAAACCATAATCAAAGTACACCGTGTCTTTAAAGAAAGAAGTAGCTCCTCAATGGCTGCGCTTGCCTCAGGATCAAGGGAAGAGGTAGGTTCATCAAGCAGCAGCACTTCCGGATTCAGAACAAGCGCTCTTGCCAGACACAGTCTTTGCTGCTGCCCACCTGAGAGTAAGCGGCCGTCATCGCCCAGGCGGTCTTTGACTTCATCCCAGAGATTTACCTGCCTGAGTGCTGATTCCACTTCATTTCTGATCCGGATCTTATTGGTTACATGCGCCAGGCGCAGGGGAAAGGCAATATTTTTATAGATGGACATGGGCAGCGGATTGGGCTGTTGAAAAACCATACCCACCTTACGGCGCAATTCGTGGACGGAAAATGCCGGATCGTGAATATTTTTTATTGTGCCGGCCAGATCCATTGTTACTTCCCCTGAAATACTGCAGCCTGCCATCTCTTCCCACAACCTGTTCAAGACCATGAGAAAGGTCGACTTGCCGGAACCGGAAGGTCCGGTAATCGCCGTAATCTGATTTGCCGGGATCTGCAGGCTGATATCATACAGCACCTGCTGCCGGAAATAATAGAAACAAAGTGATTGCGTGCGAATTTTGACAGGAATTTCCATCCTGGTCACCTGTACAGCATCAATGTTGTGAGCCGTCGTTGTATCCACAGAGCGAAAAACAGGAGGCCGATGCAGATAATCAGAAGTATGATCGCAGCTCCAAACCCCCGGGCTAACTCATCAGAACCTGTGTACTGTGATGAAATATAATAAATATAAAATGGCAGGGCCTCGTATTGATCGAAAAGGGACCGGGGAAGACCGGCTGTTGCAACCGCGCCGGTCAGCATGATAACAGCGGTATCTTCCGCACAGCGGCCTGTTGCCAGAATAATACCGGAAATGATGTCAGAAGTGGAGCTGGGCAGCAGTACCAGGGTGATATTCTGCAGACGTGAAGCACCAAGTGCAGGGGCTGTTTTACGGACGATGGGATCGATGGTCTCAAGGGCTGTCTGCGTTGTCCGGATAAGATAAGGGAGAACCAGCAGGGCCAGAGAGAGACAGGAAACCAGGTAGCAGGTCGTAATCTGTCCCTGGAAATTGCGGTTCAGAAAGATGGTCAGCAGGAGTCCGGCCAGTCCGATAATAATGGAAGGCACTCCGGCAAGGATGTCAAAAAGCAGATTAAAAAAGGATTTGATTTTGTCGCTGCAATACTCTGCCATGTAGATTCCGCCGGAAACACCCACTGGTATGGCAATGAGCATTGAGCCGATAATAAGGAAAAGGGTACCGGCAATGGCGGGAAAGAGACCATCAAATACCTGTCGCCTGAGCAGCAGGGCGTCCAGAGGTGGAATGTCACCGAAAATCAGGCGTAATTGTAAAGAGCCGCCACCCCTGTATGCCAGATAACCAATAAGAAAAAAAAGTGCTGTCATAAGAAGAACAGCTGAGATCCAGGAGAGAAAAGTAATAAGATTTTCAAAAAGTTTACCCATTATTTCCTCTCCGAAAAAAAAGCGGTGGACATGCGGAAGAGTAACATCAGAGCCGCTGTCAGAATGTAAAGGAAAAGCCCGCAAACAAAAATGGATTTGAACTCCATGGAATCAAAGTCAAAAGCCATGACCAGGGCAATATGAGCAGTAAGGGTTCTTGCTGATTCGGTCATGGATTCCGGGACTGCTGTACTGTTTCCGGCAAGCATAAGGCTGACCATGGTATCGCCCATGGCCCGGCCGAATCCCAGAAGAACACCATTGACAATACCGGGCCATGCCTGGGGGATAATGACATAGAGGAGCTTTTGTATTTCACTGCCACCGAGAGCGTCGACAGCAAGGGTAAAACTCGACGAAACACCGGTAAAGCTGTTAACAAAAAACAGTATCATGGTTGGCGCTATGACCAGCGCGAGGACCGGGGCGGCTGTAAGGATACTCATCCCGGAACCATGGCCGACAAGGTTGCGCATCAGAGGTACCAGAAGGAACAGAGCGGCAAAACTGTACACTACGGTGGGGATGCCGGTCATCACTCTGACCATGGTCAGCAGAACACGACGCAGACGGACCGGGGCAAGGGATGTAATGACAAAACTGCAGCCAAGGCTTACTGGAAAACTGATCAGCATGCTGAGCACGGCCAGGGTCAGGCTGGTTGTCAGCATCGGATAAATCCCGTACAGCCCTTTGTCCGGTGCCCAGGAAGAGAACAACAGACCTGCCAGTTGTCCGGACTGCATCAGCGGCAGCCCGAAATAGAAAAGGAAAAAAAAGACAGCGACGGTCAGTAGTCCGCTGAAAACCGCAGCTGTCAGAAACAGGTATTCCATGGCCGGACAGGCCCGATGCATCAGCGAACCGGAATGAACCCTTTAGCGGCAACAATCTGCTGACCAGTGGGGCTGAGAATGAAATCCAGGAAAAGCTTGGCCAAACCGGTCGGTTCTCCTTTAGTCAGGCTGTACAGACCACGAGCCACCTTGTATTCACCGCTGCGAACACTCTCCAGGGTGGGTGTTACTCCATCAAGAGCCACAGGTGAAACAGAACTGTCCATGTGGCCTACGGAAATGAAGCCGATACCAAATGGATCACCGGCAACAGCGGTTTTCATGGCACCGTTGGAAACTACCACGTTGGCCCTGGCAGAAATGTCACCCTTTGCCAGTGCTTTTTTCCAGAAAACTTTTCGGGTACCGCTGGCTTCATCACGGGTGTATATGTTGATCTGCCGGTCAACACCGCCGACTTCCTTCCAGTTGCTGATTTTTCCGGAATAGATATCCCGGAGTTGCCTGCCTGTGAGTGACCGGACTTTATTTTCCGGGTGAACAACGACACCAACTCCATCAACAGCCCATTTCAACACCTTTAAGTTATATTTCTGGATCTCTTTGTTACTTGGCTTACGCCCTGCATTGCCGATATCCACCAGTCCCTCACCAGCCTGTTTGATGCCAAGGCCGGAGCCACCTCCGGCAATGGAGATCTGAATTTTTGGATTAAAGTTGATAATCTGTTTTGCTGCCTCTTTCATCACCGGTATATGTGCTGTCCCTCCAGCGATCCGAAGAGATCCCTTTTGTCCGGCAAAAGGCGAAAGATCATCAGATGCGAGCGACCCTGATGCGGAAAACAGAAGAAAAATTACTGCAATAATCGTTGGTAATACAGAATAGATGTTTCGCCTCATTTCAAGCCTCCGTGAGAAGTGATTTCATGGAAATAAAGCAAAATTAACATAACAATACCCTATTGGTCAAATAGGAATATTCAATACAGACAGGGCGTTGTATAGTCCGTCCTGATGCCGGATAAGGCTTGTGAAATTGCCGGGCCTGGGTTTATAGAGTGCTCTTACCTGCCGATACCTGGTCGGCATTATTACGCAGGTAATCAAGAAAAACTGAAGCAACAGGTGAAAGCTCCCTGTTTTTACGCTGGACAAGATAAAAGGGACGCTGCAGTTTATGGCCTTTTACAGCAACAGCAGCCAAACTGCCGCAGTTTACATCATCTATAACCGCGCGTCGTGATAACACAGAAATTCCGATTCCTGCTTTGACCGCTTCCTTGACCGCTGCCGTAGATCCTATTTCAGCAACTTCCTGCAGGCAGCTTTCTTTGAGGCCGTTTTTATCCATGATACGGGCAAAGACTTTGCGGGTTCCTGAGTCGGGCTCCCTCATGATGAACGGCTCCCGGGCAATATCATTCAGAGAGACTGATCTCCTGTGCGCCCATGGATGATCGGGATGAAGAACCAGGGTCAGTTCATCGGAAAACATTGCTGTCCATGTCAACCCACTCTCATTCCATCTTGCACCGACCACGCCGAGTTCATGCTCTCCGGATACAACCTTTCCTGCAATAATTCTTGAACTGGAGATCTGCAGACTAATTTTTATGGACGGGTAGTCCTTGCGAAACCGGCCGATCAGTCCGGGCAGGATATAGGTTCCAGGAATGGTTCCGCAGCCGATTGTGAACCTGCCGATAAGCGTACCGCCATACTGTCCGATCGCCTGTACAGCCTCTTTTTGGGTTTGCAGTATTTTCCGGGCGTATCTGTACAGCAACCGGCCCACAGGTGTTGGTTCCACCTCCCGGCCCAGCCGATCCAGGAGTTTCTGCTCCAGTTCCCGCTCCAGGCTGCGTATATGCTCACTTACGGTGGGCTGGGACAGATACATTGCATCGGCAGCACGGGTAAAGCTTTTCAGCTCCACCACCTTGCAGAAAGCTTCGAGTTTTCTGATTTCCATGAAGTGAACCGGTTCTGGTTTTTCTGTTTCCTTAAGGGTACTTTGAAAATAAAACAACAGTTAGCTTAAAGCTACCCGCCTAAAAGGCGGGGGTTTAACCCTCTGAAATCGAACGAATTATCAACGATATCCCGGAGACTTTTTCTTCCGGAAAGCTGTTCGATCAGCATTGCCATGAACTGACTCCATCGGTTGTACAAACGGAATTTCTGACCTGAATGATGGATATCGGCATGATTATCGAAAACATGTCTCGGATCTCCTTGTATTAAATGACTTTTTCGTCGAAATCATTATAACACAAAGAGCTCTCCGAGCCTCTTTTTATTGATTATTTATGAGACAGCACTGAAAATAATATAAAAAGATAACATGATAGCAGCAGCTATTTCTTGAACAATTCAGCATGGGATCCAGTTCGTTCGAGATACAGGTTTTCATCATCTCTTGAGTAGATCAGAAGCCAGTCCGGCTCGATGTGACAATCCCGGTGATTTTTCCAGTTGCCGGTTAATGGATGATCTTTATATCTCGGATCCAATTTCTGTTCATTGAGCAGCACTTTGATGACACTTTCCAGTTTATGGAGATCTTTATTCTGGCGCTTAATCCGCTTGTAATCTTTTTTAAACTGGGTCGTGTAATGGATGTTCAACTGTCCAGCTCCTGGAAGAGTTGGTCAGTGGAGGAAACAGAATGTAGATTTTTCCCCTCTTCCGCCTCTTGCAAGGTCCTGGCTGTCAGCTCATTGGGAATTTTCAGCTCAAACGGAATACCTTGCTGCAATGTGATCTGGGAGAGATACATGGAAATAGCCTCAGACATGGTGATGTTGAGTTTTTTTAATATCTCCTGGGCATTTTTTTTAACAACCGGATCCACGCGGGTTTGAATCGTTGCTGTTTTACTCATTGGTTCCTCCTGTTGCAAACTGCAGTTGTATTGGTATTGTCACTACAACCATACTATAAAAACTGGCTGAAAAAAGACAAGGATATTTTCGCACATTGATCCAAGATGGATAAAAAATCCGCCCAAAAAATCAAAAATCCCAATCATCCGGAAAAGGGATCCTCGATCAAGGTCGAGCCGATCCGCGAGTTGCGGGATATCAGATCAATCAAGAAGCTGCTGGCAGACAATCCCCGCAATCTCTGCCTGTTTACCCTGGGAATCAACACAAACCTGCGGGCATCGGACCTGCTCAGCATCACGGTGGGCCATATGGTGACTTTGGCAAGGATTTCTGGGTGATCAGCAGTCCCGGCGAAAACCCGCTCTACGCTCTGGCCCATGTGCCACACTGTTCCCTTGATTAAAATACTCCCAATTCCTAATTTATATTAAATAATGATGTGCAAACGAGATAAAGCCAAACCTGCCGCAAGACAGGGACGGAAAGCCACGGGTCTGACGAGATAGCCGAGCTGCCTTGAAATAAGGTAGTTCGGCTTTTTTATCATCACTACTATTGGGTGCCTTGAAAAATTAGAATTTTCGTTCGAGATCAGGTAAGCGTAGACTCCGAGTAACAGGAAAATTAGCCGGACAGCTTGAGTGTTCTGCGAAGAGCGCAGCATATTAGTCAGATGTGAACATTTTCATTTTCCTGTGACACAGAGATCGGGCGAAAAGATAAATTTTCAAGGTTGCCTGAAATCAAGATCCCTTGGAAGGAAGGAGGCGCAAATGAAACGGGTTATGTTAGTGGTGCTAATCTGCGTTGGGATGATCTTACCAATTTCTTCATTCGGTGCTGAACAGGAGGTCTATTTAAAAGGATTAGAGTTGGCTGTTGGCCAGGATGTGGATGACATCCGATACGGCACTAAGTTTGCCGGCAAGGTGTACGACAGTGAAAATCAGGAAAAGGTTATTGGATTCTGGAATGTATCTTTGAATTATCGTGGAGCCGAATGGGTGGAAGTCTGTGAAGGCCGCAATGACGTGATTTACATGCGGTTGTTGGTTGTGCTGGATGATGACGACCAATCCGGCGTGGCTGTCTTTAGAATGCGTGATAAAGATGAGAATCCAGATGTTTTCTGGGATTATAGACAACCACTGTGCGGTCTTGGCGGCTTTGGCTGTGATGATCCCTGGGGAGTCCCGGAGAATATGTGCCCAGCTGAAAACGATGAGACATATGGTCCTGTTGCTCGCATAGGAGGTGGTGAGTTAGATGATGAACCGGGAATACAGCTCTATCCTGTCTGGCGCACCGGATGTTTCCGCCGGCCGAACCGTGTCCAACAAGGATATATCAAAGGCTGGTTGCGGCATAATTATCCACTGGTTCCCCGGATTGACGGAACATTAACCCTTGTTTATTGAGTCGTCTGCCAAAATTGATTTTTGATTCCGATTCCTTTTTCCCTCAAATCAGGGCAGGATCTTTCGGGGCTCTGCCCTTTTTCCAAATCAAGTTGTGATGTTTCCTGTACTAATCTTTACCTCCCGGAGCCACTGGATCAGTAATGAATTTTGCGATAAGATAATTTAATTCTCGGTATTCTAAA
>CAZKBZ010000111.1:0-7980 GCA_964551175.1 uncultured Desulfobulbus sp.
GCTCAGTAAACAATTAATACAGCATCTTGTTGACTGTGGGATTCAGGTTAGTGTGAAACCTTCTGGAATTGCTATTGAGACGTTTAACAGGATGGATGCAGATGGAAAAAATGTTGCTGCTGCTTTTCATTTGACATGTTGATCACCAGAAAGACAACCCTCTCACCTAATTATATACTTTTTTCCCCTCGTACAAGTCAGAATAATCGTAAACAGCAGGCTCAGTAGTAGCACCGACTCTATAAGACTTTTGAAGCTCGGGAAAAAATGCATGCCTACTGCTCCTGTGCAAAAAATAATGCCCGACAGGAACACGTTTCCACCAACAAGAGAGGCAAACCCTTTCTTGTCTATTATGTGATCATCATCTTTGCATACACCTGCGATCAGTTGGATTTTTTGTTTATATTTAATGAGGTATCCGACAATGACAAGTATGCACCCAATGGTTTCCAGAATCAGAAAAATCATTAAATTTTCAGTCATAGCAGGATGCAGCAGCAAACAGTTATTCAACCTCAACCCATACATTACAAGTTGGATAAGGCTTTCCTTTTAGACTGTGTTGGATTTTAACACCTTCAGCAATTCTCCATCCATACCATTTTTTCTCGGCAAGCATGATTTTCTTTCCATCAACCTCCGTAAAAAGATCCTTACCATCCCTTACAATTCCACTACTCAGATGATAAAAAAAAGATTCATGCTTACTTTCACCTTCTTCAGGCTTGTATGTAATATTAACAAAGATACCATACTCCTCAGTAGCAGGCAGTTTACCAAAAGTGGTACTGATCTTCATCGGAGAATTATAAACGGTGCAACGTTTAGCTTCAGCATCAATGGTTATAGCTGAAAGATTGGTTGCTGCAAATAACACCATAACAACGATAAGGATAACTTTTTTCATTTGCCATCTCCTTTTTCATCAATCTCAATCATCAACATAAACTCTTCCTGAAACTGTCCATCACCCATCAATTTCTCTGCAAGAGCAGTACAAATAGCCGCTGTGAGTCCGTCATAATCACCAGAGGCGATATTTACGGTGATTTCGCCATCATCGGAGGTTATGTTAGTGTAACATCCTTTCTGTAAATTTAAAAAAATTTTGGCAGAAGCAGGCCACTGTCCCCTCCTACCTGTTCCCTTTTTTCATTTTCGAAGAAAAATTGCGCGTTCCGGATAGTTTTTGCTGGCGTAAAAAGATATCATTCATAAATGAGATATTATGCTTTGATAAATATGACGTTATATTAACGTATCACCTGGTTAACTGCCATGAAAAACAGATCTCCGATCCTGTTCTGCCTGTTGTCTGCTGTTTTTTTTATCCCATATACCGCGTCCATATCATTTGCATCCCGCCAGGGAGAGGCGGGCCGTCAAATGTCTTTTCTCTTTGACAACCTCTGGTGGGTTCTCTTCATGGTCGCGTTCTGTGGTCTGCTGTTGGGTGCCTACTGGCAGCGAATAGATCCCAGCATTGAAGGAAGCCGGGTTCTGCGCCATGATTCCGCTGCCAGACTCAGTCACTGGACCCATGCCATTGGCTGCACGATTCTGCTGCTATCCGCAGTGATGATGGGTTTCTTCTTTTTTCCCCGCCTTGCTCAAGGACCTGCCGGGGCAGCACAATGGATGGACCTTCATTTCCTGGGCGCACTGCTCTATATTTTCGGCGGTATGTTCTGGTTTGCCAACACCATCATCTCGCCCTGGCGGTTCAGGGAACATATGCCGGATAAGGGTTCGCTTGCCGAAGGTCTCACCTATTACGCCCATATCTTCGGCCTGACAGACAAAATAGTTCGCCCGGCCAAGTATGACGGCTCAGAACGGCTGGCGTTTGTTCCCATTGTTTTCTTTGCCGCATTGCTGATGTTGAGCGGTTTCATCAAACTTTCCGCCCGGTTCATGGATATTTCAACAGGTATGCTCCTGGTCATGACCTGGATCCACGACGCCTCGGCCCTGGTCATGCTGGTTTTGTTTTTCTTTCATGTCCTGCTGGCTGCGGTGGTGCCCTGGTCCTGGCCGCTTTTGAAATCCATGTTCACCGGTTATGTACCACTCACTTTTGCCCGTGATCATCACCCGGTCTGGTTTGAAGAGCTGAAACAAAAACTTTCCAGAGAACAGTCATAAAGAGCAGAATTCGTTCTGTGGCCCGGAACACTGCCTTAAAAAAGGAGAACAGTATGAACACAGTTATTGTGACAGGGGGTTCAGGTCTTCTCGGTGCCTCGGTTGTCAAATTGCTTGTTGAGGAGGAGCAGGTTCGACCAGTGGTTATGGATTTGAATCCCGACCCGGTCCGTCTGGCGGATGTCAGTGACCGGATCGAATATGTGGAGGGGAATGTTGCCGACCCGGAACTGCTCAACACCACCTTCAGACAGTTCAGGCCCACCACCATCTATCACTTTGCCTCCATTCTCGGTGATGTATGTGAAAACGACCAGATGCGGGCGCTCAAGGTAAATGTGGACGGGTTCATGCACATGCTGGAGGCCATGAGCAGCCATGATGTCGCTCAGCTCCTTTTCTCAAGCTCTGCGACCACCTATGGCGAGGATCTGCAGGAAGGAGAAATCCTCACCGATACCACCCTGCAGCGTCCGGCCTCTTTTTACGGGATCACCAAGGTCTTTATTGAAAATACGGGCCGGTATTACAGAAAAAAATACGACCTGGATTTCCGCTCCATCCGCTACCCGGCTATTATCGGCCCCGGGTTGCGTGAAGCCGGTATTGTCAGTTACACCTCGGCCATGATCGAAGTTCCGGCTGGCGGTCAACCCTACACCATCGCGGTCAGCCCGGAAATCCGGCTCACCCTGGTCTATGTGGAGGACGGTGCACGGGCCATCATCGATCTCGGCCGGGCAGCAAAGGAAGATATCAGGACCATCAACTACTTCATAAACGGGGTTCGGGAGCCGATTCCCAATGCCGGGGAGATGGCTGAAGCGGTCCGCAAACGTATCCCGGGAGCACAGATTGATTTTGATGTCAACCCCGAATGGGACCGGCTGCTCATATCCGCCTCGCACATGGTGGATGATTCCAGTTCGGTGCGGGAATGGGGTTGGCAGCCGAAGTATGACACCTTTGACAAGGTCATTGACGCCTATCTCGCCGACCTGAAACAGGAGGAGAGAAAATAATGAACAACGGCAAGTGGGAAGAACTCACAGATTTCCAGAAACGGTTGCTGCCGCCACGGTTGAACATGATGGAAGCCGACTACTCCGGACGTCCCCTGCCCGCGGACCCGCAGTTTCTGGCCGACCGGCTGACCATCATCAATCATGTCTCGGCCTACTCGTTTCTCATTGACGAGGATCGCTGGGAGCAGTGGTTTGCCCTGTTTTCCGAGGATATCCTGTTCGAGACCACCACGCCCGGATTCGGCACTATCCGGGTCAGGGGCAAGGAAGCGTTCCGGAAATTCGTGGATGTCCGTTTCCGCGGGCCGGGCAGCGAGACCAACGACACCGCCCACCGGCATACCATGGGCAATATCCATGTGGCGTATCAGACGGAAACCACGGCCGAGGTACGGACCTACCTGCTCATATCCAATGCCCATGCCGACGGCAAATTCTACGTGTTCACCAGCGGGACCTATAACGGGACCCTGGAAAAACGGGACAACTGCTGGACCATCACCCGCTGGTATATCGAGGTGGATGCCACCGCGCCAAAATCCGAGATACCGGAAATTGAGGGCATTGAATTTATTCCTGATGAGCGGGACAAACAGGAGGTCTGAGCAGACCAACCGGCTCAACGAACGGCTACTGCCATTTCCCGGAGAAGAATAGTATGGAAACTATGGAAAGCAAATACAAGATTATTGATTTTCGCTGCCGGCCGCCGCTTGCGGCCTTTGGCGGCCTGTTCAAGATGCGGCTGAGTTATTTTGCCCAGCGGCCGAACGCGGTGGGCAACCCGGCCACCCATGGTACTGTTCCGGAATCGGTACGGATGTTTGGCCAGGGTGCAGACGGGCTCATGGAGGCCTGGTGGAAGGAAATCGACGAGTGCGGCATCGAGCGGGTGGTGGTTGCCGGCCGCTACATGGAAGGACAGCCCGAGATGTCCATGGGCTGCAAAGAACTGCAGAACTATGAACAGCAATACCCGGACCGATTCTACGGCATCACCCCTATCAACATTGATCAGCCCATACCAAAAGCGGTCGAGACCCTGGAGAAGGACCTGGCATCCGGTATCCGCGGCGCCACCATCGAGCCGGGCTACCGGATGGTGGGTGGTCCTTCGGTCATAGATAATCCGGAATTTTTTCCCCTCTACGAGGTGATGCAGGACTCTGGGAAATTTCTCCAGGTTCAGACCGGGGCCTTTGCCTCACCTGTCAACTTTGATCTGCCCAACCAGATATGGCGGTTCGACAATGTCCTGCGGCAGTTTCCGAAACTGCGGCTGGTACTCGGCCATGGCGGTTATCCACGAATTACCGAGGCTCTGGCTCTGGCGCTCAAATACCCGTCGGTGACCATCAGCTCTGATGTGTACACTTTCTGGCCCGGCGGACAGATCTATCAGCAGAATATTCCCCTGCTGCCGGACCAGTTTGTTTACGGATCCGCCTATCCGTTCGGCAACTTTGCCGAGACCCTGGAGCAGACCCTGGCCCTGGGATTCCCCGACCATGTCATGGAAAAGTATCTCTATACCAACGCAGTCAACCTGCTGGGACTGTAAAACGCAAGGAGAAGAATAATGAGCACTGACAACCTGTTTCAGTCCGGCGGCAAAGGCTCCCTGGCAGCCGACAAGATCAACCAGAACCCGGTTATGCCCCTCTGGGCGCCGCTGATGCCCAAGGCCCAAACCTATAAATACCTCAACATCGACATGGCAGCCGTAGCCTTTGCCACAGACCGGGACAGGGTTGCAGCGCTTGTACCCGATCACCTGGATCTGGTCGCCCTGCCCGGCATGGAAGGTCAGGCCTGCGCTTCGCTTATCTTTGCCAAGTACCGAGGCAACGAACAGATCGGGCCCTACATGGAGACCATCGTCACCATAGCGGTGCTGGCTGACGGCATTCCCTTTCTCTATGTTCCGGCAATTTACGTGGATTCGGATGCTGCCATGGCCGCAGGCCGGGAGTTTGGCGGTTACCCCAAGAAACTGGCCACCATCACCATGCGCACCCATGGCGATATCTTTGCCAATACCATTTCCAGAGGCGGGATGCAGCAGAAAACCAGCGATCCCAATTTCAGCGATATTGCCTCGTCCCAGATAACCCGGGGAGAAAAGCTCTTCTCCGTGCCCCTGCCCGCCGACAACATGCCCGAGCTGGCTCCGCCATTCAACATGCTGCTGCCCCTGCCTCCGGCCACCGGTGAGCCGCAACCTTTTATTCTGCCCACCATCGGGCTGCGTACCTTTCCGGGAGTGGGTGAGCATGCGAACCAGGCTGAAATTATCCAGATCATCGGCACACCCTGGGTCGTAACCCGGGCTATAGTCTGGGCCGGGGTCGATCCCACCATCGACTTTGTGGCATCGGAAGAAGATCCTCTGCATGACCACTTCCCGGTCAATGCGATACTCGGATCTTTTCTCCTCCGGGGTGACATGCATACCGATCCCTCCCAGTGGCTGTTGATCAGGGACTACAAAAAATAAGAAATAACCGGATTATTTCCGGGTGGCAGGGAGCAGATTATGAGCAGTGAAGAAAAAAGCGGCCTTGACCGGCGCACTTTCCTGAAAACCCTAGGTGCGGCCGGCCTGGTGGTCACTGCCGGCGGGGCCTTTGTCCTGCCCGGCTCCAACCTGCTGGTTATGCCCAACGCAAAGGGGTTCCTGGTGGTGGACATGGCCAAGTGCATGGGATGCGGCTCCTGCATGATGACCTGTTCCATGGCTCACCACGGGGTCTCCTCCCACTCCCTGGCCCGGATCCAGATCCAACAGGATTCCTGGAGCAGCTGGCCTGATGATATTTTCATGGCAATCTGCCACCAGTGCAAGGATGCCCCCTGCGTCAAGGCCTGCCCGGTGCAGGCGGATCATGTGGACAAAGACTTCGGCAACGTCCGGACCATTGACCCGGCCCGCTGTATCGGCTGCATGCAGTGCGTAGCCGCCTGCCCCTGGCTGCCCAAGCGATTGCAGTGGAATCCGGGGGAACGTAAGATGCAGAAATGCGATCTCTGCGCCGATACTCCGTATCTTAAGGAGAAAGGCGGACCAGGCGGAACCCAGTCCTGTGTCAAGGTCTGTCCGGTGGGGGCCATCGCCTTTGTCGAAAAGATGCCGGACCAGCAGTCAAAAACAAGTTATAACGTCAACCTGCGCGGCAAAGGCTGGAAAGTCCTGGGCTGTTCGGTTGAGGATATTGAACGCGAAGGATAACAGATTTCCGGAAAAGACTATGTACGGACATGCAGGTAAAATACTGCACCTCAAGCTCAGTGACCTGAGCTATGAAGTGATCGACACGGAAAAATACCGCGAATGGGGTGGTGGCCATGGCCTGGGTACGGCCCTGTTCTGGGATCTCTGCAAGGACAAGACCCTGACCGACGGCCGCCATGAGAAAAACGTGGTCGTGGTGGCGAGTTCCCCTTTTTCCGGAACAACGGCTCCGGCAGCAGGAGGACGATGTGAGGTGACCGGCATCGGATACGGCCAGGTACCTGTTTCCTGGTACACCCGTTCCAACTTCGGCGGCCGGTTTTCAGCAACCATGAAATTCGCGGGCTGGGACGCGGTGGTCATCTCGGGGCGGGCTGAAAAACCGGTCTGGGTGGATGTGCGGGACGACCGGATCGAATTCCGTCCGGCTGATGATCTCTGGGGCCGGGATACCAGGGCAACCCAGCTTGACATCTTCAAGATCATCGAACAGGAGACAGGCCAGGATTTCGGCGGCTGGCGCAGCCTGCCTGCCAAAGGTGATGCCACGGGCTACACCACTCAAAAACCTGCCGTCCTTTGCATCGGACCTGCCGGAGAAAACCAGTCCATGATGAGTTCGCTCATCCATGATGCGGGTAATGGCGCAGGCCAGGGAGGATTCGGCGCGGTCTGGGGGTTCAAGAATCTCAAGGCCATCTCTCTGCACGGCACCGGTTCGGTCAGGATTGCCGATCCGGCCGCCATGCTCCAGGCCCGGTTTAAGGAAAAGGAACTGTACGGCCAGGACTATGAAAATGCGGATTTCTACTCCTGGGGATCACTAAGCCGGATCTACACCGCCACCTTTGTCGGTCTGGCCTCCAAACGCCGCCGCACCCAGGCCTGCCAGGGATGTGTTTCCGGCTGCCGCAGCCGCTATGATATCGGTTACGGCAACGAGGTCTCCTGTCAGGAAACCTCCTGGTACGGCAGCTACGCCTCCCGCTACTACAAGGGCAAGACCGAAAAAATCGCCCAGGTGGGCATGAAGGTCGCCCAGTACTGCAACATGATGGGGGTCAACTCCTATCCCCTGGAACATGGCCTGGACTGGCTGGAAAAACTCTGGCACGAAGGGTTGCTCGGCCCGGGCAAGAAAATCCATACCGACCTGGACTTTGGTCGGATAGGCTCCCTGAAATTCGCCAAAGAGCTGCTCGACTGTATTGCCCTGAAAAAGGACATCGGCAAGGATCTTGCCGAAGGGTTTGTGCCCACTGCCATCAAGTGGGGCCGGAAAAAGGACTGGGACGAGGGCGAACTGCTCTTTCCCTACTGGGGCATGCCCGAACACGGCTACGATCCCCGGGCCGAGGTGGAGTGGGGATTTGCCTCCATCATGACCGACCGGGACATCAACTCGCACGATTTCAATCTCCTGTTCTGGAAACCAACCATCTCGGTGGCCTACGGCATGCGGCCCCGAATCTCGGCAGAGGACGCAGCCCGGCTCGTGGCTGATAAGCTCAAGCCCTATGTGGACGGGCCCGAGTGTATTGATTATTCCGATGACAATATCTACTCCGATGCGGT
>CAZKBZ010000112.1:0-4653 GCA_964551175.1 uncultured Desulfobulbus sp.
CCCAAAGGCTGGTCTGAAATAGTCGCATCAAGTACCCAGAAAGCGTTGATGGCGGCGCTTAACTCCGCAATTTTTACAATGAATAAAAAGTCAAAGGGAGATTCCGCCAATACGTTTCATAAACTGATGGTTGCCGGATCCGGTGCAGCAGGTGGTTTTCTGGGGTTACCCGCGCTGCCGGTGGAACTGTCTGTTTCAACGACTATTATGCTGCGTTCCATTGCTGATATTGCCAGGAGTGAAGCACAGCCGGTTTCCGATCCCCAGGTAAAGGTGGCCTGCCTGGAAGTGTTTGCTCTGGGTGGACCGGGCAAAGATGATGATGCTGTGGAGACCGGCTATTTTGCCATTCGATCCGCCCTGGCAAAAGCGGTAACCGATGCCGCACGATTTTTTGCAAAAAAAGGTGTAAGCGAGACAAGTGCTCCGGCTATTGTGAAACTTATCGCCCAGATTTCTTCTCGATTCGGTATCCAGGTTTCAGAAAAAATTGCAGCCCAGGCTGTCCCGGTTATTGGTGCTGCCGGTGGGGCCATTGTGAACACCCTGTTTATCGATCACTTTCAGTCCATGGCTCGTGGCCATTTTATAGTATTACGACTGGAGAAAAAATATGGTTCCGAGGAAATTCAGCAAATTTACACAGCCTTGTGAACAAACCTGCAGGGTCTGCAGCTCTGTGTTCTCCCCGCGCAGACGGGGATCAAGTATATGATAAAGGAGCTCTTGTATGGAGTATGAAATCCAGCGTGTTACAGTGGAAGATGAGTTTAAAGTGTGCCCCACATGCGGGTATGAAGATGGTTTTCATTCCATGCTGAAAAAAGATCAGGACAGGTTCAAATGGCTTTTCATCTGTCCGGCCTGCCACGCTGTTTTTGATGTATCCTATGCAGTGGAGATGTAGACCTGGAAAACAGGTCAATGTATCTCGGTTCTACAGCCTTTCCACCAGGGCTGCCATGTCCTTTCTCAACTGCTGGTAACGCTCCCTGGAGAGCCCGGCACCAAGACCTACTTTTTCCGCCATCTCTGCAGTCAGGAAATCTCCAGGGGTATGGGCATCAGCATTGATGGCCAGCAGGGCTCCGGTTTTCTCTGCCATCTGTGCCACATGCCCGTTGGTCAGGCTGTGACCTTTACGGCCGGAAAGCTCCAGAAAAACACCCTTGTCTGCAGCTAACTGCGCTTCTTGTTCAGTGATAAAGCCCGGATGGGCCAGCAGGTCGACACCAGCCTCAATAGCAGCACGATTGGTTCCCGCGATAACCGGTTCAACCGGTGTTTCGCCATGGACAACTATAAGTTCAGCACCAAGAGTTCTGGACTTTTCCGTAAGCGGTCCGATCAGGGCAGGGGGGACATGGGTAAATTCAATACCCACGATCAGCCGGGTGGGGCTTAACGGATTCAGGTCTTTTGCCGCCTGCGAAATCCGGGGAATAATGAAATCCAGGTTGGAAGAATCGGCATGGTCGGTAATGGCTATGGCCGTATAACCAAGAACTTCCACCCGGCGCAGATGCTCAGCCGGACAGAGAGCGCCGTCACTGAAAAAGGTATGACTATGTAAATCAATCATGACAATTCCTTCGTTATTATAAGATGTTGCTCGTTAATACTAATGTTTTACGTTAACACTATCCTGGTTCTAATCTGCCAGTTCACCATTCAATGAATGCTTGCCGGCATGGGAGATGGTAACCATGGTTGTGTCACCGGGAGATAAATGCGCTGAATCGGCAACATGAACAATATGGTTTGTTCCGGTACGTCCCTGGATACCAGCGGTTGTCATGTTTTCAACCATTACTTCAACGGTCCTGCCGAGAAATTCTCTGTTGCGCTCAAGGCTGATCTGATCCTGCCTTTTCTGGAACCGTTGCAGTCGCTCACCTTTTACCTGTTCATCCACTTTGTCTGCAAAATCAGCGGAGCGGGTGCCAGGCCGGTCGGAATACTTGAAAGAAAAGGAGCCGTGAAAACGGACAGTTTCAAGAAGATCCATGGTCAGCTCGAAATCCTGGTCGGTTTCACCGGGAAAGCCAACAATCATATCCGTACTGATCGCAATTTCAGGACAGAATGAGCGGAGAGCGTCTACTTTTTCAAGGTAGAGTTCTCGGGTGTACTTACGGTTCATCCTTTTGAGCACTTCATTGGATCCAGATTGCACGGGCAGGTGAAAATGGGGACAGAGATTTTCGAGATCTCTAAAGCATTGCATAAGCTCTATGGATAAATCCTGTGGATTAGACGAAGTAAAACGTAACCGTTCAACTCCCGGTACACCGGCAACCATCTGCAGGAGATCGGCAAAAGATGTCTGCTGTTCGGCCACCGTGTTTGTACAGCCGTATGAGTTTACATTCTGACCTAGGAGCGTGATTTCTTTCACGCCTTTTTGCACAAGCAAGGTGACTTCTTCCAGGATATCGACCACCGGGCGACTGATCTCCCGGCCACGGGTAGCAGGCACTACACAGTAACTGCAGTAATTGTTACAGCCCTGCATGATGGTGACAAATTTACGGAATTCAGGAGCAGCAGGGGAGGGGGCCGCCTGTCCTGCTTCAGTGGCCAACAGTCTCTGGAAAGGAGGAATGGTAAATGATTTCTCAAGATTACAGGAAATCTCCCTTTGTGTTTCTCCACGGTCAAGGCGATGAAGCATTTCAGGGAGCTGATAGATCTGCTGGGTACCGACCACGATATCGACATGGGGCATACGTTTGAAAATCTGTTTCCCTTCCTGCTGGGCAACACAACCGGCAACGGCAATCCGGAGCGCAGGCATTTTTTCCTTCTGCTTTCTGAGTTGACCCAGCAGACTGAACACTTTTTGTTCGGCCTTAGCGCGAATGGAACAGGTGTTCAGGATAACAAGATCAGCATCTTCCTGTTCAGTTACAGAAATATATCCGGCCTGTGACAGGAGCTGCTCAATGATTTCCGAGTCGCGCTCGTTCATCTGGCAGCCGAATGTCTTTATAAAAACGTGCTTATTCATTAACGATTAGAAACAAAACTACAATAAAATAATATCTGTCTTTAATGTTTTCTGTTATCTTTTGCCGGGCTCAGTTCCACACAGATAGCATTAAGCAGCGGCCAGAACTCATCAATCCTGGAATTGGGTACAAGCAGCCTGACCAATCCCTGTTTTGCATCAAGTGTTGATAAGACTGCAAGACCGTCATATCCTTCCAGCAGGAAACGAAACAGGCTGATTCGGGACGGATTGATTCTGAGGTAATAAGTCAAAAACAAAATAATTACGATAAAACAGAATGAAATTAATCATACCTTAAGAGATGCATCAACATCTCCAATCATCTTCTGATACCTGCCAAGGACTGGAGCGACAACTTCATCCAGGAATTCATCGGTCTGTTCTGCAGCTCGGCCTGTGAATTCCTGGTAATTGCCAATCAGGTTTTCAAGTTCAGCCTGATCAAAGGGAATCCGGTCATCATCTGCCAGCCGAACAAGAAGATCATTATCTGCGCCCTGTTCCTTTACAGCCAGACCCGCAGCAACGGAATGTTCACGAATCACCTCGTGCATTACCTGCCGGCTCCGGCCACGTTCAGCGCAGGCCATCAGAATTTTTTCCGTAGCCATGAAGGGGAGTTCAGCGCGTAAATAGCGCTCTATCTGTTTCGGATAAACCACCATATCGCTGGTAATGTTAATGTAAAGCTTTAAGATGGCATCTGTAAGCAAAAAGGCCTGGGCCATGTCCATGCGGCGTATGGCAGAGTCATCCAGGGTGCGTTCAAACCACTGGTTGGCTGCTGTGGCAGCAAAATCAGCCGGCAATCCCATCAGTTTTCTTGCCAGTCCGGTCATTCGTTCGGAACGCATGGGGTTTCGCTTGTACGCCATTGCTGAACTGCCGACCTGTTTTTTGGCAAAAGGCTCTTCCTGGACCTTGAGATTGGAGAGCAACCGCATATCCACACCGAACTTATGTGCAGAAGAACCAATGCCTGCCAGTGTCTCGGAAGTTTTCATATCCAGTTTACGCGGGTAAGTCTGGCCGGTAACAGGAAAAACCGTATCAAAGCCGAGTTTTTCAGATACAAGCCGGTCAAGCTCGCGAACTTTGTCATGATTGCCGCCAAAGAGTTCAAGAAAGGTCGCCTGAGTGCCGACTGTCCCCTTGGCACCCCGGGCCTTAATCTGTTCTTCCAGGTTTTCTATATAGTCAAGATCCATGAGAAGATCCTGTATATACAGAGTGTTGCGCTTGCCGACCGTTGTGGGCTGGGCTGGCTGGTAATGTGTATAGCCGAGGGTGGCCATCTCCTTGTATTCACGACAGAAGCCAGCATGGTTTGCAATAACGTTGATCAGTGCTTTTTTTACCAGCTGAAGCGCTTTTTTCTGGATAATAAGATCCGTATTGCAGACCACGAATTGAGATGTGGCTCCAAGGTGGATAATAGCCTCAGCTTTGGGACACTGGAGGCCATAGGCATAAACATGAGCCATGACATCATGGCGGATTTCTTTTTCCTTGGCAGCGGCGACGTCAAAGTCAATGTCTTCAATATGACTTTTTAACTCCGCGATCATTTCCTTGCTGACCAGCTCGAGGCCGAGTTCATATTGTGCCTCAGCAAGAGCAACCCAGCAGCGACGCCAGTT
>CAZKBZ010000112.1:4753-7977 GCA_964551175.1 uncultured Desulfobulbus sp.
CAATGTCGCATAATATATATTATGTTAAATTTATATATGTCCTGAAATGTCAATGCGTTGGATTGATTGTAACCGCATGGGCCTCTATTCTCTCTCGTCCACGAAACGTTGTCTGTTTTAATTTAAAACCAAGATCAACCGGCCTGGACGCTGTTTCAAACTGTGTGGCCTGAAAAAAACCGATGCCATGGATTCTGCTGCCATTTATCTGCAGGGAAAATTTTAAGTGATCATGCAGCCTGGCTACCTTCTGCATCTGAATATTTTTCAGCAAAAAGACAGGTTCAGGGTTTCCCTGGCCAAACGGTTCCATAAGTTTCAGGCTGCGTACCATTTCTTCACAGTCATCATCAACATGTATGACCATGTCGATTTCCACTCCCTCCTGCGTACCTTCCTGCATCATCCTGCAGACACAGTTGTTGAATTTCTCGCTGAAGCCATCAAATTTTTCCGGCGCAACCGTTAACCCTGCAGCCATTGCATGTCCACCGAACTGATCAATGAAATCAACACATTGCTGCAGAACAAGAAACAGATTCAGTCCGGGTACGGACCTTCCAGAGGCTTTGAAAGCCTGGCTGTCCGGTGCGGTATCTCTGGTAAAGACCAGAACAGGCAGATGAAACCGATCAACCACCCTGGCAGCAATGATACCAACGACACCCGGGTGCCAGCTGCTGCCTGATAACACAAGTCCCTGTCTGTTGTCGGCAGCCTGTTGCTCTGCCTGCTGAATTGCATCCTCCAGTACACTCTTTTCAAGTTGCCTGCGCGTACTGTTTGCCTGTTCCAGGGAGAATGCAAGGTTCTGCGCTTCCTCTACATCACTGCTTAGCAGCAGATCGGCGGCAAGCTGGGGTTTACCCAGCCTGCCTGCTGCATTGATTCTCGGGGCAAGCCTGAAGGAAATATCCTCTGCTGTCACTGCTCCTTCACCGATTCCCGCCCGTTCGCAGAGCGCCCATATTCCCGGTTTATTTCTGGCCGTTATCACTTCAAGTCCCGCTTTGACGAGAATCCGGTTGATTTCAACTAGTTCTACAACATCCGCCACTGTTCCCAGGGCGACAAAATCGAGATAGGTTTTTAAATTCGGCACATTATTCCGCTGCCAGAATCCCTGTTCCACCATTGTTCTACGTATTGCCATGGCCAGGAAAAAGGCAACTCCCACTCCTGACAACTCTTTACAGCTAAATGTACAGGAAGGCTGCTTCGGGTTGATGATTGCATGGGCCTGTGGCAAAATTTTCGAAGGCTCATGGTGATCTGTTACTATAATTTTAAATCCTAACTCACTGGCATACTGAATTTCTTTTGATGCAGAAATCCCACAGTCAACCGTTATGAACAGTGCAGGCATGGTGACCTTTTCAGCAAGTTCGGCAACGGATTTCATGCTCAATCCATAGCCTTCAGTCATTCGATTGGGCAGATGATAGAAAACCTGGAGATCAAGTTTTTTCAGAAAATCCACCAGCAGAACAGTTGCCGTAATCCCGTCAACATCATAATCACCATGAACCACAACCTGATGTTTACCGATGACGGCATCAAGGATCAGGGCAACAGCGGTTCGCATTCCTTTCAGTCCGAATGGTGACGGCAGGTCGGCAAGCCTGGGCTCCAGAAAGGTTTTTGCTGCATCTGTTGTCATGTAGCCGCGCTGATAAAGAAGCTTGGCCAGAACCAAGGGTATCTGCAGATCACCGGCAAGCCTGCGGCAGTTTTCAGCTTCTGCCCCATGGATCTCCGGCTTGATTATATATTCTTTAAAGTTATTCAACTTATTGTTTTTTAAATATATTTATGTGCTCATATATTATCTTTTTTCTGACTATATTGAAAGCGATGGGCTATTTGTTCAACAATCAATTTTTTATCCTTCCTGTCAAACCAGTGCAGATCGTTGTTCTTTCCAAACCAGGTCATCTGCCGCTTGGCATATCTCCGGGTATCACGTATCAGGTGTTCCTGCATTGTTTTTCGGTCCCACAGGCCGGAGAGCAGATTATTGGCATGACGGTAGCCGATGGATTGCATGGATGGCAGTTCCGCTGAATAGCCCATTGTGCGAAGTTTTTCAACTTCTTCAATTAACCCTTTTTCTATCATTTTACAGCTGCGCTGTTCAATGCGTTGATACAGTTCGTCACGTTCACAGGTAAGCGCAACCTGGTAAACCCTCCTGAAATGAACCCCCTGCCCCTCTTCTTTCTGCTGACAAAGCAGTTCCGACCATGTACGTCCGGAAGTAAAAAAAATCTCAAGCCCGCGCAGCAATCGCTGGGTGTCATTTTTATGAATTCTTTTTCCTGAAGCAGGATCAATTCTGCACAGCTCGGCATGCAGTACCTCCCGCCCCTCCTCTCTCAGACGTTTGTGCAGATGGTGTCGTATTTCCCGGTCTGCAGGCATTGCAGCAAACAACCCTTCAAAAAGGGCTTTCAGGTAGAGACCGGTACCGCCAGTCAGCAGAACTGTCCGCTCTCGACCCGCAATGGAATCGATGGCCTTGAGAGCATCATCCGCAAAACGGGCAGCATCATACTGCTCATCAGGATTTACAACATCAATGAGATGATGACGAACCAGAGCCTGTTCTTCCGGACTCGGTTTTGCCGTACCGATATCCATGTACCGGTAGACCTGCATGGAGTCCATGCTGACAATTTCACAATCAAACCGCTCAACAAGCTGCAGGGAAAGAGATGTCTTGCCGATGGCGGTGGGTCCGACAAGAACAATCACCGGACAGTCAATAGTGCACGGTTTCATCATTCGGGTCAGTCAAAACAGATCATTGATGACAGACGTTTTGCAAGAGCATCTCCAATGCCGTCAACCTGTGTCAGGGCTTCAGGCCCTGAAATCTCGCCCAGCTGATTTCTGAGTCTGATAATATCCTGCGCCCGCTGATTGCCGATGGACGGCAGCATGGTCAGACTCTGAAAATCAGCCCGGTTCACCGGCAGGGGCAGGTTGAAAAACAGGGCCAGCTGCGGCGGCGTGTCGGCACAGGATGTTTGAGCTGAAAGTATTATACCATCAGGTTCAGAAAGGTTGTCAGTTCTCTTTTCAGTACGCAGGACAACAGGAAATTTTTCACCTTCTGAAGGCAGCAGGTAATAGTTGCTGGTCTGCAGTTCCGGTACCGGGACAAACCAGCCAAACCGGCCGCCCAGCAGAATTCCAGCTCCCAACGCAAGAAGGACAAGCAC
>CAZKBZ010000113.1:0-7958 GCA_964551175.1 uncultured Desulfobulbus sp.
GCTGGCTGAACGAAAGCGGAAATTACTGGCCATGACCAGGCTGGATCGCTTTCGTGATCGGCCGATGAAACTCCTCTCCGGTGGGATGAAACAAAAACTGGGTCTGGTCTGCACTCTTATTCACCAGCCGGACCTGGTTATCCTGGATGAGCCGACCACCGGTGTTGATCCGGTCTCACGCCGGGACTTCTGGGCTATTCTTACTGAACTGCTTCGTGAACAGGGGATCACCGCCCTCGTTTCCACCGCCTATATGGATGAGGCCACCCGCTTTCATCGGCTGTCCCTTGTTTATGAAGGACGTGTGCTGGCAGAGGGGGAACCGGACGACATTCTGCGGCAGGTTCCAGGCAGCCTGGTGGAGATAAAGGCGGAACCGCAGATCAAGGCCATGGATGCCATAAAATCCAGCTATCCCCAGGTAGAGGCGGTTGGTTCAAGACTCCATGTATTTGTTCCCAATCAGCCTCCTGACCAGGCAATGGGTTTAATTTCCGGCCTTCTGGCAGATGTGAAAATCGAAGAGATTCATGGTGCAGAACCGGATCTGGAAAGCGCTTTTATTTCTTTGCTGCGTCAGCATAAGCTGGCCGAAGAGGCGGCGAAACCCACGGTTACCGGTCTGCAATCGAATGACTCTGCACATGACAAGCCGGCCGATAAGGTAAGCACCGCCATCAATGCACTCGGACTGACCAGAGATTTTGGTACCTTCCGCGCTGTTGACCATGTCAGCTTTCAGGTGCAACAGGGGGAGATTTTCGGACTGCTTGGCGCCAATGGCGCCGGCAAGACCACGGTGATCAAGATGCTTACCGGCATCCTTGCTCCATCCTCGGGAACAGGACAGGTCGCCGGAGCGGACATGCGCCGCGCGGCTAAAGCCATCAAGGAACGTATCGGCTACATGTCCCAGTCTTTTTCTCTCTACCGGGACTTGACGGTTATGGAGAACATCCGTCTTTATGCCCGGATTTATGCCGTGACCGGACAGCGATTGCAGGAGCGTACTGACTGGGTGGTGCAAATGGCGGGTCTGGATGGAGTCACCGACCAGCTGGCAGGCAGCCTGCCCATGGGAATCCGGCAGCGGCTGGCCCTGGGCTGTGCTCTTGTCCACCAGCCACGGGTTCTGTTCCTGGATGAACCGACCTCGGGTGTTGATCCTGTTGGCCGGCGGCGTTTCTGGGATATCCTGGTTCGTCTCGCCCGCCGGGAGCAGGTGGCCATCCTGGTTACCACCCACTATATGAGCGAGGCGGAGCATTGTGACCATCTGGCCCTGATGTATGCGGGAAAAATTATCGTTGATTCCACTCCCGAGCTGATGAAGCAGGAACTGGAACAGAAGGCCGGACAACTGCTGGAGCTGACCACCGACCGGCCGCTGACGGCCCTTGCCCTGCTGGAACAGGCCCGTTTTGACGGGGTATCCCTGTTTGGCAAAAAGATACATCTCTTTACCGGGGATACTGGTATTGACCAGGCAGAAAAAGAAATCTCGCAACTCCTTGAAGTCAAAGGTGTTCACCTCCTCAACCTGACACCTCGCCCGCCCTCGCTGGAAGACGTTTTTGTCTACCAGGTGCTGGCGCAGGAAAAAGAGGAACAGGGCCAATGAAATTACAACGTGTACGCGCTGTTATGTCCAAGGAATGGCGGGAGATTGTCCGGGATCGGTTATTTCTCAGCCTGGCTTTTGTGGTTCCCATTTCCATGATGCTGGTCTTCGCTTACGGCATTAACATGGATGTTGAAAACCTGCCTTTTGCTGTCCTGGATTATGACCAGACGAAATTGAGCCGGGATTATCTCCACCTTTTCATTGATTCCCGTTATTTCGACTATCAAGGGGATGTGCATAGCGAGCGCGAGTTGGATCCCCTGCTGGCGGACAGTGTAATCCGTTTTGCCATCATTGTGCCCCCGAAATTCCAGGAAAACCTCCTTGCCGGTCGTCCGGTTGCTGTCCAGTCCCTGATAGACGGCGTCTTTCCGTTTCGAGCCTCGACCAGTAAAGGATATGTTATTGCCATCAATTCTGCATTTAACAGCAAGCTTCTGACAGGCTACATCAGTGAACATTTCGGCATGCCGCAAGAGCAGGCAGTGGCAATGGTGCAACCGGTCAAGGTCCAGTTGCGATATCTGTATAACCAGGAGTTGAAAAGCATATGGTCCATAGCCCCTTTAATGATGATGTTCGTGTTGATGATAACCCCGCCCTTTCTTACCGCGCTTGGGGTGGTGCGGGAAAAAGAAAACGGTTCTATCTACAATATCTATGCCTCGACCATTACCCGCGGTGAATTCCTGATCGGCAAGCTGACACCCTATGTTGTTATTTCTATTCTGAACATGCTCATTCTCTGGTTGATGGCAACCTTTCTTTTTCATGCGCCATTCAAGGGTGATCCTTTGTTCTTTTTTCTTTCCTCAGCCCTGTACGTCACCTGTACCACCAGCATAGGCCTGCTGGTTTCCCTGCTGGTGCGGACACAGATAGCGGCCATGATGGTGACGGTGGTGGTCACGATTGTTCCATCGGTTTTGTATTCCGGCCTTTTGGTTCCCATTGCTTCCATGGATGCGGCTTCTCAATTCGAGGCCCACCTGTTTCCGGCCATGTATTACACCAATATTGTCCTGGGAAGCTTTCTCAAAGGTGTGGGCCTGGAACAGCAGTGGAGCGACATGCTGGCTCTGGCCGTCTATGTAATTGTGTTATGGCTGGCCGGTTTTCTCCTCTTTCACAAGAGAGTAAAATCATGAACAGGAATTCCGGCAATCCACAGAGCATGTTGTATTTATGGTGGTCACGCCTGGCGGCCATGACGCTGAAAGAGCTCCTCCAGCTTGGCCGGGATACTTTGCTGATCGGTGCGGTCATGTATCTTTTTACTTTTGATATTTTCATGGCCGGCGGCATTACCATGGATTTGAGAAATGCCACGGTTGTCAGTCATGACAGTGATCACAGCCAGGCCTCCCGTGAGTTGATCTATCGTTTTCGTCCACCTTACTTTAAACTTGGTGGAGAAATTCCCGGCAGCCGTGAAGCAATGTCTTTGCTGGACCAGGGCAAGGCGCTGGTGGTTCTCGACATTCCGCCAAAATTCCAGCACGACCTCATCCAGGGCAAACCGACCGCCGTGCAGGTTCAGGTGGATACCAGCAATACTATTCTCGGCACCCTTGCGGCCAGTTACAGCGCCCAGATCATCGGTCAATACGGGTTTGATGTCGCCCTGGCACGCATGGGGTTGACCGAAAGCGCGTTTGAAAATGTTCCCATGCTCATTGATCAGCACCGGGTCTGGTATAACCCGAACCAGAAAGACGCCTGGTTCATGACCATTTCGGAGTTGCTGACGGTTATCACTGTTCTCGCCATGATTCTGCCCGCTTCTGCAGCTGTCCGGGAAAAAGAGCGGGGCACCATTGAACAGCTGATGGTCACTCCCTTAAGCCCGATTCAAATCATGCTGCCCAAGGTTCTTGCCATGACCCTGGTTATCCTGCTCGGCACGACTTTAAGTATCGACCTTATTATGGAGGGTATTTACCAGGTTCCCATCAAGGGCAGTCTGTTGCTCTTTTTTGGGGTGACCGGACTGTACACGTTTTCCATGTCCGGACTGGGGCTTTTTGTCTCAACCATAAGCCGCAACCTGGCCCAGGCCGCCATGCTGGTCATCATGATCATGATGCCGATCATCCTGCTCTCCGGTGCCTGGACTCCACCCGAGGCCATGCCCATGGGCCTGCGCCAGGCCATGTATCTCTCACCGCTCTATTATTATATCGAAATGGGCTATGCGATACTGCTCAAAGGCGCCGGTCTGGACATCCTATGGGATTCATTGCTGGGGCTGGCCCTGCTCGGTAGTGTAATTTTTGGCTTTGGAGTATGGCGATTCCGGCGACAATTTGAATGAAAACGGGATGTCTTGCTAACAAGAAGAGGAGGTGCCAAGTGAAAAAGATATGTGATCACCCTTTAGGTATCTTGTTTGCCGTTATTTTAGCTTTTTTCATCTCTTTCCTCAATTATTATACATTGGGGTCAGCAAAGTCAGCTTCATTGGTGTTGGCTGGCACCCTCATAGTTTTTTATGTTGTGTTGTGTCTGTTGTGCAGAAGAAATGAAAAAAATAAATGAGAGGAAACCATGTCAAGTTGGTTCATGTTGATGATGGCGATTGTATTCGAAGTGACAGGAACCACGGCCATGAAATTGTCTGATGGCTTTACCCGGCCATTACCGTCGATACTGCTGATCCTGTTTTATTTCCTCTCCCTCGCCGCTCTTACCCTGGCCTTAAAACGAATCGAGGTCAGCATTGCTTACGCTGTCTGGGCCGGTGTGGGAACGGTGCTGGTGGCGGTTGTAGGTATTCTGTGGTTTCGGGAACCGGTGTCTTTGTTGAAGGTGGGGTCAATTCTGTTGATTGTAACAGGGGTGGTTGGTCTGCATCTGAGCGGGGCAGGAGTGGATGGGTGATTATATGTGGTTCATGTTTTAATATGTTTCACAAACCGGTAAGAAACTGATGAAGCCAACCCAATCACAAAAGGCCGCAATACAATGGAGTAAACAGCCAAATGGGGCCGATGGAATCCTGGTCAGGAGCTCCGGTGACTGGACGATTGGCACCTTGAAGGATGCTGCCGGTGTCCTGGATGAAATAATCGAAACGTGCCGGAATGTATCCATTCGCTGGGATGTATCTGAGGTCGGGCGTGTTGATTCGGCAGGTATAATGCTTTTTATCCGCTCTTACGATCTGCTGAAGGCAAACAAGTGTCGTGTTGAAGTCGTCGGGGCTACGGATGAACATGAAAAGATGTACCACCTGCTGCGCAGGTATGCACCCGGAGCTTCCCAAGGCAAGCCTCCAGCTTTCTCCTCCCGTTTCCTGAAGCCGTTGCGAAGTATTGGAAGGGGTTCTACAGCTTTTGTTCTGGATTTTATTGAATTCCTCTCCTTTGTCGGTGAAAATTTTGTCAACCTGCTGTACGCCCTGCTGCACCCGCGCTCCATCCGTTTTGGGGCCATTGTCAAAAACATTGAAGAAGCCGGTGTGCGGGCAATGCCCATCGTGGCCCTGACCAGTTTCCTGATCGGAATGGTCATTGCCTACCAGGGTGCGGTTCAGCTCGAAAAATTCGGGGCCAATATTTTTATTGTTGACATGATAGCGCTTTCCATTACCAGGGAACTTGGCCCGTTGATAACGGCCATTGTTGTCGCAGGCCGAACAGGCTCCTCCTATACCGCTCAGCTTGGCGTGATGAAGATCACTGAAGAAATTGACGCCATGCGCACCATGGGCTTTGATCCCCATCGTTTCCTGGTTCTGCCGCGCATTATGGCCCTGATGATAGCCCTGCCGCTGATGATTTTTTTCGCCGATATTGTCGGAATTGGAGCCGGCATGTTTATTTCTCATATCCATCTTCATCTCTCGTATGCTGAATTTATATACCGACTGCAGAAAATACTTGCGGTGAAACATGTCTGGATAGGGATTGTCAAGGGGCCTTTTTTCGCCTGGCTTATTGCTGCTGTCGGCTGCTACCGTGGATTTCAGGTATCAAAAAGTACGGAAAGCATTGGCCGCTATACCACCATCAGTGTCGTAAACGCTATTTTTCTGGTGATCGCCTGTGATGCACTTTTTTCCGTTGTTTTCACGGAGCTTGGCATTTGAAGAACACAATTATCACAGTATCTGATGTTGTGACCCGGTTCGGCAATAATGTGGTCCATGACGGCATCAACCTGAGCATACGCCGGGGAGAAATTTACGGACTGCTTGGCGGCAGCGGCTCGGGTAAATCGACGCTGCTCAAGGAAATGATCATGCTGCTGCGTCCACAAGCCGGAGAGGTCAGGGTGTTTGGTCAAAACATTCTTACAGCCAGCCGAAGCGATGCCGCATTCCTGCGCCGCCAGTGGGGTGTTCTTTTTCAGGCAGGCGCGCTCTATTCTTCTCTCACGGTAGAGGAGAATGTCGGCATCAAGCTGCACGAGTATACAGATCTCCCCAAAGCACTCATCCGGGATATTGTGCGAATGAAAATTGCAATGGTTGGTCTGCCCGAAGAGGCCGCTGCTCTTTACCCGGCCGAACTGAGTGGCGGCATGGTCAAGCGAGCGGCACTGGCACGGGCATTGGCCATGGATCCGGCGCTGCTGTTTCTTGATGAGCCGACGTCAGGACTGGATCCCATCGGTGCAGAGGCCTTTGACAACCTGATCCTTGAATTGCGAGAAATTCTCGGGCTTACAGTTGTGATGGTGACTCATGATCTTGATTCCATCTGGACCATTGTCGACCGTTTTGCCGTGCTGGGTGAACATAAGGTGATTGCTGAAGGAACTCTTGAGGAAGTGATAAAAAATCGCCACCCTATTGTCAGACAGTTTTTTGGCGGCGCACGGGGACGGATACGGAGAAGGCATGGAAAGCAAAATTAATTATACACTTGTCGGATTGTTCGTTGTCCTGCTTTCAGCTGGCCTGATAATCTTTGCCTACTGGCTGGGAAAACATGGCGGCAAACAGGAATATGACCAGTATCTCGTTTACATGTCGGAATCCGTAGCAGGGTTAAGCACTGATTCTTCCGTTAAATATCGGGGTGTTGATGTTGGCACTGTGGATCACATGGGTATAAATCCTCAGAATCCCGAGGAGGTGGAGCTTCTATTAAGAATTAAACGCGGTACTCCCATAAAGGTGGATACCAGGGCCAAACTGAAATCTTTTGGGATAACCGGTCTGGCCTTCATAGAGTTGACAGGCGGCAGTAAGGATGCTCCGCTGCTCAAAAAAACTGGTGATGCAATTCCTGTAATTCCGGCAATCCCTTCGACCTTTGCCCTGTTAGATGAATCGCTTAAAAAACTTGCTCAACAATCCTTTTTAGCCCTGGAAAAATTTGCCCAACTGCTCAGTAGTGAGAACCTGGAGAATATTGCAGAAATACTTTCGGAAACGAAGATGCTTGCCAAAGATATCAGGGGACAACTGCAAGGATTCCACAAGTTTGTTGATAACGGTGTTGTCATGGAACAGCAGGTGAGCGAGGCGTTTGCACAGGTAGAATCAGCCTCTGTCAGTGTGAAAAAAATGGCGGACAGCCTGGGAAAAAATTATGCCGATGTTGGGCAAAACATGGGCCGGGATGTACGGCGGAGCCTGGCTTCCCTGAATCAGCTGCTTTTTGATCTTGATATTCTCGCGACTGATATGCAGGATACTCTTCAGGCCATTAAAGCAAGTCCTGGTGACCTGTTGTTTAAACACAGCCTGCCAAAACCAGGACCGGGAGAGGAAGGATATAATGAAGAATAGCATATTTGTGATCATGGCATTGTGCTGCATGTTCACGGCCTGCGCTGGCAGAACGGTTCCTCCTGCTGATATCTATACGATATCAGGACAATGGGAAAAAGGCGAACAAGTGGAACCGGAAGAGAAAAAGAACACGATTATTCTACAATTGGCTCCAATTCGTGCTTCTCAAGCCTTTACTACCACTGCCATGCTTTACAGCAAAGCCCAGTATGACCAGAACAGCTATGCCTACAGTCGCTGGAGTGATGCCCCGGTAAGATTGCTGCACATACTCTTTCAGGCGGCCCTGGAGAAAAGTAATCGGTTCGGGGCTGCGGTATCATCAACCTCCGCCTCAAAAGCCGACTTCCTGCTGGAAAGTACCTTGTATGATTTTAGCCAGCATATTTATGGGGACGATACTTCCGACGGCGTTGTCAGGATACGTTTTTATCTCGTAGACAATACGACAAAAAAGGTAACGGCCACAAAGGAGTTCGTCTCAAAGGTTCAGGTTTCCACCCTGAATGCCCGGGGTGCCGCAGTCGCACTCAACAAGGCGTCGATAAATATTGCCCAGGACCTTACCCGTTGGCTTGCCGAACCCGGCAG
>CAZKBZ010000114.1:0-7693 GCA_964551175.1 uncultured Desulfobulbus sp.
AAATCAGCTCATAAACCACTTGTACAAAAGAGTTGGTTGGAGTATATTCGCATCCGTCTCATGCGCCTGTAGCTCATCTGGATAGAGTATCGGACTACGAATTCGAGGGTAGCAGGTTCGAATCCTGCCAGGCGCGCCAGAAATTTTCAGCCCCTTAACCAACGCGGTTAAGGGGCTGTTTTGTTTTGCTCCCCTTTCCTAATGCAGCTATTCCTGCTATGTTTCTGTCATGAAGTCGGAATCCCAGTTCCATAAAAAGGTTATACGTTTTTTCATCCTGTTAACCATAGCTTTCATGACCTCTTCCATTGCTTCTGTCCTGGCTGTTGAATCGTTCATTTCTTCCGCTCCTGCTGAAAAGGAGGATGCTGAGAGCATCGGCACTACAATTGAACGTCGTGATGCCCTTGGTTACGATCCGACCAGGCACAGTCTTTTCCCGGATTTCTACAACCGCTACCGCACCTGGCGGGAGGAGATAAAAAAAAATTAAGGCTGGAGGCTCTTTTTTCCTATGACATGCTTGCTCAAGGGTATGCTGATAAGGATTGGAGCCTGGGAGCATCTTCCGGTGATGCAACCATCAGTACCCGCTGGCTGATGTTTGGCCACAAGTATAACAGGCCGGTTTACCTTTCCTTTCGCATGCGGCACCGGCACGCCTATGGCGACATAGCTCCTTCAGAACTTGGTTTCCATACGGACCTGCTCTGGAAAACAGTGGACGGATTTACCAATGCCGGATTCCAGGTACCGGATCTCTATGTCAGCCAGGAACTTGCAGATGGAAGACTGACTCTTCGTTACGGCCAGTTCAGTATTGACAGTTTTTTTGGCAATCACAAATTGCGCAGTGCTAAAAAATTTTTTCTCAACCAGATTTTTTCAGCCAATCCTTCCATTGCCTTTCCAAGTTACGGCGCAGGGTTTACCGTGCAATGGCAGGATACCGGGAACTGGGATCTGGGTTTTGGCGGGTCCAATATCCAGGAAACGGATCAGGAAAAGGAGATTAACTTCAGCCTGAATTCCTCAGCACTTTTTTATACACTACAGGGAGGCTATAATTTTCAGGGTTTTGGCAGTCGTGATGCCAGGGTGCAGTTGATGGGCTGGCAAAACAAGAGCAATAAAGAAGACGATCTGCCCGATGGCTCAGGGATAAGTTGTACATTTGAACAGGAAGGGGTTTTAAGTGGTGAACGTTTTGTGGCCCGCTACAGTTTCTCCGATGGAGATGCCGCCCTGGTGGACCAGTTGTTCATGCTTGGCTGGGGACGGGAAATAAGGAAATATGATCATTTTGGCCTTGGGTTTGGACTGGGAAGATCAGCCGGAGACAGTGGTATCTGGCAGGAAGTAGCTGAAGTGTATTACCGATGGCAGGTTACCAAGGAGTTCATGGTTACCCCGGACCTGCAGATAATCATGGGTGAAGGGCTGGAGGGTGGTGACGCCATTCAAATAGTGGCCGGATTGCGGGGTGGTATAACGTTTTAGGGTACCCTTTAATCAATAACGGCATGGCAGGAGACCCGGCATGAACCGATATCACGAAGTTCAGGGGCGGAGGAGCGGCAGATATCCATAACCTCGGGACAGCGGGGATGAAATGCACAGCCTGTCGGGGGATTGATGGGAGAGGGGAGTTCACCGTGCAGCATGATCCGTTCTTTTTTGTGAAACGGGTCCGCCACCGGGGTGGCGGAAAGCAGGGCGCGGGTATAGGGATGGCGGGGATGGGTGAACAGTTCATCCCGGCTGGCGTATTCCACGCACGATCCCAGGTACATGACGATGATATCATCGGCAATATGGTGCACAACCGAGAGATCATGACTGATAAAGAGGTAGGCCAGGTTGTATTCATCCTGCAGGTCGGTCAGCAGGTTGAGGATCTGGGCCTGGATGGAGACGTCCAAGGCTGAGACCGGCTCGTCCAGGACCAGGATTTCAGGTTGGAGCATAAGCGCCCGGGCAACCGCAATCCGCTGCCGCTGGCCGCCGGAGAACATATGCGGGTAGCGGTCGTAATGTTCAGGCCGCAGGCCCACATGTTCCAGCATGTCCCGGGCTGCCTGCTCCCGTTCTTTTTTTGTCTGCCGGGTATTGACCAGCAAAGGTTCTTCCAGGGCCAGTCCGATTTTCTGGCGCGGGTTCAGGGAACCATACGGATCCTGAAAGATGATCTGAACCTTGCGCTGGATTTTCCGGCGGGTTGCTGCATCTGCTGTGCTGACGTTATCATTGTCAATGATGAGATCGCCGGCTGTCGGTTCTTCGATCAGGGTGATGAGCCGGGCCAGTGTCGACTTGCCACAGCCTGATTCACCGACTATGGCCAGTGTTTTGCCCGGATCCAGGGTAAAAGAGGCCTTGCGCAGGGCTTTCAGTATTGCCGGCTTTTGAAATGAACCACGCGGAACCTCATAATGCCGGGCCAGATTTTCTGCAGTCAGAATCGGAGCCATTAGCTCACCTCTTCTTTTGCTGAAAGGCCTGTGGGAACGCCCTGTTGCAGCGGATAATGGCAGAGGGCGCGGCCCAGAGTTTCATCGGCCTGAACCGGTGGTGTTGTACGGCACAGCTCATCTGCATATTTGCAGCGGGGAGAAAACAGACAGCCTGAAAGCTTGTCAAACTGGCCTGGAACCACACCGGCAATGGAGGGCAGCTTGCGCGACCTGGCCCGTTCCGGCAGGGCTGCCAGCAGGGCTGCAGTGTAGGGATGATGCGGGTTGCTGAACAGTCCTTTGACATCCTGTTTCTCCACCTGCTGGCCCGCATACTGGACCGTAACCCGTCGGGCTGTTTCGGCCACCACACCCATGTCATGGGTAATCAGCACCAGGGCCATATCAATTTCCCGCTGCAGTCTGAGCAGCAGATCAAGGATCTGCGCCTGGATTGTCACATCGAGCGCAGTTGTCGGCTCATCGGCAATGAGCAACCGCGGATTGCAGGAAATGGCCATGGCAATCATAACCCGCTGGCTCATCCCTCCGGATAACTGGTGGGGAAAGGCGGACAACCGTTTTTTCGGCTCAGGAATTCCCACCAGGTCCAGCAGTTCCACTGCCCGCTGCCGGCACTCTTTTCGCGTCATATGCAGGTGGATTTTCAGGGCCTCGGTCAGTTGAAAACCCACAGTAAAGCATGGATTAAGACTGGTCATCGGTTCCTGGAAAATCATGGCGATTTCTTTGCCGATAATGGATCGCCGCTCAGTAGAATTCATGGTCAGCAGCTCATGATTGTCAAAGCGCAGCCGGTCGGCCGTCACCTGGGCTGTCCAGGGCAGAAGTCCCATCAGGGCCAGCATGGCCACGGATTTTCCGGAACCGGATTCGCCGACTATGGAGACGACCTCGCCCGGCTCAATCTGCAGGGAAATCCGGTCGACTGCCGTAAACAGTCCGCCACCGGTCTGGAAGGCAACAGACAGATTTTGTATTTCAAGCAGTGCCATGGATCAGGACCTTTTCAGCTTGGGATCCAGGGCATCGCGCAACCCGTCACCCATCAGGTTGATGGCCAGCACAGTGGTCAGAATGGCCACACCGGGAAAGGTAACCACCCACCAGGCCCGCAGGATAAACTCCCTGGCTTCAGCCAGCATGGTTCCCCACTCCGGGGTAGGCGGCTGGGCACCCATGCCCAGGAAACCAAGGGCTGCCGCATCCAGGATGGCGCTGGAAAAACTGAGCGCAGCCTGGACAATGAGCGGTGCCATGCAGTTGGGCAGGATGGTAATGAACATGAGCCGCAGGGTACGGACCCCTATTACCCGGGCGGCAGTGACATAGTCCTTGGACATTTCACCCATGACAGCTGCCCTGGTCAGACGGACATAATGGGGCTGCTGAACAATGGCAATAGCAATCATGGCATTGATCAGGCTTGGTCCAAGCAGGGCCACCAGCACCAGGGCCAGCAGCAGACTGGGAAAGGCCAGGACCACATCCATCAGCCGCATGATGATGGTATCAATTTTGCCGCCGAAGAAACCGGCCAGCAATCCTAAAAAAATACCAAGAATCAGTGAAATGGAAACAACTACACAGCCGATGAACAGGGAATAGCGGGCACCATATATCAACCGTGAGAGCATGTCACGTCCCACGGCATCAGTGCCCAGGGGAAATCGCAGCTGGCCGCCGTCCTGCCAGAACGGAGCCTGGAGCAGGGCATCTCTGAACTGCTGGTTTGGTGCATGGGGGGCAATAAAATCAGCAAACACGGCAACGATGATGATGCCGATAAAGAAGAACAGGCCGATAACCGCGCCCCGGTTTTCGCTGAAATAGGACCAGAATTCCCGAATCAGCGCCATGCGGCCGTTTGTACGGGTATCCGTAGAGATTGCTGCGTCGTCCATTGTCAGCCGTTGTGTCGGATTTGCGGGTTAATGAGGCCGTACAGCAGGTCAACGACCAGGTTGACCAGCATGACTATGGCTGCGATCATCAGCAGGCCGCCCTGTACCGAAGGGTAGTCGCGGCGGAAGATGGAGTCGACCATCCATTTGCCGATGCCGGGCCAGGAGAAAATGGTTTCCGTTAAAATGGCCCCGGCAAAGAGTACTCCCACCTGCAGGCCGATAACCGTGACCACTGGAATAAGGGCATTACGCAGGGCGTGCAGGCCGATAACCCGTCCGGATCCCAGTCCTTTGGCCCGGGCAGTCCGCACGTAGTCTTCGCCAAGTACCTCCAGCATGGCGGAGCGGGTCTGGCGGGCAATGACGGCAAGCGGAATGGTGGAAAGGACAATGGAGGGCAGGATCAGATGCGACAGGGCCGATCGAAAGGCACCTTCCTGACCGGAGAGCAGAGAGTCGACCAGCATGAATCCTGTAACCGGTTCAAAATAGTAAAGCAGGTTGATACGGCCGGAAACCGGTGTCCAGCCCAGGATGCCTGAAAAGAGGATGATCAGCAGCAGCCCCCACCAGAAAATAGGCATGGAGTAGCCTGTCAGGGCAGCCGTCATGACCGTGTGATCAAAAAAGGAGCCCCTTTTTACCGCCGCAATAATTCCTGCCGGCAGCCCGATGAGTACGGCAATAAAAATTGCAAATAAAGAGAGTTCAATTGTTGCCGGAAACAGGGTCATGAACTCTTCCAGCACCGGTTTTTTGGTGATAATCGAGGTGCCGAGATCCCCATGGAAGAGATCAACCATGTAGGACCCGTATTGGACGATGATGGGCCGGTCAAAACCATACTCCTGCATGAGCTGGGCATGGCGTTCCGCACTCATGCCCCGTTCGCCGGCCATGAGCATGACCGGGTCACCGGGCAGCATGCGGATAAAGATAAAGGCCACCACGGTCACCCCGAAAAAGGTGGGCAGGATGACCCCTATCTTTTTTAGTATAAATGCAAGCATTTAGTGCAGTATTTTCAGGCTGCAGGGGATATAAGAGAGAGTTTTACAGCCTACAGCCTGACAGCCAGTTATTTCAGATCCACACCGTAAAAAATGTGTCCGCCAAAGGGATCAATACGATAATCAACAACCTCCTTGCGGACCGGCTCAAAGACGATGGAATGGGCAATGGTTGCCCAGGGAGCCTGTTCCTTGAAAATAACCTGGGCCTGCTCATAGAGCTTGGTCCGTTCAGCCGGATCAGAAACCTGCTTGGCCTTCTGGATCAGATCTTCAAAGGGTTGATAACACCAGTTGGCCCGGTTGGAGCCGCCCACGCCGTCACAGCCCAGCAGCACGGCAAGAAAGTTGTCCGGGTCACCGTTGTCGCCTGTCCAGCCGAGCAGTACGGCACCGTCCCGGTTTTTGTCCTTGGAGCGTTTCAGATACTCGCCCCACTCATAGGAAACGATTTCCGCCTTGACTCCAACCTTGTCCCAGTCCGCCTGGATCAGTTCAGCCATTCTGCGGGCATTGGGATTGTATGGCCTTTGTACGGGCATGGCCCAGATTTTGGTCTTCAACTCTTTTACACCGGCCTCGGTCAGCATCTTCTTGGCAGCTTCAGGATCATACGGATCGTCCTGAACAGCATCATTATACGACCAGATGGTCGGCGGGATGGGATTCTTGGCAACCTTGCCTGCGCCCTGGAAGACCGCTTCCAGGATGGCCTTTTTGTTGATTGCCATATTCAGGGCCTTGCGGACCTTGGGATTATCAAAGGGGGGAGTCAGTGCATTATAGGCCAGGTAACCGACGTTGAGCCCTTCTTTCTGCATGAGGTTGATATCCTTGTCCTCCTTCATGGCTTTAAGATCCGCCGGGTTCGGATACGGCATAACCTGGCATTCCCCGGCTTTCAGCTTCTGGTAGCGGACCGAGGCATCAGGGGTAATGGCAAAGATAAGGTTGTCGATCGCTGCCTTGCCTTCCCAGTAATCGGGATGGGCCTTGTAACGGATAACGGCATCCTTCTGGTAGGCAACCAGTTGGAAGGGACCGGTACCCACGGGTTCCTGATCCACCTTGTCCGGCGTGCCGGCCTTCATCATGGCATCTGCATATTCAGCGGATTGAATGGAGGCAAAATCCATGGCCAGATTGGCGATCATCGGTGCATTGGGTTTGTTGAGCAGGAACTGGACCGTATAGTCATCAACTTTGACAACGTCTTTCAACAGGTCCGGCATGGACATCCCGTTGAAATACTCGTAATTTCCCCCTGAAATTTTGTGATAGGGATGATCTTTATCCTGTTGACGCTTGAAGGTGAAGACTACGTCATCGGCATTGAAATCCCTGGTCGGCGTAAAATTTTTTGTGGTATGGAATTTTACACCCTTACGCAGGTGAAAGGTATAGGTCAGGCCGTCTTTGGAAATATCCCAGCTTTCAGCCAGCGCAGGTTTTGTTTTTGTGGTGCCCCTTTCAAATTCAACCAGCCGGTTGAACAGGGGACGGGATGAGGCATCAAAGGTGGTGCCTGCAGTATACAGGGCGGCATTAAAACCCTCCGGACTGCCCTCGGAACAGTAGACAAGGGTTTTGGCGGCCTGAGCAGTCATGGCTGCTAGAGAGAAGAGTGAAGCACAACAGATTGCAGTAAACAACTTCCTGGATCTTTGCATAGGTCGTCTCCTTATGGGGTGTAATTGGTGGTACTCAAGCACGTCATGTGCTTGAAATTATAGCGCTATTTTAGTTTTATCTGGCGCGCCCGGAGGGATTCGAACCCCCGACCCTCGGATTCGAAGTCCGATGCTCTATCCAGCTGAGCTACGGGCGCACAGGAGCAATGAACAAATTCTGTCCACTATAAAACATTTCAATATCTGAAAGAAGAAGAATCTCTACATCCGGCTCAATTTCATGTACAGTTCACGGCCAACCCAGGCATCAGTGGCGGCATAGCGTATCTGGGACGGTGTCAGTTCATCTTTAGCCCAGTTTGTTGTCTGGGCTGTTTTGGAGATACGCAGCCCCAGCACAACAGCAGCAAGTCCACGCAGGCCGTGGTTTTTGATTCCCTTTTCTTTGGACATTCTGTCCAGACCGACAAAACCTGACGGTGTAAACGGTGTCATTCTTTTCAACTCACGAAGATCGTGACCCAGTGAAACACCTGCCTTGATGATTTGGGAGTCGGTAAGGATGGTGCGCAGAGATTCCTGGAGACCCAGGTGTTTTAACTGAAACAGGTAGACACTGTTTTCACCGGCTAACTGCAGCAGGGAAGGTGGGTACTTCTGTCCTTTCTTAA
>CAZKBZ010000115.1:0-7657 GCA_964551175.1 uncultured Desulfobulbus sp.
TGAATTTTCCTGTTCCTTGATCTCAAACGAAAATTCTAATTTTTCAAGGCACCCTGTAGAGTTCCAGACCCTATGGAAAGTTACGGAGGAGAATACAACTCATGCTGGAAAAATTTTTTGCTCCGGATTCTGTTGCTGTTATCGGAGCTTCCCGGACTCCCGGCAAACTTGGTTATGAGATAGTCGATAATCTCAGGAAAAACGGATTTACCGGCACAATTATTCCGGTAAATCCTGCCGGAGGTGAACTGGCAGGACTGCAGGTGTATGCAAACCTGAATGATTATCCGGAATCTGTTGACCTGGCCATTATCGTTTTACCGGCACCACTTGTGCTCCAGGCGGCAAAAGATGCAATCCGGAAAAAAGCGGGTGCAGTTGTAGTTGTCAGCGCGGGTTTCGGTGAGATCGGAGAAGAGGGGAGCAGGGCAGAGCAGGAGCTTGTCAGGATTGTTACCTCGGGAGGTGGCCGTCTGCTGGGCCCTAACAGTTCAGGCCTGATGAACACGGACAATCATCTTAATGCTTCTCTTGCCGGTGAGTTGCCGAAACAGGGGACCATAGCTGTTTTTTCCCAGTCCCCCGCATTCTGCATGACAATGCTGGAGGTGGCTGCAAGGCGTAATCTTGGCCTGTCCAGACTGGTATCCATCGGCAACAAGGCGGATCTTACCGAGGTCGATTTACTCACTTTTCTGGCTCGTGACGAGGCAACAACGGTCATTGTCGGTTTTCTGGAAAATATCAGCTCCGGTACCCGTTTTGTCAAGGCGGCTGAAGAGGCCAGTAACACAAAACCGGTTATTATCCTTAAAGCCGGAATCACAGCTGCCGGCCGACAGGCAGCTGTCCGGCATGCCGGCAAGCGGGCAGGATCGGATACCGCCTTTGGCGCGGCTTTCAAGCGTTCCGGAGTCTGCCGGGCAGACAGTTTTGAAGCCCTGTACGATTATGCCACAGCCTTTTCCACCCAGCCGGTAATCAACGGCAACAGGATTCTGATCATCACCAATGCAGCCGGCCCGGGAATCATAGCCGCCGACGCCGTAGAAAAGGCCGGGTTGAAGGTAGCCGTCCTTGATCGAAACAGGTCAACTGCTCTTCGTTCCCGGGAACCGGCAGTCGTTTCTGCGAATAATCCCATCGATCTGCTGGGTGATGCTGATCCCCAGGTGTATGTTGCAGCTCTCAAGGATGCTCAGCAGGATGAAGCAGTGGACGGCATCCTGCTACTGCTTACTCCCCGGGCCATGACCAGGCCGGCTGATACGGCCCGGGCAATTGCCGACAGTATGGATGGCAGTAAACCTGTACTGGCAGCATTTCCGGGCTGCGTAAATGATCTTGTTAACAGGCGGGAGCTGGCTGCAGCAGGTCTGCCGGATTATGAATCTCCGGAACGTGCCGTGGCTGCACTGAAGGCCATGTATAATTACGGGGTATGGAAGAAACGGCCAGAGCGGATGGTAACCAGGTTTCCCGTCAACCGGCGACGGGTGGAGCGGATAATCAACAGGCGCCGACGGATCAACAGGCTGCACCTTGGAGAGGTCAAAAGTAAGGATATTCTCCGGGCCTACGGGTTTCATACTATGGAAGGTCATCTTGCCTCTACTGTTGAAGAGGCAGTGGAGATTGCACGGTTTATCGGTTTTCCTGTGGCCATGAAGGTGGTTTCACCCGATATTATCCACAAGGCGGATCTTGGCGGTGTCAAGCTGAACCTTGCATCCAGCCAGGAAGTAAAGGATGCCTTTGAGCTGATGATGCTGCGTATTCTCAGGAATGTACCGGATGCCATGATCGAAGGTATTTTTGTGGAAAAGATGGCGGATCACGGTCTTGAAGTGATCATCGGCATGACCCGCGATTCCCAGTTCGGCCCCATGCTCATGTTCGGACTGGGCGGTATTTTTGTGGAAGTAATGAAGGATGTTACCTTTCATCTTGCCCCCATCACCGAGGATGAGGCTATCCAGATGCTCAAATCCACTCGTTCCTACGAGATGCTCAAGGGAAAACGGGGCAGCAAGAAAGTGGATCTTCATGCCCTGGCAGTTGCCTTGCAACGGATTTCCCAGTTGACCACGGATTTTCCCCAGATTACTGAACTTGATATTAATCCGCTTATTGTCGGTGAGATAGGCAGTGACCCGGTGGTTGTCGATGCCCGCATGACGTTTGCGCCGGAAAAATGACAATAGGTAAATGGTTTCAGGTATGAGAAGCAGTCAACTGCCCACAGCAGTTTTGAAATGCTATGCGGTTTTACCCTCATATTTTAATGACATACTTGATACCTTGTATCCTATACCTTAGTCACCCGAGGTAATCCCATGGAATACAATGAAAACTGGCAGGAAGAATACAGCGACCTGATCACTACCCCGAAACGGGCTTTGGCCCGTTTGCGACCCGGGGAACGTGTTTTTATCGGTACCGGCTGCAGTGAACCTGTGGAACTCGTGGCCGCCATGACGGCTCGGGCCGGAGAACTTGCAGATGTTGAAATTATCCAGCTTTTTACCAAGGGTGATGCTCCCTATGCTGAAAAAAAGTATGCCGAGTGCTTTACCATCAACTCATTTTTCATCGGCTCCAATGTACGGGGCATGATCCAGGAAGGGCTGGGAGATTATACGCCCGTGCTGCTCTCTGAAATCCCGGTTCTGTTCGACTCGGGCCGTCTGCCTCTGGATGTTGCCCTGGTCCAGGTAACACCCCCAGATATGCGGGGAAAAGTCAGCCTGGGCATTTCCGTTGATGTGGTCCGCAGTGCCACTGAAAATGCATCTCTGGTCATTGCCCAGGTCAACCCCAACATGGCCTGGACCCACGGCGACAGCCTGATTGACATCTTTGATCTTGATCTGCTGGTTCCGGTGGAAAGTGAAATTATCGAACGTAAGTCCAATCCCATGCCTGAGGTCAGTAAAAAAATCGGCCGGGAGGTTGCTTCACTTATCCCCGATGGTTCCACCATTGAGTTCGGACTGGGACGTGTACCCGGTTTCGGCAGGTTGCCACTGGCTGTGACTGAATTCCTGTATGACAAAAAAGATCTGGGTATTCACACGGAACAACTCTCGGAACCCCTTGTCGATCTGATACAATCAGGTGCTGTTACCGGTTCCAGGAAGACAAATGACCGCGGTCGCGTGACCGTCAGTTTCTGCATGGGTACCAGGCGTGTCTATGACTTTGTGGATGACAACCCGCTGATCTGTTTCAGGTCAACAGAATATGTGAATGATGTTTCTATAATTAGAAATCAGAAAAGGATGGTGGCCATTAATATGGCCCTGGAGATTGATCTTACCGGCCAGGTCTGTTCCGATTCCGTGGCAGGGCGATTTTATTCCGGAATCGGCGGCCAGGTTGATTTTCATCGGGGTGCTGCACGTTCGGAGGGGGGCAGGGCAATAATCGTTATGCCTTCCACTGATAAAGATCAGACCCGATCCAGAATCGTCACAACCCTGCAGCCTGGTTCAGGCGTGGTAACCACTCGCGGCACGGTTCATTATGTGGTAACCGAATACGGTATTGCGTATTTACATGGCAAATCGATTCAGGAGCGGGCCCTGGCGCTTATCTCCATCGCCCATCCCGACTGGCGTGAGCAGCTGTTTCAGGAGGCTGTTGAGGCCAGGTATCTGCGTCCTGAAAAGGCCGGCCTTGGGGAACGTGTGCTGACACTTGGTGAGGATTTCATGCGTACCAGCCTGCTTTTGAAGGATGGCACCCATGTAACCTTCCGTTCCATCAGACCAACGGATGAACCCCATATCCGTGATCTTATCTATGATCTTTCCCAGGAAACGATCCATTACCGGTATATGAGCAGTCAGCAACGGTTCAGCCACCGTCAGATACAGGACTTCGTGTACATTGATCACCGTAAGGATGTTGCTATTGTCGGAGTCATACCCGAGGCCCATGGAGAGGAGATTATCGCCGTCGGCAGGTATTATTTGAACGAAAAAACCAACAAGGCGGAAGTTGCCTTTGTGTTACGAGATGACTGGCAGGGGAAGGGGATTGGTTCTTTCATGTTCCGTCATCTGCTCTCCATTGCCAGGCGAAACGGTATCAGCGGCTTTACAGCAGAAATTCTACGGGATAATCGCCCGATGCAGGCTATTTTCAATAACTCGGGTTACAAGGTGGTGAGCAGGATGGAAGAGGGTGTATACAGTGTTGAGATCGATTTTTAGGGCAGCCTGTGGAGTCGATATCATCCCCGCCGCTTCCAGTTCAGGCCCGATCCATAATATACTGAATTTCAGGAAGCATTCGTTCAACACAGTTTTTTCCTTCCCGGATAGCTTCTTTTGCCCGGTAGAATTCCAACAGGCCAATATGTGCCAGCTTGGGTGAAAGAAGGATATCCGGAGGATCACCGGCCATTCTGCTCCGTGTAATTCTGTCCTGCGTGATATTAATCGTCCCGGAGATGGCATCAAGCAGATTGGGCGGGGAATTTTTGTCTTCTTTGTTGTTAAATAATGACACAGTGTACCTTTTCACGTTCTTTTTAACACTTGCAAAGAGGTCATCTCCGTTATCAATCTTGTCTGCCCTGTTTCGCTTTTTTGTAATAAAGTGTTTGCCGACAATATCTCCGTTCAAATTTACGGCAATAACAATATCAGCACCCAGGGCACGGCAGACCGATACCGGCACAGGATTTACCAGCCCGCCATCAACCAGCCACCTGCCCTGGTTCTGGATCGGGGGAAAAAGTCCGGGCAGGGAAATAGATGCCCAGACGGAGTTGAGTACGGGCCCTTTCGTGAACCAGATTTCTCGACCGGTCTCTAAATCGGTAGCAACTGCGGCAAAAATTTTAGACAGATCTTTAAACTGTGTTTTTTCCCGGCAGACATATTGTGTGAAAAAAGTGTGCAGCCGTGCTGTATCTATAAAGCCCTGCAGGGAGAAATTCAGTTCGAAAAATTTTGCCACTTCCATCTGAGTCAGAGAGCAGACCCACTGCTCCAGCGGACTCAGGTTTCCGGCAAGATACGATGCCCCGACAATGGAGCCGATTGAACAACCGCAGACAATATCAGGTTCTATCCCGATGTCGGATAATGCATGAATAATTCCAATATGCGCCCAGCCACGTGAGGATCCGCCTCCTAAAGCAAAGCCGACAAGAGGTTTTTTAGAGTGTTTCATTTTTCTGGTATCCTTGAACTGGAAAGGTAAGCAGCTGGATGAATTTTGTCTGCCGATTCAACCGATAATCCTGTAAGTGGCCATCCGGATATGTCCTCCTTTACATTCAGGGCAGCGACCCGGACGGCTGAAACGATGCCTGTCTTGAAACAGGTAACCGCAGTCCAGACAGTAATACGGATTAATCTGTAATGTTTGTCCCCTGGCTTTCAGAGAGCGGCTGATGTGGGCCAGGTGTTCGTACACTTCTTTTTCCCGGACAGACACTGCCTGTGAGATGTCAATAGCGTTGAGTTCGTCCTGTGTGAGTCTTTCTATTATCTGCTGACGGACTGTGGGCATGTTTTATCCAAAAGTGATAGCTCTAATTTCGATTTTTTGTTATATGTTACATACTTCCTTACCCCTTAACCACCGCCAGGGGCCGCAGTTCGACCAGCACTTCCACCAGATCAACCTGGTTCTCTATGACTTCATCAATATTCTTGTACGCTCCGGACGCTTCATCAAGGTCGCGTTTACTGCGCACGGAGTGGAGAATCCCCTGATCCTCCAGTACTTTCTGCTCATGGGCCAGATCGAGTTGTCGCTGAGCCTGCTTACGCCCCATTTTACGGCCGGCTCCGTGCGAACAGGACTGAAAACTCTCAGGTTCGCCCTTGCCCCGCACGATATAGCTCGGACTCCCCTGTGAACCGGGAATAATGCCGATCTCTCCCTTGCGGGCACTGGTGGCCCCCTTGCGATGGACCAGGACATTCTTATGGAAATGGGTTTCCATTGCCGCGTAATTATGGGCAATATTGATCATCGGTTCAAAGGTAACCGGTTGTACCACCGTTGTCAGGGCATCCTTTACCCGCTCCATTATCAGTTTGCGGTTGGCATAGGCGAAATCAACACAGTACTGCATTTCCTGAAGATAAATCCTGCCGGTTTCGTCATTAACAGGCAGGAAGGCAAGCTGCCATTTTGCAGGGATTTTTGATCCCCAGCGTCGATTGAGATCAACGGCCAGCCGGTTATAATAATTGGCCACCTTATAACCTATATTGCGGCTGCCGGAATGCACCATCAACCAGATATGGCCGTCGTTGCCTTTCTGGATCTCAATAAAATGATTACCGCCCCCAAGGGTACCGAGTTGAGTTCTGGCATTGTCATATTCCCTGGAGACGATGGGAAGATCCTCAATCCGGCCGCCCTGAACTTTCGGCATCAGGGATTTCTGCTGTTTTTTCCTGTGATGTTTGAAGCCTAAAGGAATGGTGTTTCTGATGATGCCGAGGACCGTCTTGAGTTGTTCCGTTGAAATTGAGGTGAGCGATGTTTTTACTGCACACATGCCACAGCCTATATCAACCCCGACAGCATTGGGGATCACCATCTCTTCAGAGGCCATTACCCCGCCAATGGGCATCCCGTAGCCAAGATGAGCATCGGGCATCACAGCCACATGCTTGAAGATAAAGGGCAGGTTGGCTAAATTTCTTGCCTGGGCAAGGGTACCATCCTCAATATCGTCAAGCCAGAGTTTGATCGGCTGCTTTTCACTGGTAATTACCTGCTTCATGGCTCAGGATTACTTCTCAAGTTAAAGTATGCACCAGGGGACTCAACACACCACGGGGCAAAGGTAACCCATCATGGGGTTTGTAACTATGCGGGTTTACCTACCAATATTTTGTAAGCTGGCACAGGTGCCCCAGATTTGCGCAGTTGTTTCCGTCCGCTATAGCTTCTCCATACGGGCGGGAGCAACCGCGTGTAGATGGGGTGCCTGTGACGGCTTACGGGCAGGGTGTCTTTACTCATCTATAGCCGGATATCACATATACGGCTGGTTGAGTAAGCAGAATACCCATTATGACTGGTAATGAAAAATATAAGGGCGGCAACGGAGTAGCGCAAGCAGGCTTTCCGTTTTTATGATAAAATTAAAGGTTTTTTGAAAAATGTGTCCCGGTTTGGGACCAGCAGCCGCCGGTTGGCAACTCCATTAGGAGTTCCGCAGGGCGGTCCTCTTTCGCCGCTGCTTGCTAACATTCTTCTTGATGATCTGGACAAGGAACTGGAAAAACGCGGTCACCTCTCGGAGTCTCGTGTAGAAAAATAAAGAATTATTTGCTCGCTTACCTCGTTCGTTACGCAGACGACTTCATCATTCTTGTGAAGAGTTTGTCAGCCGGACAACGGGTGATGGTAAGTATCCGCCGTTTCCTTGAAAAGAAGTTACGTCTCCGGGTCAACGAGAAGAAGAGCAAGGTCGGGTCGGTGGAAGAGTGTGGTTTTCTAGGCTTTATTTTTGTCCGAGGTAAAATCAGATGGAGCGAAAAGGCGTTCCAGGAATTTAAGCATCGTGTACGCCAATTCACCGGTAGAGCCGAAGCGAAGCGGAGACCATGAGCCGCAGGCGAAATGACCTGGTCAAGTAAAAGTGGACATTTTGTTAAGCAGCTTTTTGTAAAGTTGC
>CAZKBZ010000116.1:0-7546 GCA_964551175.1 uncultured Desulfobulbus sp.
GGTAGTTAGTGTCTATCCATAAATGGGAATATCAGAAGATGAAAAGTATGAATCCTTCCAGGTTGACCGGTCTGAAACTTTTTGTAGTCATCTGCTCGTTGCTGTTTTTGTCAGTACAGCCCGCCCATCTGTTTGCTGCCCCGTCACTCCTCCTTGACATTAACGGCAAACAGACCACAGCAATGGACCTGCCTGCTGGGAGTTCGACCGCCTTTGCACTCAATTTCAACCTGCTCAAACAACTGCGGCAGGAAAAAATAGCTGAACTGAGTCTGCCGGTCGGCGGCTCAATCGTGCTTTTCAAACTGAAAAAACAATATATCCGTGACCAGACTGTAACCTGGCAGGGAAGTGATGAAAGTGGGAACATCCATATGGTCTTTACCATGGGAAAAAACCATCTCTACGGACGCGTTGTCCGGGGATCGGATGTCTTTATCTACACCCCTGATCCTCTCACCGGTAACATCATGGTTAAACAACTTGATCCTCAAAATGAAGTTGAACTGGACAACGACTCTCCCCCTGTTCCCGATGAACGCCTCCCCATGCAGGCCCCTGCCCCTGCTGCCGACGATGTTGTTGCCGCTGCCGATGCAGACGATGGTTCCCGTATTGACGTGATGGTTCTCTATACCAACGGTATGGCTGCGGCCCATCCGGGAAATGCCATCAACACCCGTATTCAGTATCTTGTTGACCAGGCAAACGAGTCATTTGACAACAGCAACATCAACACCCATTTCAATCTTGTTCATACCCAAGAAGTCATTTATCCGGATGATTCACCCGGTGACATGGATGAAGCCCTTCATGACCTGACATATAATAATGGCGTTTTTACCGGCGTTGAAGCCTTACGCACAACCTATGGCGCTGACCAGGTTGTGCTTTTACGCCGCTTTGTTGACGAAGGCTGCGGCTATGCTTGGGTTTTGAAAAGCGCCTCACCTCGAAATGCTTACGCTGTTGTCCATGACGGCAGTAAAACAGACGGATCAGGATCCTATTGTACCGACCTGACCTATGTTCACGAAATCGGCCATAACCTCGGTTGTGCCCATGACCGTGCCAATGCCGGCAGTGGAGGCAGATACAGCTATTCATACGGCTATCAGCAGCCACAGGAAACTTTCCGGACAGTCATGGCCTACGACTGTGCCGGAGGCTGTCCGCGGGTCTCCCACTTCTCCAACCCGGATGTTCTGTACAATGGACAACCGACAGGCATTGACCACACAGCCGCCGATTCAGCAGACAATGCCCGCACAATCAACCAGACACGTTTTGAGATGGCTGCGTACAGGCAGGAAGTTGCCAAAGAGACGAAACCAATTCTTGCTCCAGTGTATCTGTTATTGCTTTAGCCTTAATTAAACGATTCTTTCCGGTCGATTAAAAACATTCACCCGATCCGGCCTGACATAGGCGGCCAGGGTTACCCCGGCTCTTCTGGCGATGGCCAGGCCAAGGGATGACGGCGAGGTACGGGACATGACAATGGGAATACCGATACGGGCGCATTTGAGCACCATATCAGAGGTGAGCCGCCCTGTGGTGTAAATAGCACCTGAAGCGGAAAACCTGCCCATCAGGATTGCGCCGATCACCTTATCCACCGCGTTGTGCCGACCTACATCTTCATAATAGGCCTGCAGCCTGCCATCCGACCAGAAACCGCAGCCATGCACACAATGGGTTTCCCGGCCCAGGGACGATGACTGCAGGGCCTGGCGGATAAATTTGCGGATTTCGGAAAAACTGATCACGCATTCTTTAAGCGGATCAAATGCACCTTCCAGCATCTCACGGGATATCTTGCCGGTACCGCCGCAACCCGAGGTTATAATCACCTCTTTGGGTTTCATGGCCTCATCCACGTCCGCATGCACGGAAATCCGGCCATCCGGACACACCAGCACCTCGCGAACCTGGTCGGGTTCGGTTATATAGCCCTGGCCAAAAAGAAAACCGGCCCCGAACTCTTCCAGGCCGGTTTCAAGCACCATGGAGGTTCCAATCTCCTCATCATTGAGCGCAACCGTGTAGGGCACCTCTATGGCCAGACATTCTCGACGTTCTGTTGCGCCATCCGGGGTGAGAACGACCGTATCCTGAACAAGGGTTACCTGATTTTCCATATCCGCACCGACTCACCGGAGTCTGCTTCTTTCCTGTCTTCGGGCAGTTCAATGAGACAATCAGCAGCTGCCATTGCCAGCAAACGACTCCTCTCAACTACAGGGGTGACCTGCAGTTTATCATTTACCCGTTGCAGAGTTCCATACATGATTTCAGTCCAGCCTGTCTGACCATGCAGCGGGCAGGTCAGCTCTGCCGTATACTTTCTTGTAAACTGTCCACTGTATCCGTACAGTCGTTGAATACCGGGCAGGGCCAGCAGCAGAAAGGCGATATGATTGGACGGCGGACCACCGGGCAGGTTGAACACCAGGGTACTGTTCCTGCGTCCAAAGCAGATTCCCTTGCCCGGTCCCACCCGCACCCGGCGGAAAACGGGCTCTACTTCCAAAACATCCATGGCTCGCATGGTCAGATCTTTATCACCATCCAGCACACCACCACAGGTAAGCATTACATCAAACTCTGCAAGCAGCGGTTTCATCTGCTGCTGCAGATTCTGCAGGTCATCATGAATGATAACTGCAGTGGACTCCATTCCCAGATCACGCAGGGCCGCCTGCAGGGTCACCAGGTTGCTGGCCGCGACCTTACCCGGAGCAATGGATTTGCCGGGCCTGACCAGCTCACTGCCGGTGGCGACAATCACGATCTTCGGCTGTCGATAGACGTAAACCTCGCTCACACCTGCGGCTGCCAGCAGCCCGATATGGGCCGCCCGCAGCCTGGTTCCCGGCCGGATGAGCACTTCACCTGCCCGGACATCGTGTCCGTGAAGTAAGATATTGCGTCCCGGATGGGCATCCCTGAAAACCTTTACTCTGTCGCCATCCACCTCGGCAAACTCGGAAGTCAACACGGCATCTGCACCATGGGGAACTGCGGCACCTGTCATGATGCGGACTGTTTTACCGGAACTGACTGACAGTCCTTCCCTGTCCTGACCGGCAGTCAGGGTACCGACGACCTGCAGACTCTTTGGATGTTTCCTGGAGGCTCCTTCAATATCAGCTGATACAACAGCAAACCCATCTTTTAACGAAGCATCTATGGATGGGCAATCGGAAACCGCAGCAACATCTGCAGCTGCAATTCTGCCCACACCGTCATCAATGTGTACATGTTCCGGTGCAAGCGCTGAGATTTCCCCTATTATCCGACGGGCCTCCTGCAGACTGATCAGGGATCTTTCGGCCAGTCTGTTCTTTTTCGGTGTTACCATAGTTGAACCAAAAACAAGATTGCGTTTTTCTTCAAGCGATTTTTATTTAATTATCTAAAGTTTTCTGGTACCTGTTGTTTCGTTTCATGAGGTTACCTCCCTGACGGAGAAAAGTGTTTTCATCCAACACAAGGCCATCCATGCCCCCGATTATCTCATTCATAGGCTGGCACGACTGCGGCAAAACCACGTTGGCCAGCCAGGTTGTCCGCCACCTCAAAGAACGCGGCTACACTGTTGCCGTAATCAAATCCACCAAGGAAACCGGTCTGATCCTTGATCAGGAGGGAACAGACACCTACAGTTACCGGCTGGCCGGAGCAGACGCTGTCACCCTTATCGCCCCCGACCAGATGGTCATGGCTACAAACAATCCAACCAGAGTCTTGACGACTCTGGCCCATCGCTACTTTTCCGACATTGATCTGGTTGTGGGAGAAGGATTTAAAGATGAACGGCAGGTGGCAAAAATTGAAGTCTCAAGGGGAGATACTGAACTGCTGCGAGATCAGGTAACAGGTGTAATAGCCATTGCCACTGATCGAAACATTTCAGGAAATTTTGTTTTCGGGCTGGACCAAAGCAGCGAGATTGCCGATTTCATTGAAAAACGACTTCTCAGCAAGAATGGAAAAAAAAAGGAGCACACTGTCCTGCTGGTCAACGGAAAAAAAGTGGTTATAAAAGATTTTGTTCAGAAAGCCCTGGCCGGCACAATAAAAGGTTTTGTCAAAACTCTGAGAATCAACGGGTATGATATCAGGGAAATAGAACTGCGCATCCGGCAAGAAAAGGAGTAAGCAGAACTCTTTCTTTATTTTTTCTGCTTTTCATTGCCCGGGGAAAGTTGAAATGTTTGAGCAGCTGCCAGCTCTGCAATTTCCTGTTCGCTCACCTCTTCCCGCATGCCGATTTTCCGGGCAGGATTACCGGCCCATATCTCGTAAGGACCGGGATTTTTTGTCAGCACGGAGCCGGCACCGATCACCACACCATCGGGAATATGGGTTACCTGGTAAAGCACAATTGTTCCGTCGTGAATCCAGACATCTGCCCCGATCTTTTTATCCTGCCAGATAACTCCGTATTCTTCTTCCACAGCCAGTAACGGCCTTCGGCCCAGATGGATATGATCATGGGTGTAGATCCGGCAGCGTGCCGAGATATTACACCAGGGTCCGAGTTCAATGGAGCCGGTACAGTCCAGCAGGGCAAAACGACTGACCAGGATATTGGTCTCCCGGTCCGGATCTGCAAACACCTGCGGATGCAGGATAAGTTTGCCTTTATGCACATGGCCGTGCGGATGCCGGACCGCCTGGTCAAGGGCGTAATCGAGCTGGGCTTTTGTGAGGGTGGTCGGATTCAAGGTATAGGTTAAGGTATAAGGTCGAGCGGGCCGTGCCCGCTGCCGGTTTATAAACTTTTTTCCACTATTTCGCCTACATCTCCGGACAGTCCCGGGAAATCAGCAATTCGTTCAAGCTCAATTTTCATCAACTGCTGCCGCCTGATATCATACCGTTTCCACATGGTGAGCGGGGTCAGCATGCGGGCGGCGATCTGCGGATTCATGGGATCAAGCTCCCTGATCCGGTCGGCCAGAAAACGGTAGCCGTTGCCGTCTTTCACGTGGAACTGCTGCTGATTTGAACAGAAGGCTCCGATCAGCGAGCGGACCTTGTTGGGATTTTTCATACTGAAAGCAGGGTGTTCAAGCAGCTCTTTTACCCGCTCAAGGGTTCCTGGCAGGATACAGGTTGCCTGTAGCGAGAGCCACTTATTTACCACCAGGGGATCATCCTGCCATTGATTATAAAAATCAGCCAACAGCTCGTCGCCGGCAGCCCGATCCGCATTGACCACACAGGAAAGTGCTGCGAAAACATCTGTCATGTTATCTGCCTGATGATACTGTGCAAGGCCAAGTTCCAGCACGTCCTGGTCTACCTTTTCATCCGGTTTGGCAGTCAGCAGGTAGGCAAGACAGCAGTTTCGTAATTCCCTGCGACCGGCCTCCTCTGCCGAATAGTGATATGGTTCATCGGTGCCGAGGCTGTAATAGTTTTCATAAAAAATATCCCGGTACTCCCAACTGAGTTGAAAGCGAAAATAGTGACGCACCAGGAATACGGCATCCGGATCTATCACCTCCATTTGCTGACCGATCCAGATCTCAGTGGGTAAAACCAGTGCTGATGCCAGGAAAGCAGAATCTGTCAGCTCATCGATCAGGAGCTGACCAAAGGCCTGGAGAAAAAGTTCAGGCACCTTCACCTGCTGTCCCTGTTGAAAGGCGTAAATCTGCGCCAGCAGATACTGCAGACCAAGCTGCTGTCCGGCATTCCAGCGATTAAAGAGATCGCTGTCATGGGCCATGAGAAAGGCCAGTTCGTGCTCTTCAATATCTGACTTCACCTTGACCGGTGCGGAAAAATTTCTCAGCAGGGACAGCACCGGTTCTTCCGAAACGTTTTTGAAACAGAAGCTTTGCTCCTGTTTTGAAAGAATCAGAACAGAATCTGTAAGTTGACCGGATCCCTTGAGCGCAAGCTCCATATCCCTGCCCTTCCGGTCCAGCAGGCCGACGGCAATGGGCATATGGAACGGCTTTTTTTCCAACTGGCCCGGTGTTGGGGGGCAGAACTGACTAATCTTCAGCGTGAATTCCCGTCCAGCTTTATCATACTTCCGGGTAACGGTCAGCTCCGGCGTGCCAGCCTGACTGTACCAGAGTTTGAACTGTGACAGATCAACTTCATTCGCGTCTTCCATGGCCCGGACAAAATCATCACAGGTCACGGCCTGACCGTCATGACGCTCAAAGTAGCAGTCCATGCCACGGCGAAAGCCTTCAGCACCCAGCAGAGTATGGATCATGCGGATAACCTCCGCACCTTTGTTATAGACTGTCAGGGTATAGAAGTTGTTGATCTCGACAAAGGATTCAGGCCTAACCGGATGGGCCATGGGACCGCTGTCCTCCCGAAACTGAAAACTGCGCATCACATTGACATCACGAATCCGTTTGACCGGACGGGATCCCATGTCGGCAGAAAACTCCTGATCGCGAAAAACCGTCAACCCCTCTTTCAGGCTGAGTTGAAACCAGTCACGGCAGGTTATCCTGTTGCCGGTCCAGTTATGGAAATACTCGTGAGCGATAACCCCTTCAATCCCCTCAAAGTCGCTGTCGGTTGCCGTTTCCGGCCGGGCCAGCACATACTTGGAGTTAAAGATATTCAGCCCCTTGTTTTCCATGGCACCCATGTTGAAATCATCAACCGCCACAATCATGTAGGTGTCCAGATCATATTCCCTGCCAAAAACCTGCTCGTCCCAGCGCATGCTTTTTTTAAGCGAGGCCATAGCATGCGCACACTTATCCTTATTTCGTTCCTCAACAAAGATATGCAGGGCTATGGAACGGCCGGACATGGAGGTAAAGCTGTCCTCAATACAAACCAGGTTGCCGGCAACCAGGGCAAACAGATAACAGGGCTTGGGAAAAGGATCGTGCCAGGTCGCAAACCGACGGCCATCATCAAGTTTGCCCTGCTCAACCAGGTTGCCGTTGGCCAGCATCCTCGGGCAGATATCAGGATCAGCGATGACTGTAGTGGTGAAGACGGCCATAACATCAGGACGATCCGGATAACAGGTGATCCGACGAAATCCCTCAGCCTCGCACTGGGTACAGTAAATTCCCGATGACAGATACAATCCCTCAAGAGCTGTATTCGCCTCCGGTTCTATACTGGTCTCGATTTCCAGCTCAAACCGATCCGGGACCTCTGCAAGCCTTAAAATGGTGCCATCATAGTCGTATTCCCTATCAGACAGCCTGCTTCCATCAAGACTGACTTTGATCAGTTCAAGATGCTCACCGTTTAATTCAAGCGGCGCCTGCAGGTCAGCTGCCCGGGAATTGCGCTGCATGACCAGTCGGGACCTTACCCTGGTCTGCTGCGGGTCCAGCTCCACGCGCAGATGCACGGTGGATACGGTAAAGGGATAAGGCGAATAATCTTTCAGGTATTTGATTTTATGTGATTTCATTGCGTAATATCTCTTTATAATTTCACCACGAAATACACGAACCACACAAAAATGAAAGCCAAAAATTTCGTATGGTTCGTCTATTTCGTGGTGAACTTTTTCAGCTTATGGTACTTCATAAAC
>CAZKBZ010000117.1:0-7467 GCA_964551175.1 uncultured Desulfobulbus sp.
CTTATGGGAATAACAGATGATTGTTGACTCATTTCAATAGATTTCCCACAACAAGGCAGCATCTTCCTGCTCAATCCGAACAGCCAATTTTCCATCCACGAGACAAAAAAATCCTATTTTCCGGAAAAAACGGAAGTATTTGTTCATAATTACGGATAAATACTGAGGAACAGGGATAATCTTTCCTTGGTTAACTTGTAACTAATTGATTTATAATAACTTATTTTTACCAAAATATCTGGCACGATGAATGCAGAACAATGATTACACAGGCTAAAAATTTATTGATTACAGGAGTAACACTATTTTATGAAAGCACGACTCCTTTTCCTCCTTACTGTCTTGACCGTGTCTGCATTGGCAGCCAATCTTGCCCAGGCGACTGCCAATGCAGCCAACGATGACACCACTGCCTGGAACAGAAATGTTCCCTACAACGCCCCGCCACCCGGCGATGAAAACGGTATATTAAACCTCGCTTCCCCGGAAGTGGCGGACACATTGGGCTCTCTTCAGCAGCCCAACTCCAGTCCCTTAGAAGATCAGAACCCGCAGGCAGTACCTGAACCCGCCACCATGCTGCTGTTCGGTACAGGGCTGGTCGGACTGGCTACGGTAAGCCGTAAAAAAATGAACCAGAAGTAACACCATTTCTATAGCAGTTGTACAAACGGCAGAGTCAACCGACTCTGCCGTTTTTTGTTTCCAGTTTCTTTTCATTCATATCTTGCCCTGATCACATTTTTTTCTCTTTGCACGCCAGAAGTCATCCTGTCTGAGAAAATTATCACTGCCTGCCTAAATCGGTGAGCAACTGCAGCTGGGCCAGCAGGGCGACTACGGCTGTATCAACATGCAGGATCCTGTCACCCATGGAAAAGCCTTTGAATCCCTGCCTGGAAAAACAGGCCAGCTCAAAATCATTCCAGCCCCCTTCCGGTCCTACGGCAAGCAAAACTTTTTGTGCCCCGTCCTGCCCATGGCCGGAAAACACATCGATCAGTTTGGTTGTTGCACCCGGATGGGCTATCAGGCCATGCCCTTTCAGTTTCGGGACAACATCTTCAACAAAGGGTTTGAAACGTTGGTGAATACTTACCCCCGGCAAACGGGTATCCACTGCCTGCTCAAGCCCCTGCAGCAGTAAAGACTGTATTTTTTCCGGATGCAGGACAGGAGAGTGAAAGAAAGATTTTTCCACCTTGGCCGCCCTGATAAGATGAATATGATCGACTCCCAGAACTGTGGCCTGCTTGAGAATCCGCTGCAGCATGATAGGCCTCGGCAGCGCAAGGATCAAATCCACATTGGCCGCCGGCTGAGGTTGCCGGTCAAGATGTACACGTATTGATACTGCGGCATCATCCAGGGAAAGGATTGTTCCCTCACCCATTTTTCCATTGATCATGCCCACACGCAACCTGTCTCCACTGACAAGACCGAGAATTTGACGGATATGTTCTGCACGTCGATCCGTCAAAATGACACGATCTGCAGCTAATTCATGCTCTGTAAAGAGGACCAGATTCATAGTGTGTTTGACAAGTTATCTGGAATGCGTGATACTTGGTTCTGTGATTCTCTGTATCATGACTATAATGCGCCCATGATCCTGGTCTATAATTTTCTACTCACATTGTTCATTCTGCTCCTGCTGCCACTGATCGGACTTATCATCCTGAGCCGGTCAAAGTATCGTGGTCGCACCCTGGAACGACTGGGATTGAAGCTCGGCAGTATAAAAAAAATTTCTGCAGCTCACAATGCGGCCGACCCTGTTATCTGGATCCATGCCCTGTCCGTGGGTGAAGTTACATCCGTCCTGCCTCTGGTCAAGGCTGTCCGGCAGGACATGGAAACAACTGTTATCGTCTTTACTGTCGCAACCCGTAGCGGCAGACAAATTGCCGACACTCTTGTTGCTCATCTTGCAGATATTGTTCTGTACAGTCCTTTTGATCTTCGTTTTGCGGTACAGCGATACATAACCGCCATTAATCCGGATCTGTTTATTCTTGTGGAAACCGATTTCTGGCCTAACTGGTTATCGCAATTAAAAGCACACGCGATTCCGGCAATGCTGGTTAATGGCCGCATATCTGAACAATCTTTTACATCCTACAGTCGATTCTCCTTTTTTTTCAAACCCATGTTTCGTTGCTTTGACCTGCTTTCCATGCAGACTACAGGGGATGCAGAAAAGATGATCAACCTTGGCATTGATCCTGAAAAAGTGATTACTCTCGGCAACCTTAAGTATGATATCAGTGCAGCAAACGGAATCGACCAGGGTATAAACCGGGAGACTCTGGCAATAGATGAAGACCTGATCATCTGGGTCTGCGGTTCAACCCATGCCGGAGAGGAACACATTCTTTTTGCAGCTTTTAAGAAACTCTCTGCCGGCTGCAATCTCTTCCTTATTCTGGCACCTCGTGATATCAGCCGGGGCAGCGAGCTGGTCAGCCTGGCCACGCAATTCGGGCTTCGGGCCAGAACGCGCACGAGCCGGTCAACAGGCGGCAGGATATTGATCCTGGACACTATCGGTGAACTAAGTTCATGTTATGGTATTGCACGCCTGGCCTTTGTCGGTGGCAGCCTGGTTGCACAGGGAGGACATAATCCCATAGAGCCGGCGGCTTACGGTGTGCCCGTTCTGTTCGGCAGCCACATGGAGGACTTTCAGGAAATAGCCCGGGATCTTGTTGCCTGTGGCGGGGCAGAAACAGTAACCGACACCTCCCTTATAACTCTTGCCGGAACTATCCTCCAATCTGATGATGTCCATGCTTCCATGGCAAAGGCGGCCAAATCACTTGTTGAGCAACATCGCGGTTGCGTGGCCAATCATCTGCAGGAAATACACCGGTTGCTGGAGAAGTGAGACGGCCATGTATTCCATGCCCGACAGAGCAGGGTCTCTTTGCCAGTGGTGCAATCACAACATCCTGATTCCGGTAACCCTCTGTTTCATCCTGGGTACTGAAAGCGGCCGTCTGCAACCGTCCGTTCTGTCCGAAACAGCAGCTGTCATTACCCTCCTTCTGCTGGCCACAATTATAATTATATTATACTTTCAGCAAAACAAAGCTGCCCTGTTTCTGTCTCTTCCCCTTTTTTTTCTGGTCGGTCATCTCAATACTGTTCACCATATCAGGGAACCTCTGACTGCCGGTCACATCTTTAATCAGCTTGACCAGCAGAGCAATGTCTCCCTCGTCGGCACCCTGGCAACCATGGTTGAACAATACAGTGAAAAATCACGTTTTGAAGTACAAGTCCGGGAAATCCTGATCCATGGCAACAATTCACAGTGGCAGCCTGTCCACGGCCGGGTGAGATTGTCCATGCGTGGAAAAATCAATAGCCTGCAGCCCGGCACGACACTGATGATCCAGGCAAAAGTGGGTAGAATAACCAACTATAAGACACCAGGGAGTTTCGACTATAAAGGCCACATGGCAGCCAGGAATATTTATGTCAGCGGCTGGATCAAGGACAGACACCATATTATTCAGGTCCGGGATGAGGCACAATCATTTCTGCAGCAGTTGCGTTTCCTCTCTGAACGGATCAGGCAAAAGGTGGCTTTTTTTCTGGCTCGCCATCTTGATCCTGACATTTCAGGACTGTACCAGGCCTTACTGGTTGGCAGTCGTGCAGGAATTTCCCCACAGATCCTGGAACAGTTCAAGGCCACCGGGACCATGCATCTGCTGGCAATATCGGGTCTGCATATGGGATTGCTTGGTCTGATGATCGGCTCAGCACTCAACTGGCTGCTGAAACGTTCCCAGTGGCTGCTTCTGCATGTCCATGTTCCCAGTCTGGCATTGACAGGTACCCTGCCGATTCTGGTTGGTTATGGATTTATTGCCGGTATGAACACACCGGTCCTGCGGGCACTGATAATGGCGATAGTTCTGCTGGCAGCCATACTTGTTCGCAGGCAGTACAGTCTGCTTCATCTTGTGGCAGCGGCTGCCCTGGTAGTTCTAATTTTTAACCCTCTGGCCCTGTTCACGGTTTCCTTTCAACTTTCCTTTGCTGCTGTCACTGGACTGGCCCTGTTTTTTCCGAAACTTATCAACACGACCGAAATTGAGACTGTAACTCCGGGGAAAATGGCGACCCTTGCCGGCTATGCAAAAACAGCACTCCTGGTCTCTGTTACGGCAACCCTGGGTACCCTGCCCTTCATTCTGCTTCACTTTAACCGTTTTTCAACCATTGGCCCGGTTATGAACCTGGCTGTGGAGCCTTTTCTCTGCTTCTGGGCACTGCCCTGGGGACTTGTTGCCATTCCCCTGATCTTCTTTTCTCCGGAGATGGCCGTTCTGCTGCTCAAAATCGGCGGCCTGGGCATAGTAGCCGGGCAGCAGTGCGCTGCCCTGGGTGCTGCAGTTCCCTTTGGTTCGCTGTGGACCATCACGCCAACAACCCTGGAAATTTTTCTCTATCTATTGCTGTTCCTCATCTGGCGTCTCCGGCCGCTACCATCCCGGATCGGAAAAATTGGTTGTCTGGCAGGGCTGCTGCTTGTACTCAACTTTACCTGGGGTCTCTGGTTTCCGGAAAAGCCGGACAACAGTCAGGTAACCTACCTGGATGTTGGCCAGGGTTCCACCTCATTCCTGCATCTGCCCGATGGCTTGCGGATCCTTATCGACGGAGGCGGCACAAGGAGCAGCAGTTATAATGTCGGAGAACGAATCATTGCACCATACCTGTGGAAACAGCGAATCTGGAGACTTGACAGGGCCATCATTACCCATCCCCACAGTGACCACTTCAACGGCATGGACTTTATACTCTCACATTTTCGGCCAAAAGTACTGTATATCAACGGTGACCAGCGCAGCGAGGGAAACTATGTGCAGATTATCGAACAGGCCAGACAGCAGGGAGCTGACATCATTATCCCCTCTGCCGGCAGGGATGTTGTCAGGGGCAGTGACTTTGGGCTTGTTGTTTTGGGGATGAACGGACTTGACGAGGAACAGGATGGTTCTGTAAACGATAAAAGCCTGGTGCTGAAATATACCCAGGGAAGGCGGGCATTTCTTTTTCCAGCCGATATCAGCCGGAAAAGCGAAAACATACTTGTAAAAAACAAGGTGGACCTGACAGCCGACGTGCTGCTTGCACCTCATCACGGCAGCCTGACATCAAACAGCAGACAGTTTATTGAAGCGGTCAGTCCATCCCTTATCGTTGTATCAGCAGGAAAAACAGGACGAGCTCATTATCCTGCCCAGGAAAATCTTTCATTCTGGAATAAAAAACAGATCCGGACATTCATCACCAGGGATCAGGGAACCATCACCTGTTTTACTGATGGCAACAGACTGGCCTGTACGGACTTTGCAGGCAGCTGTCAAGCAGGCAATAACAAACACTGTACAATGCTGTGAGGTTCATTTCTGAACCTAGTTTGCAACTTGGCAGCAGGACTATATCTCGGTAAAATCAGTCGGTGGTCTGCGCAGAAATTTTACGAACTTCTGCTTTTCAACACAGTTCGTATACGCATCCTCGGCGCTGATCTTTTTCTTTTCCAGCAAAGCCATAATGGCGTCGTCTACCGTCTGCATGCCGTATTTCTTTCCTGTCTGCATAACTGATGGGATCTGGTACGTCTTGGACTCACGTATCAGGTTGCGCACTGCAGGTGTACAGATCAGCACCTCCAGAGCAGCAACCCGACCCCTGATATCAACACGCTTGAACAAGGCCTGGGAAACTACCGCCTTCAGCGCGTCTGCCAGGGTGGACCGTACCTGGCCCTGCTGATTTGCTGGAAAAATTTCAACAACACGGTCAACCGTCTTCATGGCGTTCATGGTATGCAGTGTCCCGAACACCAGATGACCGGTCATGGATGCCTCCATGGCCAGGGAAATGGTCTCAAGATCACGCATCTCACCGACCATGATAATATCCGGATCCTCACGCAGGGCGCCACGCAGGGCAGCGGCAAAACTCTTGGTATGGGTGCCGACCTCCCGATGGTTGACAATACAGCCCTTGCTCTTATGCACAAACTCGATGGGATCCTCAATGGTCAGGATGTGATCGCTCCTGGTCCGGTTAGCCTCGTCTATAACGGCTGCCAGGGTTGTTGATTTACCGGAACCGGTCGGACCGGTGACCAGTACAAGTCCTTTGGGCAGGCTTGCAAGTTTGGCAATGACCTTGGGCAGGCCCAGCTGATCACAGGTGAGGATATCACTTGGGATTTCACGAAAAACTGCACCGATACCGTACTTCTGCTCAAAAAAATTGCAACGATAACGGGCAAGACCGGGAATTTCATAACCAAAGTCCATGTCCCCGCGTTCTTCAAAAATTTTGATTTTATCTTCAGGACAGATTTCGTACAGCATGGCCTTCAGGGTTTCGTTTTCCAGGGTTTTAAACTTCACCCGTTCAATATCACCATGGACCCGCAACACCGGCTGCTGGCCGGCGATCATATGAAGGTCGGATGCGCCTTCATCATTCATCAACTTGAAAAATGCATCTATCTGAGCCATTCCTCTCTCCTCTTACAAATAAACCAAAACCACCTGCCGCCTTGGGCCTGCATCCAGCATGAAACAATCACATAAAAATATAATAGCACGTTTATTCAAAATACTACAGTTTTACGTATATAACTGATAATCTCATCAACATCGTCCATGACTTCAAAAAGCATCAGATCATCCTCCGCTATTTTGCCGGTTCCGAGCAACTGTTCACGAAGCCAGTCAACAAGCCCGGTCCAGAATGTGGAACCTACCAGAATTATAGGAAATGGTTTGATTTTCCTGGTCTGGATCAGGGTCAGGGATTCAAAGAGTTCATCCATGGACCCAAAACCGCCGGGCATGCAGATAAACCCCATGGAATATTTCATAAACATGACTTTACGTACAAAAAAATAACGAAAATCCAGGGGGAGGTTGACATAAGCATTGCCTTCCTGTTCGTGGGGAAGGTCAATGTTCAGCCCTATGGACAACCCTTCCGCATCACTGGCTCCACGATTGGCCGCCTCCATAATCCCCGGCCCTCCTCCTGTAACAATTCCAAAACCATGCTCTGCCAGCCGTCTGGCAATTTCTCTGGCAAGCACATAATCCGGATGATCTTCAGGAACCCTGGCAGACCCGTAAATCGTGACAGACGGGCGTTTCACACTTGACAGGGTATCAAAGCCATCCACAAATTCAGCCATAATCCTGAACATTCTCCAGGAATCACCACTGGTCATATTGTCAAGACAGTACTGGTTCTCACGTCTGGCCTGCTTCCTGTACTTTGATGTCATCGTTTCTCCCCTGAAGTGTACAAGGCTACCTTGAAAAATTGCCTTTTCGCCCAATCTCTGTGTCACAGGAAAATGAAAAATGCTCACATATGCATAATATGCTGCGCTTTTTAATTTTCCTGTTCCTTGATCTCGAACGAAAATTCTAA
>CAZKBZ010000118.1:0-7383 GCA_964551175.1 uncultured Desulfobulbus sp.
AGAAGAGATATAGCCGGCATTTTCATAGCAAGACCTCCTTGAGGATAACAATTTGATCTTACTAATAAATATAAGCATTTTGCTGAGTATTGTATAGAGCCACATTGATTTTTCGCTAAAACAGGAAAGTTAACAAAAATATTGAAATAATTCATTCTTCCTATAGAATGAAATTATGGCTACCTTGAAAAATTGCCTTTTCGCCCGATCTCTGTGTCACAGGAAAATGAACAATGCTCACATATGATTAATATGCTGCGCTATTATTTTCCGCTGTTCCTTGAACTCGAACAGATAGCCTAGACTTCGAAATTTCAATTTTTTCAAGGTGCCCTGCAGTCCCATGAAACTCTCTGACCAAAATCATTTCTTTCACCATTGTTGATACTTTTATCCACAGGCAACCATTGAAACATGTTGTAATGCCACAACCTAAAGGGGAAAGTTAATGGAAAAATATAGAGTGAAAGATCTGATGGTTCCTCTGTCGGAATATGCGACCGTATCCGAAGACGCTACCCTGCTGGAAGCCATCACTGCCCTGGAAGAGGCCCAGGAAAAATTTGACAAGGACCGCTATCGTCACCGAGCTATACTTGTTAAAGGTGAAGGGGGAAAAATTATAGGCAAACTCAGTCAGCTTGATGTACTGAAGGCCCTGGAACCAAAATACCAGGAGATGAAAAAACAACCTGGCAAAATGACGCAACAAGGGTCTTCCGGGAACTCTATTAAACCCCGTTTTGAAGAATGTGATCTCTGGGAAACACCACTTGAAGATATCTGCAGTAAAGTTAATCAACGCCGGGTCAAAGATTTCATGTATACACCATCAGAAGGGGAATACGTGACGGAAGAAACTTCTCTGGATACGGCAATCCATCAGTTGATTACAGGTGAGCATCAATCGCTTTTAGTAACAAAAGATGACACCATTACAGGTGTTATGCGTCTGACCGATGTTTTTGTCGTGCTTTTCCAGATCATCAAGGCATGTCCAATGTAAGCTTCATTATGTTTTTTACTGGAACCATGCCTTGAAATTATGCTACCCTTTATTCCCGGACAGGTCGTCACTCTGTAAAAACTGTTCTGATGTTCTGGGCGGATTTGTTTGACAAGCAAGTATAGGCAATAGATTTTCAACAGAAAAAAGAGACACTATGACTATAAATAATACTCAACTGATGGGTGAGGTTGAGAGGTTAGCCCTTGCCACTGACGGTTCTCATTTCGGTGATGGCGCCGTGCAGGAAGCAATCTTTTTAGGCCAGGCATGCGGCGCAAAACTTTTTGTATTTCATGTCATCAATATTGATACGGAAACAGCCACTTCGGCTCATGCAACATCTTCGGCCACACGCAGTGAGACACATGACTATATCCATAACATAACAAAAATGGCCGAGGATAGTGGTATAGAATGCGAAGTCATTATTGAAGAATCATACCAGCCGGACAAAACCATTGTTGAATTGGCCTATAAACACCAGGCTGATGTAATTATAATGGGCCGCCACGGCAGAAGAGGTCTGTTGAAACTCCTGGTTGGTGGTATGACCTCAAAGGTAATTGGTCATCGCTTTCCCAAGGTCCTGGTTGTACCCAAGGATTTTATTATAAGCGGCGAGAAAATCCTGCTGGCCACTGACGGATCAACAAACAGCCGGATAGCGGCTGAACAGGCCATCAGCATGGGGAAGAATTGTTCCACACTCAAGGAACTCTATATACTCTCTGTGGCTGCTGGGGAGGACAACCTGAATCAGGCCAGGAAACTGGCGGAATCTGTCTGCAAAGAGGCGAAAGAAAAAATTGTTCAGACAAAATGCGTCCCCATTGCATTAGTGGGCAGACCATCTGAAGTCATCGCTGACACGGCCCGGGAAAAAAACGTGGATATGATTCTCATAGGTGGCCACGGCAAAGGGCTTACCAAGCTGCTCATGGGCCATGTTACAGAAAAAGTTATCGGCCGGGCCCACTGTGCGGTTCTGGTCGTGAACAAAGGGGACTGATCCAACTATACACAAGCGACATGAGTTCGAGGCGTTCATCATGCTGCGTATGACAACAGACATCCTGACCTCCTGATAACAGGGCGTATACTCTCAAGGCTACCTTGAAAAATTGCCTTTTCGCCCGATCTCTGTGTCACAGGAAAATGAAAAATGCTCACATATGACTAATATGCTGCGCTTTTGATTTTTTCTGTTCCTCGGAGTCTACGCTTACCTGATCTCGAACGAAAATTCTAATTTTTCAAGGCAGCCTCAACCTAACACCCTGTTGACACCTCACAACAGCTCCGGCGGTTGATGCCGGCCAGGACAACCTCAACAACTTCTTTAATCCGGACCCGATAAATGATATAATAACTAAAAGTAAGGGAGAACCCTGCATCCCCCTGTCTTCTGCCAATCCATGAGGTCAGGAGGCCTATGCATTCCGATTCTGACTCTCAAAGAGTGCACTCTACCGGTAATGAGAAAGCTCTGCTGAAGCTTATCAGGCAACTCATGGATGAGCTGCACCCGGAGGTTCGTTTCTCCCGTCCTGTGACCCTGGACAGCTCCCTGGACCGGGATCTTGGTCTTGACAGCCTTGCCAGGGTTGAGCTTCTCTCCCGCCTTGAGCAGCAATTCGACCTCTCCCTGTCCGACCATGCGCTGGCAACCGCGGAAAGCCCGCGGGACCTGTTGAGGCATATCAGCTCGTCAACACGGACTCCACCCGCACCGCAAGTTGCGCAGACTGTGTTGCCCCCTGTTTCCGATGAATTCGACCTGGAGCCCCAGGCCGCTGATACGCTGGTCGCTGTCCTTGACAGCCATGTCCAGGACAGGCCGGACCGAATTCATATCATCCTTGACCATGCCAATAGAGATGCCGAACGGCTCAGCTATGCAGATCTCAAACAGGGAGCACTGGAACTGGCCGCCGGACTGCAGCAGCACAACATTGAGCCGGGCGATACAGTGGCCATCATGCTGCCCACGGGAGCAGACTATTTTTTCAGCTTTTTTGCCATACTGCTTTGCGGTGGCATCCCGGTTCCCCTTTATCCTCCTGCCCGTCCCACCCAGATAGAAGAACACCTCAGACGACACCGGGGAATCCTGCGTAATGCCGGAACGAAGATCATGATCACCATGCCCGAGGTCAAACCGGTCGGCCGACTGCTGAAAGCCCAGGTGGAAACCCTTGAACGGGTTGACACCGTGGCCGCATTTGCCGGACAATCAGAGCAGTTTATCCCCATACCCCTCAAGGCCGACGATGTGGCTTTTATCCAGTACACCTCCGGCTCCACCGGTGATCCCAAGGGGGTGGTTCTTACTCATGCCAACCTGCTGGCAAATATCAGGGCAATGGGCCGGACAACCGAGGTTACGGCAGCTGATATGTTTGTCAGCTGGCTGCCGCTCTATCACGATATGGGTCTTATCGGAGCATGGCTGGGAAGCCTCTACTTCGGCTGCCGCCTGGTCATCATGCAGCCGCTCTCCTTTCTCGCCCGGCCGGAACGCTGGTTGTGGGCCATACACAACTATCGCGGCACCATGTCCGCCTCACCGAATTTCGGCTATGAATTCTGCTGCAGGCGGATCAGTGACGATAAACTTGTCGGGCTTGATCTGAGTTCCTGGCGCCTGGCCTTTAACGGTGCGGAACCGGTCAGTCCGGAGACGATCAGCAACTTTGCAGAACGTTTTGTTCCTTACGGATTTCGTCCCGAAGCCGCCTCCCCTGTGTACGGTCTGGCTGAATCCTCTGTCGGCCTGGCCTTTCCGCCCCTTGGACGGGGACCAATCATAGACCGGGTCAAACGTACTCCTCTCATCGAATCGGGCAGGGCAATACCGGCGTCAGAAAACGATCCCAACCCCCTTGCATTTGTTGCCTGCGGTCAGCCACTGCCCGGTCACCAGATCAGGATCGTGGATGGGAGCGGCCGGGAACTGCCGGATCGGCACCAGGGAGAGCTGCAATTCAAGGGCCCCTCCGTCACCAGTGGCTACTTTCGCAATCCGGAAAAATCCAGCACCCTTTTCAAGGGGGAATGGCTGGTTTCCGGTGATCTTGCCTATATAGCCGAGGGTGACGTGTACATCACCAGCCGAATCAAGGATATTATCATCCGCGGCGGCAGGAATGTCTATCCCCATGAACTGGAAGAGGCGGCAGGCGACTTACCGGGCATCCACAAGGGATGCGTGGCTGTATTTGCCAGTCCTGACCCTGATTCCGGTACGGAGCGGCTGATCGTCCTTGCGGAATCAAGAACAAAGGATGAGGAAGCAAAGGAAGTACTGCGTGACCGGATTGTCAACAGGGCTGTCGATCTTGTGGGCATGCCGCCGGACGAGGTGATCATTGCCCCGCCCGGTACGGTACTGAAAACTTCTAGTGGCAAGATACGACGGGCTGCAAGCCGGGAACTCTATGAAAAAGGAGATATCGGTGAAAAAAAACGAGCCCTGTGGCTGCAGCTTGTCCGTCTTTCCCTTGCCGGTATCCTGCCGCAAACCCGCAGGATAATGCAAAGGACAGGCGAGTTTCTGTATGCATCCTGGTGCTGGCTGCTCTTTGTCCTCATCGGAATTCCCCTGTGGCTGATCATTGTTCTGCTGCCTTCCGTCAGACTGCGCTGGAATCTGGTACGAAAGGCTCTCAGGCTGCTTGGTATTTTATCCGGTACTGGAATAACCGTACGGGGCCTGGAGAATATCAGCGCCGATCAACCGATGATCCTTGTGTCCAATCATGCCAGCTACCTTGACAGCCTTATTCTTGCCGCTGTTCTGCCCGTTCAATGCAACTTCATAGCCAAGGCAGAACTGGCAGAAAAGTTTCTTGCCCGGGTCATGCTCTCCCGGCTGGATGTGATTTTTGTTGAACGCTTTGATGTGCAGAAAGGAGCGGAAGATACAGACCGGATCGCCGGACTGGCGGCAGCCGGCAAGTGCCCGCTGTTCTTTGCCGAGGGCACCCTGCAGCGGATGCCCGGCCTGCTTCCTTTTCAGATGGGTGCCTTTGTTACTGCATCCCGGGCCGGAATTCCCGTGCTGCCGCTGACCATCCGCGGCAGCAGGAATAAACTGCGGGGCGGTTCCTGGTTTCCACGCAAAGGCGGAATCTCTGTTACCATCTCCAAACCGGTCAGACCCATGGGCAGCGACTGGCACAGTGGGATCAAACTGCGTGATACCGTCCGCCTGGACATTCTGCACCGCTGTGGCGAACCTGATCTGGCAGGCGTTTACACCTCGATTTCACAGATGGAAATTGAACGGCCCGATACAGAGGGGAGGGAAAAGAGATGACACATCATCCAAACCGTACAAGAATTCCGGATACCATTTCCGCTGCCGAGGCCGTCACCCTTCCCGGTCTGCTCAAATGCCGGATAGAACGGACACCCAACCTTCAGGCGTACCTGCAATATGACAGCAGACAGGAGAAGTGGCTCAGTCACAGCTGGCAGGACATTGGTAAAGCAGTTGCATGGTGGCAGCAGGGATTAACAGATGAGTCGCTTGCTGCGGGCGACCGGGTGGCAATTCTGCTGGCCAACTCCATAGAGTGGGTCTGTTTCGAACAGGCAGCCCTTTCCCTGGGCCTGGTGGTGGTACCGCTCTACACCTGGGACAGTCCTGAAAATCTTGCCTACCTTCTGCACGACTCCGGAAGCAGGCTGCTGCTCGTTGGCAAAGCCGAACAGTGGCAGAAGCTTGTTCCCCATGCAGCCTCCTTACCAAAACTTGCCAGGGTCATCTGCCTGGAAGACAAGCTCCTTGCCAAGGAAAAAGGCATTGCAACCGCTTCAGTCAACCGGTGGCTGCCGGACGAGGGGGGCGAGATGACGGTTCAGATTCATGATCCCGACAGTCTGGCAACAATAGTCTACACTTCGGGGACCACCTGCCCGCCCAAGGGGGTGATGCTCTCACATTACAATATTCTCTGGAATGCTGAGGCAATACTGAAAGTCATCCCCTGTTACACCTCTGATGTCCTGCTCTCCTTTCTTCCCCTGTCTCATACCTTTGAACGAACGGCAGGCTATTATACACCGATGATGGCGGGCAGCTCGGTTGCCTACAGCCGCTCCATGGAGGAACTGCCGGAAGACCTGCAGACCATGCGTCCCACCATCATCATTTCGGTTCCCCGCATCTTTGAAAGAATATATGTGAAGGTCCGCCAGAAGCTGCTCCAGAAAAACGCTTTTGCCCGATGGCTGTTTCAGCTCACCCTTGATACCGGCTGGCGTCGTTTTGAAGCTTCGCAGGGACGGGGTTCATTGTCGGCTTTCCAGGAAAAGTTCCTCTGGCCGCTGCTGCATCATCTTGTGGCGGCAAAGATACTTGACCGGCTCGGCGGCAGAATCCGGTTTGCCGTAAGCGGCGGAGCCCCTCTGCTGGAGAATGTTTCAAGATTATTCCTCAGCCTCGGACTCAACCTGATCCAGGGCTATGGACTGACCGAGGCGGCTCCCGTGATCAGCACCAACAGCCCGGATCACAATATCCCGGCCTCTGTGGGCCCGCCCCTGCCCGATGTCAAATGCCGACTCGGTGATAACAATGAACTGCTGGTAAAAAGCCCCGGTGTCATGTCCGGTTACTGGAACCTGCCCGACAAGACTGGAGAAGCCATTGACTCCGAAGGCTGGCTTCATACCGGTGATGTGGTAGAAATATTGGAGGGCAACATCCATATCCGCGGCCGGCTCAAGGATATCATTGTCACCTCAACCGGGGAAAAGGTCCCGCCGGCTGATATGGAAATGACCATAGCAGCCGATCCCCTTGTCAAACATGTGATGGTGATAGGAGAATCCCTGCCCTATCTCGCCGCCCTGCTCGTGCTGCACCGCTCCTCCTGGGACGAACTGGCCGGGGAATGCGGACTGGATCCCGATAATGCCTCTTCCCTGCAGGCTCCTGCCGCCAGACAGGCTGTCATAAAAAAACTTGACGACCTGCTCCATGAGTTTCCCGGCAATGCCCGGATTCGTACAGTCAGTCTGCTTCTGGACGACTGGTCCATTACAAACGGGTTGCTGACCCCGACCATGAAGTTGAAACGGAAAGCCGTTGAACAGCGCTATGCAGATGTTATCAAGGAACTGTACAGGGGCCATGAAGTGCCGGTCTGATCCTGCATGAAAAACGATGCCGTTGCGGCCGCAGCCAATTGAGATGGGTAGGATATCCGAACATTGGCAGCGGTATCAATGGAACCTGCCCTGTCAATCCTTTTCTGTTGACAATGCCGTAGTCTTACGACGCTGAAAGAGATACGCATCGGCAGTTGACAGGAACTGCACGGTTTACGTGAATTCAATTGCAGGAATTGTCTCTATGCGCAATTATA
>CAZKBZ010000119.1:0-4677 GCA_964551175.1 uncultured Desulfobulbus sp.
CGTGAAGAATTCCATGCCAACGTCTACATCCCGGGAAACGGGCAGGAACTGAACCAGTCCCTGGAGCGGGCCGGCCGGGTGGCTGATTTCCTTGAATTTGCCGAAATCATGGTTCTGGATGCCCTGGAGCGTGAAGAATCCTGCGGCTGCCATCTGCGCGAGGAAAGCCAGACGGAAGAGCATGAGGCCAAGCGTGATGATGACCATTATTCCCATGTCGCTGTCTGGGAGTATAAGGGGAAAAATGAACAACCGGCCCTGCACAGGGAACCGCTGCAGTTTGAAAACGTGACGCCTTCACAGAGAAGTTATAAATAGGACCGGCTTTCAGGTATCGGCAAACGGCTCAAAGTCTGACAACGGAAAACGAACCTGACACCGGTCAGCTGGTACTTTGCAACGTACACCTTTAACCTTGTAATAAAAATGGCTGCAAAAAAAATAGCAATTACCGTACAAGTCTGGCGCCAGGCTGGTCCGGATGTCGAAGGAAACCTGGAAAGCTATCATCTGTCCGATATCAGCACGGACATGTCCTTTCTTGAGATGCTGGACGTGCTGAACGATCAGTTGACCATGAAGGGGAAAGAACCGGTGGCCTTTGACCATGACTGCAGGGAAGGAATCTGCGGTATGTGCGGGGCTGTTATCGACGGTGTGGCGCATGGACCGGAACGTGAAACCACACTCTGTCAACTGCACATGCGCCATTTTGAAGACGGTCAGACCATCTGCATTGAGCCGTTCCGGGCCAGGGCATTTCCGATTATCAAAGATCTGATTGTTGATCGTTCGGGTTTTGACCGTATCATTTCAGCCGGTGGCTTTGTCTCGGTCAATGCCGGGTCTGCACAGGACGGCAACACCATCCCGGTTGCCCAGCACCTGGCGGAGCAGGCCATGGATGCCGCCGCCTGTATCGGCTGCGGAGCCTGCGTTGCCGCCTGTCCAAATGCCGCAGCTATGCTCTTTGTGTCAGCCAAGATCTCCCAGCTGGCCCTGCTGCCCCAGGGGCATGCAGAACGAAAAATGCGTGCCCAGGCCATGGTCACAACCATGGATAAGGAGGGGTTCGGCAACTGTGGCAATGAACGTGAATGTGAAAACGTCTGCCCCAAGGGTATCTCCATCCGCAACATTGCCCGCCTCAACCGTGAGTATCTCCGGGCCGCCCTGGCTGCTGACGAATAGAATAATTATTATCATAAAAGGCACAATAAACTTGAACAGAAACTGTTGTTCATGTGTGCCCTTTGTGAATGTTGACAATCTCTGCTTTTTCTGTTGAACACTTGCCTCCCTCCCTGTTTTTTTCGGTAATCAGGTTTTCTTATTGTTCCATTCCTGACCTGTTTTCCTGCCTGATGCAGCAGGGTCATTTTCCATGGACCAATTCGAAGTCCTGTTTTTTACACATTCACTTCCGTAATCCGTTGAAAACATTCAACCACAAATTACAAATTTGAAATTTAGTGAAATTGACCGCGGCACGCCAATTACAATTCTGAAATCACAAAAGGGTTTAGTTGCAATTTGCCGGCAGCTCATCAATATATATTTATTCTTTCTTAAAATCATTGTCAGGGCTTGATGTTAAAACAGCGACGCAAAATATATATGTTAGAAGAAAGTACATCGAGCAGATAAATAACTATTCGTAATAATTTTAATTTTTCGTTCTCCCGCAGGGAACACACCTCATGAATCCCTAAATGCTGTCTTTTCAAAAAACTTGAGCCGCTGCAGTTTAGTATGATACCCTTATAATAAAGATTGCTGCCTCAGCCTGTAATTGTAATTGAACAAAAACATGTTACACTGCCATACCGTGACACGAACTCCTTTCAGGAAACTAAGCAGGCAACGTAGCGGGAACATCTTTTCTCCCGAGAACGGCTGTTGCACAACCTGGTGCCTTATATGAGTGATTTTTTTACGCTGCTGTTGCAATACAGCAAAAAAATTGTCTTCAGTGGTGTGCGTGACACCCATGACAGTGAAGCCAGGCGTAAAATATACCTCATCAATATTTTTGTTTTTGTCGGCATAATAAGCCTGTTATCACTTGGAATGACGGCTTTTATTCAAGATGCTCCTTTTCTCGGCTTTGCTGATCTGTTTATTGCATTCTGCCTGTTTTCTCTTCTCCTGTACCTGCGCTACAGCGGTAATCATGTTTTTTGTTCCTACATGGTTGCTGTCCTGATGAACCTTTTTTTCTGCTACCTCTTTTTTACAGGCGGAGTCAGCAGTACAGCGTTTATGTGGCTGTTTACCTATCCTGTGCTTGCGCTTTTCCTGTTGGGTCTTTTTGAAGGAAGCCTTGCCACCCTGTTACTGTTTCTCTTTTCTCTTGGTTTTCTTATTTTTGATTTATCCTCGCAGGTCAGCAATGTATACAGTGTTGACTTTGCCATCAGGTATATCCCGTCTTTTCTGATTGTCTTTGCCCTGACTTTTTTCTTTGAACGAAGCAGAGCCGGTGCGCATGAGGCCCTGCTTGAAAAACAGAAGGACCTGACCCACCTGGTGGACAAGCTGCAGCGAAAAGAAAAACAGCTGGAACTTGCCCAGGACAAACTGGAACATCGTGTTATCGAACGCACAGCGGAACTCGTTGAAATAAATAAAAAACTGAAAGAAGAAATCGAGGAAAGAGAAAAGGCGGAGCAGGAACGAAGCCGGCTGGAAACCGAATTATCCAGGGCACAGAAAATGGAAGTACTGGGAAGACTTGCCGGAGGTGTTGCCCATGATTTAAACAATGTCCTTTCCGGCATTGTCAGTTACCCTGATTTACTGTTGATTGATCTTCCCGATGAAAGCCCTTTGCGTGGTCCACTCAAGAGTATAAAAAAATCCGGGGAAAGGGCGGCTGCAATTGTCCAGGATCTTCTTGCCCTGGCTCGCCGTGGGGTCATGGTTCAGAAGGTGATCTCGCTCAATGATGTTTTGAAAGACTATTTCCAGAGTCCTGAATATACGCGATTATGCAGTGTCTATCCCGGTGTCACGCTGGAACATCACCTGGATGACCATCTCCAGATGGTGGAAGGATCTCCTGTTCATCTGCAGAAAGCGATCATGAACCTGGTGGTCAATGCATTTGAAGCGGTAGAAACCATTGGCCGGGTTGTCATTACTACCGAAAACAAACGGTTGGACAGTAGTGTCACTGGTTACGAAAAAATTGATAAGGGCAATTACGCTGTATTGACAATTCGGGACAGCGGGACCGGTATGTCAGCTGAGGTTCTTGACAAAATATTTGAGCCTTTTTACAGCAAAAAACAGATGGGCCGCAGCGGTACCGGCCTGGGCATGACTGTTGTCTGGGGTACCATCAAGGATCATGGCGGCTATCTGGATATAGAAAGCAATCCGGGCAGTGGAACGACTATCTCTATCTATTTTCCTGCTGTATCGCAGGATACTCTTGCCCAACATGACGAATCAGCAGAGAACAGGCAGCTTGATCATGGTACCGGGCAAAGTGTGCTGATTGTTGATGATGAGGTAGAACAGCGGAAGATAGGTGTTTCCATTATACAAAAACTCGGCTACCGGGCATGGTCAGTTGAGAGTGGAGAAGAGGCTGTTGCGTTTATCAAAAAACAACCTGTTGACCTGATACTGCTTGACATGATCATGCCGTCAGGTATGGACGGACTGGACAGCTATCAGAAAATAATAGAAGTAAACCCTGGACAGAAGGCGATTATTATCAGCGGATATTCAGAAAATGACCGTGTCCGCGATGCAATGGGGCTTGGTATCGGCGCATATCTGAAAAAACCATACACCATAGAACAGGTAAGCCGGGTAATCCATGAAGAACTGTCAAGATAGTTTTTTTGTGACCCTGTTTTCAGAATTCAATCATGATAATTCCCTGATTATACAACTGTTTTCTTCTTTCCCCTTAGTGTCATAATGGTTTTCAAAACACCCCTTTCCACAATTTTCTATTCTTTCCTGGAAATATTTCAGCTGTCCTGATAAGACTGAATTCTGACACCTTGCCGGATTAACAGAGCATTGAATAGAACAGCATCAACAGGTTCATTTTTTTTCTGACAGATATTTATCTGTAATTCCATAAATCCCTGCTGTTTTTTCCGATCAGCTGCAGACAGGCCTGATTGTAGTCTTCAATCAGGCCTTTTTTTTGCAACAAAAGAGCTAAAACTCTTCAGTACTTTTTTTCAGGAAAACAGATTGGGAGAAACAATGGTCAGAAATATCCGTCGGGTCTTATTTGTCATTTATGTACTGTTCTTCCGCCTGCCCACATGGGCAATTATCTGGCTTGTCGGCCGTACAGGTGTTATTAAGACAATTTTTCTGATCTATCCCACCGACAGGAAAGAGTATGCTGATTTGAGCCCTGACTTCAAATTTCTCCGCAAATTCATGTCCGGTCGGCCAACACCGGGAGGAGTAATTCTTGACAGCTGGAAACCGGTAGGTATCTATCTCTTTATTTCCAATACACCCCAGGAACTTATCAAAAAGAAAAACCGCCATATAGCTGAGGCTATTGCCCGTCGCATGCGTTGGATTCAGCGACTCTCAGGTGCCAGGGCCTGTGGGTTTGCCGGACAGTTAGGCCCTATTCTGGAAAAACGTCATAACATTGCCATGGAACCACCCTTTTACAGCAGTACCATGGGCAAT
>CAZKBZ010000119.1:4777-7221 GCA_964551175.1 uncultured Desulfobulbus sp.
GGGGAAGATTTTCTACAGTGCGGAACAGCCGGTCTTTTGCAATCATCCACCACAGTTATTGATTTTTCCCGGCCTGCCATACCAGCAGAAAAGCTGCAGGCAAAAGTGTATATGGGTAATCGTGTTCAGCGCACTGGAATGCGTTTTGCCTTTGCCCTGCCCGGAGGATGGCAGCAGAAAGAACTTCCTGCCTGTTCAATACCGTCCATCCTGGCCTCAAATCATGGGATCGTTGAACACAATCTTACACGATTCTGCATGGCTGCCCGCCGGGTTGCTTTCCAGACAGCTCTTGCCGCTGCAGCTCAGCCTGCGCCTAGGCCTCTGTCTGCAAGGCTCCAGTTGCTTGGAAACGAGTTCATGATGAATTGCCGTTTTTACCTGCTTGTTGCCAGAAAGAATTACATCTATGCCTCGGCAAGATAGATTTTGTCTCATTTCCCAGACAAATCGAGATTGGATTATTGAAGGCAGAGCTTGATGAAAACATAGAACTATTCAGTGTCAAAAACATTTTTAGACATCCTCTGACCAAATCACCCTTGTCGCTCTTTTCCGACAAACGAGCAAATCTATCATAGACCATCAGATTAACATTTTTACAATAATTTTCATTAAATACAAAATAACAACAAGATAATAGCAAGCCGTAAAATCATTTTATTGACAACCTTCTCTTAAAACATCCTCAGATCACGTCCACAGCCCCAGCCTGCACCTGCAGCCATACCTTGTCGCCAATGGCAGGACTAAGCTGCTGATAGCTGTTCTGTGCAAGTAACACCGTCATCATCACCCCGACGTTAACAACCATCCTGATGCGTTCATTCTCTGCCAGGAGCTGCACAACCTTGCCGCTTAAAATACCCGCAGTTACCAAGTCTGGTTCAGCATGGAGAAGATCAATCTTTTCCGGATCAATAACAACTCGTCTTTTTCCTGGTACCACTTCCTTTTCGCCCGCAGGCAGCAACAGCCGTGTACTGTTCTGCAGATGACAGAGGAGCTGATTGTCCTCATAACCCGTTACCGTACATGAAAAAATATTATCATAGCTGGTGGCCGGTACCAGGCATCCGCTCTCAAGTACCAGGATATGATCAGCAAGGCCTGCTGCCTGTAAACGGTCATGAGTTGTGAAAATTATGGAAATACCAAGAGTTGCATTAATTTCCTTAAGGAGAGCAACTATGGCGGCCTGGTTTTGCTCATCCACACTGGATGTAGGCTCATCGCATAATAAGACCCTGGGAGACAGGGCCAGAGCACGGGCCATTGCTATCCGCTGTGTTTCACCTCCTGAAAGGTCCCGGGCAGATTCCTGAGTAAAGACTGACAGATCGACCACTTCAAGAACTTCATCGATAATCCGCCTTCGCTTCCTGGAACCAATCCCACGCACCTTCAGGCCAAACTCAATATTTTTATAGACAGTGGTGGAAAACATTACCGGATACTGATCAACCATAACCACTTCACGACGCAGCTGCTGAAGAACAGTACGTGTAAACCGCACCGGCTGATCAGCAAATTCTATCTTTCCTGATGTCGGCTGTTCCAGGAATGCGAGAATATTCAGCAACGTTGTTTTCCCGGCTCCGTTGGCACCAAGCAGACCATATATCCTTCCCTCCTCGATTGCCAGTGATCCAATATCAAGGATGGATTTCCCGCCTGCAACCTTTTTTAACCGTTCTGTTCTGTACAGCATCATTTACTGTCCGCCGCACCCTGGAAAAAATGAAACAGGACATTCATACCCAGGCTCAGGCTCATCAGTACCAGTCCAAGTGCCACTGCCAGCACAAAAGACCCTTTGTCAAATTCCAGGGCCATGGCCGTGGTCATGGTGCGGGTAAATCCCTTGATATTACCACCCAGCATCATGGAAATGCCCACCTCGGATATTACCCGGCCAAAGGCAGCAATGACCGCTGCTCCAATACCGAACCTGGCTTCCCGAAACACAACCAGCCCGGTCTGCAGGCTGTTTGCCCCCAGAGTCATGGCTGTTTTTCGGTAGCGCTTGTCAATGCGGCTGATGGCGGCAATAGTCAATGATGTAACCACGGGCAGGATCAGGATAACCTGACCTATAATAATTGCATTCTGGGTGTAGAGCAGATCAAACGGACCAAAAATACCTCGCCTTGAAATAAAGGCGTAAACAAACAGGCCGATGACCACTGTGGGCAGGGCCAGCAGGGTGTTGAGCAGGGTAATGATCACCCTTTTCCCTGGAAAATCACCAGAGGCAATCACAAAACCCAGCGGCACACCTGCCAGGGATGCAATCAGAGTCGCAATACTGCTCACCTTCAGAGACACCATGACGATGAGCAGCAATTCCGGATCAAAAGAGGCCACCAGCAGAATTGCTGAAAAAAAACTGTCTACCAGAAGTTCCATTATTAAAACATCAGGTTCAAGGTATAAGATTTAAG
>CAZKBZ010000120.1:0-2144 GCA_964551175.1 uncultured Desulfobulbus sp.
TTGTCCCGGCTCAGTCTGTCTGATTGCGGGAACTTAAGTTTTGAAAAACCTGATTATGAGCGATTCCCAGCCCTGCGCCTTGCCTTTGATGTCATGGAACAGGGAGGAGTGAAACCGGCAGTACTCAATGCAGCCAACGAGATTGCAGTGGCGGCGTTTCTTGATGGATTGATCAGTTTCACCGACATTACCGCTGTGGTCGCAGCGACTCTTGACCGCATGGAGAGTGGTGACGACCTGGATCTTGACGCAATTCTGGCGGCTGATGCCAGGGCACGGGAGTTTGCCGGCCAGGAAATAGGACAGCGGTAACCCTTTGCTTTTATCTCTTGCGAACAATTTTTATCCCGATTATCCATGAATTCCCTGATATCTTTTATTGTTGTCCTTGGTGTCCTGATCTTTGTCCATGAACTGGGCCACTTCCTGTTTGCCAAGCTCTTTGGGGTGCGGGTATTGAAGTTTTCCGTGGGGTTCGGCAATAAGGTTGTCGGTAAGAAATGGGGTGATACCGAGTACCTGATCTCTGCCTTTCCCCTGGGCGGCTATGTGAAGATGTTCGGCGAACAGCCCGGAGAAGAGATTTCTGAACAGGAAAAAGGAGTCTCCTTTTCCCATAAAAAAGTCTGGCAGCGTTTCGGCATTGTCTTTGGAGGTCCCCTGTTCAACCTGCTCTTTGCCGTCTTTATTTTTCTGCTCATGTTTGCCTTTGCCGGATTGCCCGGACCGGTTGATTCAAGTCTTATCGGCCAGGTGTCGCCTGGATCCGTGGCTGATAAGGCAGGCCTTCAAGCCGGTGACGTTATTGTGTCCATTGACGGACAGGAAACACAGACCTGGACCAGGGTCTCCGAGCTGATCAGGGATTCGGGTGGAAAAGAGGTTGAACTGGTTCTTGACCGTGACGGTACAACACTGACCATCAAGGCGACCCCTGCCATGGAAAAGGTGAAAAACCTGTTTGGTGAAGAGGTGGGCGAGCGTTATATGCTGGGTATTACACGTTCCGATGAAGTGGAATATGAAAAGGTATCCCTGTTTGAGGCTGTAAAGGCCGCCTTTATCCAGACCTGGAACCTGATTTACCTGACGATCATGGGTATTGTGAAGATTTTTCAGCGTGTGGTACCCGCATCCGAGCTGGGCGGTCCAATTCGAATTGCCGAGATTGCCGGGCAGCAGCTGGAGGCGGGCTGGATGAATCTGCTCTATTTCACCGGACTGTTATCGGTTAACCTCGGTGTTCTCAACCTGCTGCCCATACCGGTTCTGGACGGCGGTCATCTCGTTTTTTTGAGCATTGAGGCCATTCGTCGCAGGCCACTCAGTGAGCAGACCATGATCGTAGGTCAGAAGGTGGGAATTGCGTTGCTCGGCTCATTGATGCTCTTTGTCTTTTATAACGACATTGCACGAATTGTACAACGATGGCTGGGCGCCCTCTGATCCTGGCCATTGAAACCGCCACCGGCTGCGGCAGTATCTCGCTGACCCTTGGTGGTGTGGCAGGCGGTCGTCTGCTGGCTGAGGCCACGGTCCAGCCGGAGATTACCCATTCCAGACGTCTGCTGGGTTCGGTGGACTGGATAATGAAGGCTGCCGGAGTGGAGTGGTCTGATGTGGACGGAGTTGCTGTCAGCCTTGGTCCAGGTTCTTTTACCGGTTTACGGATCGGTATGGCAGCGGCCAAGGGAATTGTTTTTTCGACCGGTGTTGCCTTGCTGGGTGTGCAGACACTGGATGCAATCTCACTGTCCTGCCCGGTCATTGACCGGCCGCTCTGGTGTCTGCTGGATGCTCGTAAACAGGAGGTCTATGCTGCCAGTTATCAGCCCGGCAGAAGCAATCGCCCTGAGCAGGTCAGCCCTCCAGAGGTGATAAATCCGGAAATACTGGCAGACAGAATCCGGGAACCGGTCATACTGGCAGGTCCTGGTGTGACTGAATACCATGATCTTTTTGCCGGCCTTGACGGCATACAGCTGATTCCCTCGTCCATAAGCAGTCCCCGGGCTGCCAGGGTGGGATTTCTGGCGGCAGATCTGATGACAGATGGGGAGTCCATGGATCCGGCGACGGCTGCTCCGCTCTATGTCCGTGCCTCGGAGGCGGAAATCAATTTGAAAAAAGTGAAAAGGACCAGG
>CAZKBZ010000120.1:2244-7169 GCA_964551175.1 uncultured Desulfobulbus sp.
ACGGTCAAGTCCAGCGTGGCACTGGGTATTCTGCTCTTTGAAGGCATTGGCGATACTTTTCGTATTTCACTGACCCGTGATCCTGTGGAAGAGATTCGGGTGGGTTTTGAACTGCTTCGCAGTCTGCGTATCCGTGAGCGTGGTCCGGAAATGATCTCCTGCCCCACCTGCGGCCGTACCCGTATCGACCTCTTCTCCATGGCCGATGAGATTGAGCGGGTTCTGCAGACCATGAAATCCAATCTCAAGGTTGCTGTCATGGGCTGCGTGGTCAATGGACCCGGCGAGGCCAGAGAGGCGGATATCGGTATTGCCGGCGGTCATGGCGTGGGCATAATTTTCAAGAAAGGGGAACTGTTTAAAAAGCTGCCCGAGGATGAATTGCTGCCAGCCTTTCTGCAGGAACTGCGTAAGATGGATGAGGATGCCTGCCGGAAAAAAGAGTAAGGAAACTGACTTGTTGTCCTCATAATTAAAAAATCAATAAATCAGAACCTGGAATCGATTTGTCATGCGTTATTCACAGATGTTGATCCCGACCACAAAAGAAACCCCGGCCGAGGCCGAGGTCATCAGTCATCAGTTGCTGCTGCGGGGTGGTTTCATCCGTAAACTGACCTCTGGTCTGTACACCTATCTTCCCCTGGGACTGGCAGCCATGCAGAAGGTGGAAAATATTGTCCGCCAGGAGATGAACCGGGCAGGTGCCCAGGAACTCCTCATGCCCATGGTGCAGCCGGCAGACCTCTGGCAGGAGTCAGGTCGCTGGAAGAAGTATGGACCGGAACTGCTCCGCTTTAAAGATCGCCATGACCGGGACTACTGTTTAGGTCCCACCCATGAAGAGGTTATAACTGACATTGCCCGTCGCGAGCTGCATTCATACCGGCAGCTGCCCATCAATCTGTACCAGATCCAGACCAAGTTTCGCGACGAAATCAGGCCCCGTTTCGGGCTGATGCGCGGCCGGGAGTTTGTAATGAAAGATGCCTACTCCTTTGACCAAAGTGACGAGGCGGCAGGAGAGAGCTATCAGAAGATGTATGAGGCTTATACCCGGATATTCAAGCGCTGCGGCCTGGATTTCCGTCCTGTGGAGGCTGACTCCGGTTCCATAGGTGGTTCTTTCTCCCATGAGTTCATGGTACTTGCCGACACGGGCGAAGATACCCTGGTGATCTGCAGGGAGTGCGATTATGCAGCCAATGTGGAAAAGGCAAAAGTAGTGCTGGCGGACAGGAAACCTGCTGATGTTGAGTTGCAGGAGTGTACAAAGATCGCAACCCCGGGTATGAAGAAAGTGGAGCGTGTTGCTGAATTTCTCGGTGTAACGCCCAAGGACATAATCAAGACCATGGTCTACCTGGCAGACGGTGAACCGGTGGCTGTGCTGGTGCGGGGAGACAGGGAAGTCCAGTCCGTGAAACTGGGGAACCTGCTGGACGCAAGCGAGGTGGAACTGGCAGACGATGACACGGTCTGGAAACTGACAAGGCTGCCGGTGGGATATATCGGGCCTGTAGATATCCCCATCAAACTGGTTGCCGACCAGGAGGTCATGCAGATGGTCAACGCGGTTGCCGGAGCAGGTGAAAAAGGACATCATCTGACCGGTGTCAAGCCGGGTCGGGATTTTACACCACTGATAACAGCTGACCTGCGCCAGATTGCAGAAGACGATTCCTGTCCGCTCTGCAGTGGTACTCTGGAATTCACCGAGGGTATCGAGGTCGGGCATGTCTTTAAACTCGGCACCAGTTATTCAGAGGCCATGGGCGCGACCTTCCAGGATAAGGAAGGGGAACAGCAGCCGTTTGTCATGGGCTGTTACGGCATAGGTGTCAGTCGGGTGGTGGCTGCGGCTATTGAACAGCATCACGATCAGAACGGCATTATTTTCCCCCTGTCTCTTGCACCGTTCCAGGTTATTGTTCTTAACCTGGGAATAAAAAATGATGAGATAACAGCTGCCGCAGAAAAACTCTACCGACACCTGCAGGCTGAAGGCCTGGATGTGCTCTACGATGACCGGGACGAACGACCCGGTTCCAAGTTCAAGGATGCTGATCTGCTCGGTATCCCATATCGGGTTACCGTGGGCAGGACTTTTGAAAAAGAGGGCAGAGTGGAGTTGTATCTGCGCCGGAGTGGCGAGACGACTACCCTGGATTTTGAGAAGGCCTCCGCTGAAGTTGCAGCCATGATACGAGCTGAGCTGCAAGCCACTGAAGATATTGGATAACGAGTTTTATGTCTGATTTTAAAGGTCTGCTGGCTGTTGCCCGGAGTTATCTCCCTGGTACGGATCTGGCGATTCTTGAACAAGCATACGCTTTTGCCTGTAAACGCCATGAGGGACACACCCACTCTTCCGGCGCACCCTATATTCAGCATCTGCTGGATGTTGCTACTACCCTGGCCTCCATGAAACTGGACCTGGATACCATTGTCTCCGGACTGCTCCATGGTGTGCTCAAAGAGGATGTGGCAACAGTTGATGAACTGGAAGAGCGGTTTGGTCAGGATGTTGCCAACATTGTGGATGGCACCACAAAAATTACCAATGTTCATTACGACTCCAAGCTGGCCCACCAGGCAGAGAATATCCGTAAACTGTTTCTGGCCATGGCGGCTGATATCCGGGTGCTGCTGGTCAAACTTGCTGATCGGCTGCAGGATATGGTCACCCTGCATACTTCAGATGAGCAGCGGCGGCGTCAGGTTGCCAGGGAAACCATGGACCTGTATGCACCGCTGGCCAGCCGTCTGGGTATTGACTGGTTGAAACGGGAGCTGGAAGATCTTTCTTTTCAGTATCTTTTCCCGGTTGAATTTGCTGATCTTTCCAGACAGCTGAAAAGCAGTCTGGCCGAGCAGGAGGGATATGTTGAAGAGGTCATCAACATCCTCCAGGAAAAGCTGAAGGAAAACAATGTCAGGCCGATTCGAATTATCGGTCGACCCAAGCATCTGTATTCCATCTACAAGAAGCTGGTGGCCCAGAACATCCCTCTTGAGCGGGTATATGACAAGGTTGCCTTCCGTATCATCGTTGGCACGGTCAAAGAGTGTTACGAGGCACTGGGAACAGTACATGCGGAATGGACACCTGTACCCGGACGAATCAAGGACTTTATTTCCGCACCAAAATCCAACAACTATCAGTCATTGCACACCACGGTGTCCGGACCTCATGGCCAGTTTATTGAGATTCAGATTCGGACCGAAGATATGGACCGGGTGGCCCAGGAAGGTGTTGCCGCACACTGGGCGTACAAGGAAGGGCAGAAAATAACCGACAAGGATGTCCGCCTGTTCAGGGAGTTGAAAAAGCTGGTCCAGAACCTGCAGGAAGTGGAAGATCCCAGCGAGTTTCTTGATACGGTCAGGGGAGAACTCTATGACCCTGATGTTTATGCCCTGACACCGAACGGTGAGGTCCGTGAACTGCCCCGCGGTTCCACACCCATTGATTTTGCCTATGCCATCCATACGGCAGTAGGTGACAGCTGTACCGGAGCCAAGGTCAACGGCCAGCTGGTACAGCTCAAGTATGAGATTCAGAATGGTGATATTGTAGAAATTATCACATCAAAGAACCAGCATCCCAAGCGTGCCTGGCTGCAGCTGGTCAAGACCAGCCGTGCCCGTTCAAGAATCAGGCAATGGCTGCGGCGTGAAGAGAAGGAAAAGTCTCTGAAGCTGGGCCGTGAGATCTGTGAACGGGAACTGAAACGGTTTGATGTCAGTCTGAAAAAACTGATCAAGAGCGGACATATCCGGCAGCTGCTCAAAGAGCTGCGTTGTAATTCACTTGATGATATGCTCTCCAAGGTCGGCTCGGGGTCGATTACAGTACATCATCTTGAGCGGGCTCTGCAGCCTGAGGAATTTCGCCGGGAGGATGAAGAGCGGCGGCACGCAGAGCTGCTGGAGAAAAAAGCCAGCATTGAACAGAACAGGGAGGCTGCTTCGGGCAGGGAGGCAATTGATATTGATGGCGTGGATGATATGCTGGTTAAGGTCAGCCAGTGCTGCAAGCCCGTGCCTGGTGATGAGATTATCGGTTTTATCACCACGGGCAGCGGCGTTTCCATCCATAAAGTGGACTGTCCCAATCTGCGTACCACAGATCCCCATCGCTGGATTGATGTGAGCTGGTCCGGATCGCTGAAGAGTCGGCACAGAACGGAGTTGTTGCTCCGGGCAGAGGATAAACGGGGGCTGCTCACCGAGATAAGCACGATTATTTCAAGTGATGATGTCGATATTGTTGAATTTAATTCCAGAACAACTCCGGATAATATTGCCGAGTTCAACGTAGTGGTGGAGGTTGAAGACCTGCGCCATCTGCATCTGCTGCAGCAGCATCTGCAGCAGATGCCGGAGATGATCGAGGTACGCAGACGTTGAGCAGTAAGCGATCACAGGGCGGCCCAGCTGCACGCGCTCGTAACCCTCAATATAGGTGGGCTGTAATTGCGGATTACGATCACGCACATCAGAACCACCCTGAGACCGCTTACAAGATTAATGTTGTTTTAGTCCATAGCATGGACTGTGGCCTGTTACGTTGAGCTGATGGCGTGGGAGTTGTGCGAGATCTGTGGAAATGAGAGAGAGGCTGATATACCACAGTGTCCGTTCTGTGGAGCAGCTGCAGAGGTATCTCTTCCCCGGCGCGGTCCGCAGCACAGGGTCGTCAATCTGGAGCAGGGCATGCCCCTTGCCGATCAGGCCCTGGAACGTCTTGCCCGGGAACTGGAGCAGGCCCGGTTCGAGCAATGTCGGGTTCTGACGCTGATTCATGGCTACGGCTCCAGTGGCCGGGGCGGGAAAATAAGAAAGGAAGTTCGGGCTCAGTTGCAGTATCTGAAAGACAGGGGCCTTGTCAACGATCTGTTACCGGGCGAGGATTTCAGCAG
>CAZKBZ010000121.1:0-7139 GCA_964551175.1 uncultured Desulfobulbus sp.
TTACGGTGTAGACGGAGTTGTCAGCGGTTTTTTCCGGGCCGTGACCGGACAGTAAATCTTCTGAAAAGAATGAGCTGGTTCATTGTACAAAAAAGGGATCAACAAAGAGGAACGAAGGGCACCTAATGAGTGCTCTTCGTTCTGGCATGCTTCAAGGAAGGCCTCACTCAGGTTCTTTAGTATCAGCAACAAAGAAATTGTAGTAGAATCAGACTGATATTATCATTTCCCTCTGCTTCAAGAGCTGCTGTCAGCAGGTTGTCAGCTCTATTTTCGAGTGCCTTTTCAGCAGTGATAATCCTGGTAATCTGCTCTTCACTCAACATGGTATGAATACCATCTGTACAGAGCAGGACAATATCACCCGTAGCCAGAGTAAAATCCCCACTTTCCGGTTCAATATCGTCTTCTCCCAGGCACTGACATAAAAACTGATTAAATTTATGGTGCTGCCTTTCTTCAGCACTTATATCATCGCTTTCAAACAGTTCCCAGGCAAGGTTATGGTCTGCTGTGATCTGGTTTAAAAGACCATCGCGTACATGGTACAATCGACAGTCACCTATATGAGCCCAATGGGCATGGTTCCCAGCTGTCAGCAACAGAGTAGCGGTAGCACCCATGTTATACAGAGCGGGATCGGCATCGCCACGGGCTATAATTGCCGCGTTTGCCTGCCGGAGCAGCTCGGTAAGCTGAACAGTATACTCTGTTTTCGTCGGTGTAAACCCGGAGAAGGTTGCCAGTGCCGTCTCGGCGGCTTCCTCGCCGCCGGGCTGACCGCCCAGTCCATCGATGACTGCAAACAGCTGCAGGGTCGGGTTGATCTGACGGGCAAGCAGACGATCCTGATTTGTTTTCTTTTTTGTACCGATATCGCTCAAGCAGACAACTTCGACCCGGTTGAAAGTGTGATCAGGCATCAGTTTAAAAAATTATCAAAATCTGCAAGTCGAAAGCGAATATCCTCTGCCTTCAGCCGTTCACTGAACTCTTCCAGCAATGAGGTAACCTGACTTTTTTGTTCATCATTGTAAAACAGATATAAAGAACTCATGTTCTGTCCGGTAACAGTCGTTTTTTCCCTGCTGTCGATTACTGCTATTGTATCCAGAGACCTGGAGGCCTCCTGTGCTGACTGATACCGTTCCCTGTAATTCCGTTTGCCGCATGTACGAATGCAGGCAGAGAGTTCCGGCGGCACTCCAGCAATAAAATCAGCTGGATCAGGAATATCCTCGTTCAGATGCATCTCCATTAATTTTCCGATGTCTCCGGTTGGAAACGGTTGTTTGCCGGTAAGGAGTTCAAAGGCGGTTATTCCCAGGCAGTAGATATCTGTTCTGGCATCCACCGGATAACTGTCGATCTGTTCCGGTGACATGTACTCAATGGTACCTTCCATCTCGAAATTTTCACTTCCAAAGGGGCAGGCCAGACCGAAATCAAGAATTTTTATCTGACCGCCGGGCATCAGGTAGAGATTGTCCGGCTTGATGTCCTGGTGGACGATTCCCCGTTCATGGGCATATGCAAGCCCGGCACAGACCTGCCTGAAGATATCAATCACCCGGTCGGCAGGAAGTGGGCCCTCTTTTTTGAGCACCATATCAAGGGGGATTCCATCCAGGTATTCCATGACAATAAAAAGGGTGTTGAATCGTTCCTCCACATCAAAAACATTGATAATGTTTTTATGAACCATGTTGCCGATAATTCTTGCCTCTTTGATAAAACGATCATGGAATTCAGGGATCATGGCCATCTGATGTTTGAGCATCTTGATGGCAACTTTTTTCTGTAACGTTATGTGCCGCCCCTGGTAGACTATGGCCCAGGAACCATGACCGAGTTTATGCTCTATCCGGTATTTACCGATGGTTCGATCTGCGGTATGTGCAGCGGTTTCCAGGCGTGTGGCAACAAGTTCGGTGAGAAATTCCTGAAGATCATGATGCTCTCGGACAAGGGCAACAAAATGTTCCCGTTCAAGTTTCCACAGTTTGAGATTTTCCTTGGCAATAACATCAGCCTGGCGGGGTTCATCGGTGATCAGGGCCATCTCTCCTACCATTTCGCCGGCTCCGCGCTCAGCAACCTGAAAACGTTCACCATCATCTTTCTGAATAACGATGTCACAGGTTCCCTTCTCGATCAGGTAGACAGCGTCCCCCCGGTCTCCTTGGTGGATAACCCTCTCTCCGCTGGAAAAGGTTATGGTGTGCATTCTGGAAAACACCAGTTCTCTTGTATCTTCAGGCAGTAACTTGAAGAATTTAAGGGAGAACATAAACTTCTTTTCCTGGTCTGTTGCTGTAGCACCATCTGTCTTCATATTTTTTCTTTTTCCTGAGATTGTATTCAAAGAACCTGCATCACAGGTTTACATGAAACACGGCAAGTGTTCCATAATCTTTAGGCAGTACGACACGTCCGGCATAGCTGAATGCCCCCTGGCCAAGACCTTCGGCACGACATAGTGCGACAAAGGTATCACTGGCATAGATATGTCCCGGCGGGGTGATTGGTTCAAGCCGGGCAGCCCGGATAACATAGTTTCCACAGAACTCCAGTTTGTCCATAACCGGATCAATGTAGGAGTAGCATGGGCCTGCATCAAGTGAGATGCGCATCTGCAGGTTTGACGGCAGGTCATCAAGTTGCCAGTTATGGGTTCTGATCATTTTCTGCAGGTTGCGGGCAACTTCAATCGCCGATTCCAGATCACGAAAGACAAGAAAGAGGCCATCTCCTGCCGTACGCCTGGAAAGAATTCTTTTGTTAAACCGTTGTAGAATTTTGGCAACCCGTGTCAGGAAACTGCTTGAGAAACAGACGGCTTCATCTTCAGATAACTGGCTGTATCCCCTGACATCGGCAAAGAGCATGGGAAGACTGGTATGGTGTTCCGCTTTTTCTTTGCAGGAGCAGGTGGCAGGCAGCGGGGCAAGAGATATTGGGACGGAAAAATTTTCTTCACCGCTGCTCTGCAGGCTGATTAGAGCGTATTCAACCTGCTGACCCTGCCAGAGACGAACCATGCTGGCTGTTCCGCCTCTACCTCCTGTATCATTGTGCTGGAGTACAGCCAGGGGACGCAGGTTTGTTTCCATCTGTTCAGCCTTGATACGGGCAATCCCGAAAAGATACATATTGGTAAATTCCAGAGAATTTTCAAAATTTCCTGGATTAAACATATCGAGAACAGTTAAAGACTCTGCCTCCTTTATAACAGCATCAAAACGTGCTTCCCAGTCGTGACCCGCGGGTCGTACGCTCTGCTCCTTGAAATTCTCAAGGTCCACCGGCAGGACAACATGAATTCTGCCACCATTTTCGAGCATGGATTCAAGAAACAGGATATCACTGCCGGCAGCAGCTGCAGAAAAGCCGATACCGCCGCGGAGTCGTTTTATTTCCAACCGTATTTTTTCTCTTATCTCCCCTTCCATTACCATGGGAAAGCGGGCTTCTTTCCGGCTGGTGGAATCAATCATGTGCCCGGAAAAAACGATGACGGAAGGGAGCACGCAGGAAGGCATTCTCTTGATGTTGCTCTCGATTTTTCCATGGGCAATAATCAGGCGTGCCTGTTTGATAATGGAAGTAAGAGCAGGAAGATCGTTTCCGGCCTTGGCACATGCCCGTTCATAGTATTCACCGGCCCGATCAAGATCTCCCTGCAACAGGGCCGACTCACCCAGAGTTGCGTCGAGCCAGAAAGAGTTACCGGATTCACCTTCCTGCACCTGCAGAGCCAGACAGAGTTGTTCAACTTCTGCCGCAACACTTTTGGCCTTGGCTTTGTCACCACGCAGGAAAGCCAGGGTTGCTGCATTAATTCCATTATAATAAGCGCCATCCAGGTCATGTTCACGTGCTGCCTGACCATAGGTACGGTAATAGACAGTAAAGGCTTTTCGGAGATAATACTCTTTTTTCCCGGGCCGGGAAAAGGCCATGTCTTTATAAACCCTGCCCAGAAGTCCCATGGTTTCACTGTCACTGACGTTCTGATCAATGAGCTGGAGAAGCAGATGTTCAGCAGTGGATGGTGCACCGCTCTTGGCAAGAGAAACAGCCTGAGAGCGAATAAGCTCGACAGCTGTCCGGGCCGTTTCTGTATCAAGCTGGTCAAGTTGAACATCTTCTCCTATGGATTTCAGGCCGGTAGTGAAAATATCATAAGCAAGCAGCGGCTCGGACAGTTGCAGCACGGCCTTGCCGGTGAGTAGATAGAGTTCTGGATAATGATCCCAGAGCCATTTGCTGCGCTGTTCATAAAACTGGCGTAAATGCTGTAAAGACCAGGAATCAGCTTTCTGCAGGCGTTCCTGGACAGCAAGGAACTCTTCCTCATCAGGAGATATTTTCGGAGAAACCGGTTGGATGGTGTAGCCTGAATCCTGCAGAGCCTGCAGAATCGCAATGCCCCTGTCCCGAGATGGGAAAACTCCCTTGCGGACTAGTCTGTCAGCGAGTTGGCGAAGTTCTTTCATGATGCCTGTCGGAAGTCATGGGGACAGTGGAGGACCGTCTGCAACTCGATCCGGTTCTTTTCTTTTGTCGCATTGAGATGGTCGCAGGCGGCAGAAGTAAAATAACGATGTCTTGTAAGAAAAGCATACTGTTCTTCAAACCAGGTTCGCAGGGACACGGGGTTAAGAAACGTCTCTGTCTCTCTACGCAGCATCATGCTTGTTTCAAAAAAGATATCCTGGCCCAGAGTAGCGAGATCGGCATCGCAGAGAATTTTTTCCTCTACAGATTCAGGCTGCTGTGGCATTCTGGTCGCCATGATCAGTTTCCTGACAGCGGCAATCTCTCCAGTGCTGTAACCAAAATCAGGCAGGACTGAAGCAGCGGTCTCGGCACCGATTATTTCATTGTCCGTATACTGTCTGATAAATCCGATATCATGGAACAGTGCCGCTGTTGCAATGATCAACTTCCTGTCACCGGCAATGTTCATTTCCCGGCAGAACAGTTCTACTGCAGGCAAAACCTGGTCTCGGGTATGGTGTAGACCGTGATAGGGCAGGCCGGGCGGCAAATGTCGGGCCATTTGATCAAAGGTGTATGCCCTGGCCGAATCATAGTCAGGAATCACGAATTTCCTCAGTTATTGATATATTGATATGCGCATTGACTAACGGGTGTCTTGAAAAATTAGATTTTTCGTTCAAGGTCAAGGAACAGGAAAATTCAAAAGCACAGCATATTAGTCATATGTGAGCATTTTTCATTTTCCTGAGACGCAGAGATTAGGCGAAAAAGCAATTTTTCAAGGTAGCCTAACGCCGGTTGTTCCAGTTTTGATTGTTCATGCGTCTGTTCATTTCAGGACTCATCATGTGCGGCTGATTTGCAGGTTCTTGATGGGTTCGTCCAAAAAAAAACCAGCCCATGCCGAGGACAACAATAGTCAGGAGTATGGCAATAATGATATGGAGCTTGTTCCGGTCATGAATGATAGACTGCATCTGCACACCGGATTTTGAAAGCAGGGACGGGCCGTCGATTCCTGATGCTGCTGTCTGTGAATCCGCTTGCGGCTCACTCCCATCTGTCAACTGTTTTATGTTTTTTGCAAGCTCATCAATGTGTTTTGTCAGGGGTTCAGTTATGGCGTCAAGCCAGTGAGAAACACTGAGAAAATAACCAAGGCTCTTGGACGGAACAAGATCCTCGATACGAAAGGGAATAACAATCTTGCCCGCATTAACCGCCCGTTCAACCTCTCGCAAAACCTGGGAGGAATTGTTGGAGCTGGATGAGAGAATAATCACAAAGATTCTGCAGTCTTCAATGGCATCAACAATGGTTGCCGCCCAATCCTGACCGGGACTGACATCACGCGGCGCTATCCAGCAACGTATCCCCTGGTTTTCCAGGCCGGCGCAGACGGCATCAGCCACGTTTTTATCTTCTGAAGAGTATGAAAGAAAAATATCATGTGCCATTAAAAGGTTTCCTGTTGTGTTGATTCAGCCGAAAGCAGTCTTTATGTAATGCGGATTTGCTTCCTGCAGTCATGTTTACCTGGGGACCATGAACTGCCGGGAGTCTAGGTCCTTTTTTAGCGGACAGTCAGGACCACAATTCGAATGATCAGCATTATTGCTGTTCATAGCATGTTTTTTGTCATAACAAGTCTTTTCGCTTTCAATCCGGTCAGGATAGGACAGGGTGACCACGGTTCCGATCGGGAGTTTGGGATTCTTGAGGTTATGTTGCAGAATCATTGCAATTCGGTTGTTTTCACTGTCAATAAAAGACCATTTCCAGACATGCTGTATGCCAAAGACATCTCCTTCCCATGTATTTGCTTCACCGAACTGTTTTTTGTAGGTCTGCAATATGCCCTTGTAAAATCGTTTTGATGTATCTGAGTACTTGAACTTTATTTTAATAATACTGCCCGGGTTCTCACAGATGCCGTATGAAATCAGCCCCTTGGCAAAGCCATTCCAGTTTGTGACTACTACCTCTTTAAGAAAATTGGTATATTCAAGATGTGGATATTCCGTTATGTCAGTACCCAGTTTGATGCCGCCAAGTTCATGCGGGGCCGGCTCCCCAAACGCAAGTATGGGTAACATAGAGGAAATAAAGAGTGATGTACACAGGATTAAGTATCGATGTATATTCATGGCTTGTTTCCATGTAGAATTATCTCTTCTGCACGCTAGATTGTTTTTTCAAAAAGGATTTTTCTGTATGTTGTATATAAAAATTATTCATAAACCATACCGGAATTATTATTTTTGGCTGAACCTTAGATTAGTACGTTATTTCAATATGTTGTTTAATATGCTATCGTCAGGTTTGGTTCCAGGTAAGTGATATAGTGCCTGATAAATAGACAAAACTGACGGATGGTGAACATTTTTTAGACACTTTAATCTTTCAGCACAATAGAACCTTCATTGACCTCCCTTCTATCTTTTTGAATTATAGAACATTATAAAGAAATAGAGTGAGTTGAAAATTACTGGCACACCATCTGCAAGAGTGCAAACAGACAACATAGTAGAAACCAAAATTGGATATATTTTTTTATCTCAATGCAAAAGGAATTTTCCTGTCCTGATCTGTCTGTCAATGTATATTTTTCATAACAGTGAAACAGTGTCTTC
>CAZKBZ010000122.1:0-7131 GCA_964551175.1 uncultured Desulfobulbus sp.
GTGTTTTCCGGCAGGTCCAGGAAAAAGAGATCTTCTTTGCTGTAGAGAAGTCTAACTTTAAATAAAATTAAAATGAAAACAATACGTTCGACAACTATTCTTGCTATTCGCCATAAAGGCGAAGTGGTTATGGCCGGGGACGGCCAGGTAACCCTTGGTCAGAGCGTGATCAAGCACCAGGCTCGCAAGGTGCGCAGGTTGTATCACGACAAGGTGATTACAGGTTTTGCCGGATCCACAGCTGATGCCTTTACTCTATATGACCGGCTGGAACAGAAGCTGGAGCAGTATAACGGAAATCTGATGCGGTCCTCGGTGGAGCTTGCCAAGGACTGGCGTACCGACAAGCTGCTTCGTCGGCTTGAGGCCATGCTGATTGCTGTAGATGACAAGTGTTCTCTACTGCTTTCAGGCAGCGGTGATGTGATAGAATCCGATGATGGGATTCTCGCCATTGGTTCAGGGGGATCCTATGCCCAGGCAGCTGCCAAAGCCCTGGTGAACCATTCTGATCTGGACGCGGAAACCATTGTTGTAGAGGCCATGAATATTGCTGCCTCAATCTGTGTGTATACGAACCATAATCTTGTTGTTGAGAAGATTTAAATCCAATAAACCTGACCATTCATGAAAGAAATCAATTCACTGACACCCAGGCAGACAGTTCGGGAACTTGACCGGTATATTATCGGTCAGGACGATGCCAAACGCTCTGTCGCCATTGCCCTGCGCAACCGCTGGCGCAGGCAGCAGGTTCCGCCTCCTCTCCGTGAGGAGATTGCACCTAAAAACATCATCATGATAGGACCCACGGGGGTAGGAAAGACTGAAATAGCCCGCAGGCTGGCCAATCTTGCCGAGTCGCCGTTCCTCAAGGTTGAGGCCTCCAAGTTCACCGAAGTAGGTTACGTGGGACGCGATGTTGAGTCCATGATCCGTGATCTGCTGCAGCTGGCTATCAACATGGTGACCAAGGAAGAGGAAGAAGGGGTTACTGCAAAGGCCAGGCAGGCAGCGGAAGAACGGTTGCTTGATCTTCTGCTGCCGCCTGCCCCGGGGAACCAGCCGACCGGTTCCGAGGCCAGGGCTGCCGGGGGAGTAATTCCTCTGTCGTATGATGAAGTTTTCGGCGGTGACACCGGCAAAATAGATCATAAAGCATCTGTTGCTCAAACCCGTGAAAAGTTTCGCAGGATGCTGCGGAACGGTGAGCTGGACGAGCGGGAGGTCGAGTTGTCCGTTACCACTGCCAAACCGCAGGGACCCGTGGTGGAAATTTTTTCCTCATCCGGGATGGATGATATGCAGTCTTCCCTGCAGGACGCCTTTTCCAAAATCTTTCCCGGAAAAAAACAGCCGCGCAGGTTGAAGGTTCCGGAGGCGCTGGAGTTTCTGCAAAAGGAAGAGGCACAGAAACTGGTAGACAGCGAAAGTGTGACAGAAAAGGCTATTCGCAGGACAGAGCAGTCCGGTATTATCTTTCTCGATGAAATTGATAAGATCGCCTCCAGGGGTGGTTCCGGATCAGGGGCGCCGGATGTTTCCCGAGAAGGTGTGCAGCGCGATCTGCTGCCCATTGTTGAGGGGTCGACCGTGACGACCAAGTATGGACCGGTACGGACCGATCATATTCTGTTTATTGCCTCGGGTGCTTTTCATCTCAACAAACCCTCAGACCTGGCACCTGAACTGCAGGGCAGGTTTCCCATCCGGGTGAACCTGGATGCCCTGGGCGAGGAAGAATTTTTCCGAATTCTGACAGAGCCGCGCAATGCTCTGGTCAGGCAGTACACGGCGCTGATGAAAACCGAGGGGATAGAACTTGTTATTGAGGAAGAGGCTATCCGGGAAATGGCCAGAATAGCGGTTGATGTGAACCGCAAAACAGAGGATATCGGAGCCCGTCGTCTGCATACCGTGATTGAACGTGTCCTTGACGAGCTGTCCTTTGATGCTTCAGAGCGTGAAGATCAGGTCTTCACTGTCACAGCGGAATATGTTAGCCGCCAGCTTTCGGATATTTCTGATAATGAAGACCTGAGTCGTTATATTTTATGATCTCAGGCCGGAGTAACAACGCATAGCAGAGAAAATGAATCGAATAATTGAACCTGAACTGAAATACTGCCCCAGTTGTAATGACGAGTATCGAGCGGAGATTACTACCTGTGCTGCCTGCAATGTTGAATTACTCACCGGTGTCCAGATGCTGGAACTTGAGCAGCAGAAACAACAGAACAAAGCCGCCCGGAACATGGAGTTGAGTCCCGATGATGAGATGGTGAACATCAGAAAGGGTCCGGTGATGCAGATGAAGGAGCTGCAGATCCTGCTGGAACGTGAGGGTATTCCTTCACTGGCTGTCAAAGAAGGCGCCGGCTGCGGCCAGGGCTGTTGCGGCACCGATCTGCTGGTGCAGGTCAGGATGTCGGATGTGCAGGAAGTAATGGCAATTCTTGAGCAGGAACATGTTCGTGCGACCGGTCTGGAAGAGCATGACACAACCTATTCCGGGGCGGTGTTCAACACGGCTGCTGAAAACGCCACCTGTCCGGCATGCGGCTGTACTTTTCCCACTACTCAGGCCACCTGTCCTGACTGTGGGCTTTGCTTTGCATAAACGATCAGGCGTTTGTACGTTTATACCCTGATCGTCTCTGCTGACGCTTGATTTCCACCTGCTTCATCTGTACGGACAGGCTCTCAGGGCCAAATGATTCTTTGACCCGGTGAAAAAAGTCCGGACAGGGCCGGATTGTAAGATCCTTGAGCATTTCAATGTCCACCTCGCCCCGCCCGTCAAAGTGGAGCGTTAACTTGACCGGACTTGTGCCGTGGAACTGGTACAGCATATCCTTGAGCTGTATCAGCTGGGTACGCATTGTCCGGTTTGCCTGCAGCCTGATCATTGTTTTTTCAGTATACTTTTCCATGGCCTCAGCCAGGGGGTCGATGGCTTCTGCAATAATTTTTGCTCCCCGCTCTCCCTGCTGAACCGTGCCCAGCACAACCAGCGGTTCATCTGTTCCCAGAAGCTCGGAGCAGTGGGCAAAGGTGTTGGGAAAAACGATCACTTCAACCTTTGAACTCATATCTTCAAGCATGGTAAAGGCCATGCGGTCCCCTTTTTTTGACTTGTGCTCCTTGATATTCTGGATTAGTCCGCCCACTCGGATAACCTGGCCCTCGCGGCAGTTGTCCAGTTCAGCTATTTCAACATCGGTAACCATGCGGATATCGTTGATGACTCGTTCCAGGGGATGACCGGTAAGAAAAAAGCCGATGGTCTCTTTTTCATGTCTCAGTTTTTTCAGCTCCGGCCATTCTTCAATATCAGGAAACAGCAGTTCTGTTCCCGGCCTGCTGCTCTCTTCTCCTGTCAGGGAAAACAGGCTCATCTGACCGCTTAACCGGTCGCGCTGAACAGCCTTGGCCTGTTCCAGTGCCTCATCCAGAACAGCCATGAGTTGCGACCTCTTCACGTTCATGGAGTCAAAGGCACCGGCCATGATCAGGCTTTCCAGAACCTTGCGGTTCACCCGCCCGGGATCGATGCGGCCGCAGAAATCAGCAAGCGAGGTGTATGTTCCGTGAGCTGTCCTCTCTTCGATGATGGAATCCAGGGCGGCATCGCCGACATTTTTGACCGCAGCCAGCCCAAACCTGATACGATCCCTGATCACTGTAAAATCATGATCCGATTCATTGATATCCGGCGGCAGGACGTCAATACCCATCTGTTTGCACTCGTTGATGTATTTAACCACCTTGTCGGTATTGTCCACGTCACAGGAGAGCAGGGCGGCCAGGAACTGGGCCGGATAATGTGCTTTAAGGTAAGCGGTCTGGTAGGCGATCAGGGCATAGGCAGCAGAATGTGACTTGTTAAAGCCGTAGCCGGCAAATTTTGCCATCAGATCAAAAACATAGGTGGCCTTGTCTTCGGGGATGTTATTGGCGCGGGCACCGTTCATGAATTTTTCCCGTTCCTTTTCCATGACCTCGGGAATTTTTTTGCCCATGGCCCGACGCAGGATATCGGCATCACCCAGGCTGTAGGAAGCCAGGATGTTGGCGATTTTCATAACCTGTTCCTGGTAGACGATAACGCCGTAGGTCTCCTCAAGTACCGGCTTGATCTGGGGCAGCGGGTATTCGGGCGGCCGGTGACCGTGCTTGGTCTCAACAAACTGGTTTACCATCCCCGAATCAAGCGGTCCCGGCCGGTAGAGGGCAACCAGGGCGATAAGGTCTGAGAACTGCTCCGGCTTCATGTTGACCAGCAGCTCACGCATGCCGTCACTTTCGAGCTGAAATACACCAAGGCTGTTTCCCTCGCAGAGCAGATCAAAGGTTTTCGGGTCCTCCATGCTGATTTTATCCAGCTCCAGCCGGGAACCGATGTCCTGCTCAATCAGTTTCAGTGCCCGTTCAATGACCGTAAGCGTCTTCAAACCCAGGAAATCGAATTTGATCAACCCGGTCATCTCGGTGTACTTCATATCATACTGGGTCAGAACCTCCTTGTTTGATCCTACACAGAGGGGTAAATACTCCACCATGGGTTTGGGGGAGATCACCACACCGGCAGCATGGGTGGACTTGTGCCGGGACAGTCCCTCCAGGGTCCGGGCAACTGTGAGCAGTTCGCGTACTTCATCCTGCTTCATGGCTTCCCGCAGCCGGGGTTCTTTCTCAATGGCCTTTTTCAGGGTGATTTTGAGTTCCTCGGGAACCAGTTTGGCAATGCGGTCCACCAGCGGCAGGGGCACTTCAAGCACCCTGCCCACATCCCGCAGAGCGGCCCGTGCCTTCATGGTGCCGTAGGTGACTATCTGGGCCACGTGCTTGTCACCGCCGTACCTGCTGCGCACATATTCGATAACCTCGTCACGCCTGTCCTTACAGAAATCCACGTCAAAATCAGGCATGGACATCCGTTCAACATTTAAAAAACGTTCAAAGATCAGCCCATAGGGGATGGGGTCGATGTCCGTAATCGACATGCAGAAGGCAGCCAGGCTGCCGGCCCCTGAGCCGCGTCCCGGTCCGACAGGAATATGTTTACTCTTGGCCCAGTTGATAAAATCGGCAACAATCAGGAAATAGCCGGCAAAACCCATCTCCTGGATAACGGAGATCTCCATGGTCAGTCTGTCACGGTACTGCTGTTCCAGCTCCGGGCTGACTTCACGGAGTTCCCGCAGATGATCAAGCCGCGTCTCCAGTCCATCCCAGCAGCTCTTTTCAAAAAGAGTTTCCAGGGATTCATCTTCAGGAACCGGAAAAATTGGAAAATGATGTTCACCAAAGGTGAGTTCAAGGTTACAGCGCTCTGCCACTTCCAGAGTGTTGGCAACTGCTTCCGGACAGTAGTCAAACTGGCGCGCCATTTCTTCCGGAGATTTGAAATAGAGCTCATCGGTTGAGAAGCGGAACCGGTTGGGATCGGTAATGGTCTTTCCCGTCTGGATACAGAGCAGCACCTCATGGGCATAGGATTCATCCCGGTTGAGGTAATGACAGTCATTGGTGGCCACCAGTTTGACACCCAGTTCATCGGCCAGCTGCATCAAGCCCTTGTTGGCCACCTGTTGCTCGTCAATGCCGTTTTCCTGGATCTCAAAGTAGAGCCGGTCACCAAAGATCTGCTGCAGTTCAAGCGCCTTTGTTCTGGCTCCATTCATATCGTTGTGGGTAATGCGCCAGGGGATTTCACCATGCAGGCAGGCGGTCAGGGCAATCAATCCTTCCTGGTGCTCATACAGGAGTTTCCGGTCTATGCGGGGTTTGTAATAAAAACCTTCTGTCTGTGCTATGGATGCCAGCTTCATCAGGTTCTGGTAGCCTGCTCTGTTCATGGCCAGCAGAACAATATGGAAGTTGTGACCTGCTGTCTTATCATGGATGAGATGGCTTTTCCGGGCAATATAGAATTCGCAGCCCACAAGTGGCTTGATTCCGGCTTTTTTTGCCTTGGTATAGAACTCCAGTGCACCGTGCATGGCGCCATGATCGGTAACAGCAACGCTGTTCATGCCGTATTCCCGGCTTTTGTCGATCAGATCATCCAGACGGATGGCACCGTCCAGCATGGAGTATTGGGTATGTACGTGCAGGTGAACAAAGGGTGCAGACATGGCAGTAGTGTTGTTGTGTAAATATTTCAGAACAGGAAAGAGGGAAAAGAGAAGAGGGAAGAGAAGGTGTACCTGTACTTATTTTTCCCTTTTTCCTATTCCCTTTTTTTTATTTTTTCAGACCCCTGACCCCTTCGAGCAGAGCGCCTTCAAGATCAGCTCCTGTAAGATCAGCACCTGTAAGGTCGGCCCGGATCAGGTTGGCTCCTTGGAGGTTTGCACCCCTCAGGTTGGCATTTCGCAGGTTTGCTCCCGGCATGTTACAGTAGGTTAAAATGGCATCTTCCAGGTTTGCTCCCTCCAGGTCGGCTCTTCGCAGGTTGGCCATGCGCAGGTTGGAACCGCTCAGGTTTGCTCCGGCAAGTTTTGCTCCAACGAGGTCCGCTTTCTTCAGGTTGGTTTCAGAAAGATTGCATCCTGGGCAATCCCGTGCCATCCATTTGACCGTGGAGCGAAGATTTCTGTTTTCCTGGGATATTGAATAGGTGTTTTCCTCGACAATTGTTTTGTCGGGCAGATCAGGATCAGGTGTTGATTCGGTTTCTGCAGAGTCGGCATCAGTTGCGACTGACGTTTTTTCGACCTCTGTACCGGAACGAATCGATTTGCGGTAACTCTTTCTCTCATGGACAGCATAATAGCTGTTTTTGTAGTCGCCGGTATAACGAATAGCTGAAAACCGAATAACCCCACTGTTGGTTGTCAGTTTATAGGTATCCCCGACCTGGAACACCAGGTAGCATATCAGGTCGGTGTACCACCAGTTCTGCATACGGATACAGAACTCACCCAGGTCACTGACATCCCATTGGCCGAGATCCTTGTTGTTATACGCGTCAACAGCAAAGATTTTTCCGGAACGATCCATGTAGAGGTAAGCATCAGTGTCATATCCTTTCAACTGGAGGGTATTACCTTCCACCAGAGAAAGAACCTGCTCCGGTGACAGCTGTTCGCCGCCTTTTTCCGCAACCAGCTTGTTCACATTTGT
>CAZKBZ010000123.1:0-2011 GCA_964551175.1 uncultured Desulfobulbus sp.
AAAATCTCTTGAAAGAGTTGCTGTTCACGGGGTTTATAACTCGGAGATATCATAATCACCAAACTTGTTATTGGTCACATGAAAGGAGGCGGCCACGCCAGGGAATACGTCCAGCCGGATAAGATAATTCAAGATAGTCACGGTACACACCTAGTCGCAAACCTTGACTGAGGTGCAGTTCGCTGTTGTTCCTGCCATGAGCGGCAGCCTCGACGATGAGAAGAATATGGTCGTAACCCGCCCTGCTCCCCATCTGCCAGAGCAGCTGTTCTACTACTCTACGCTGCAGAGCTGCATGAAGTCTGCAGAACGGCTGACGCATGATCTGCATGGATGTCTCTGTTGCCGGTGCCCCCTCCCCTTTCCTGGTAACCTTTGCTATCGCTGCAGCAGTCAACTCTGCAAGCAGTTGTTCATCTTCTGCAAGGCTGTCAGCTGTTTTGCGCAACGATTTTCTGATGGACACATCAAATTCTTTTTCAAGAAAAGGTAATAACTTAAGACGAACCCGGTTACGGAGATATTTCAACTCCTCATTAGAGGAATCAAGACAGTATTCAATCTCCCTTTCTTCCAGCCAGTCAATCAGTTCGGACTTATTCGTGCACAACAGAGGCCGTACAAGATCATTGCTGCGCATATTCATGCCTGACAGCCCCTTGCGTCCACTGCCGCGCAACAGCCGAAGGAGAATTTCTTCAACCTGGTCGTCGGCAGTGTGAGCTACGCCAATCAGTTCAGCCTGGCGCTCCCGGGCAATGCTGCGCAGGGCACGGTAGCGGAGGTTCCGGGCTGCATGCTCAATGGATAGATTGTGTCTGGCAGCAGCATCTGCTGCATCAACCTGTATGGCAACAAATGGTATCTCAAGAGTTTCAGCCGCTCCTGCAACGATCTGGTGCTCCAGCGGCGTTTCTCTTGGGCGCAGGCCATGATCCAGCCAGACAACCGTCAGGGCGAGATCAAGCTGCTCCCGAACACCAGCCAGCAGATGGAGCAGAGCCATTGAATCCGGACCACCGGAAACCGCCACTACCATTCCGCTCTTTGCATTGACACGGCATGGTCCGGTGAGCATCTTTAAAAATTTCTGCTGCAGGTCAGCCATGAAAAGAAAAGGAGGAAAAAAAGTTGGACAGTGAAAAAAAAAACTATACAATACAGTAGGTGTAAGCTACCAGTCTGTAAAGAGAAGTGGAGAAAAACGATTGGACAGAGCAACATACATGCTGGTTATCCGGGAACATATGAAAACATCCTACCTGCTTCCAGATGACAAGATCAACGAAATCCTGCCCCGTTTTCTTGCCTCCCTTGAAAATCATCTGCACAGCCTTGAAGCAATGGAGGCGGACGAGGATTTGTCTGCCATGGGAGTTGCCGGCCACAAGGTAAAGGGGGCCCTGCTCAACCTGGGATTATTTGAACTCGCTGATACCGCTGCAAAGATAGAGCAACAGGGAAAACTGCTTAATCATGACACTGACTATTCTTCGCTGATCGCCCACCTGAAACACTCCATTGAGATCATTACCGGCGGTTGAAAAATCTCCGGAATCGCTGGAACAGCAATCTTACCTTTTTTCCTTGTCATTGACACAGTCAGCAGAGTCTTTGCTGTCCGCCGGATTCAACACATTGAAAAACCGTCCACTCACATAGATCAGGATCAGCAGCACAGCACCGGCAACCAACCCGTCCAAAGCCCGTTCAAATGGAGTGGCAATCCCTGCCTCTACCCTCAAATTTATGATAAAGAATACCAGGATGACAACAGGGCACCAGATAGAGCCTTTTTTTGAGTCACAAAACTTAAACATTGAAAGTATCCTTAAAAGGGGTCAGAGTAAAATTAACCTTTTTATTTTGCAATATTTTCTTCTGTTGTCCGGTGGTTAAGTTTTACTCTGACCCCTTTTATGTGCTTTATGAAGGAGTGTAAACGCCCCCGGAAAAAACCGGGGGCGTGATGTTGATCAGTCTCCCTTGAATTCAGCAACCAGCGCCTGGA
>CAZKBZ010000123.1:2111-7095 GCA_964551175.1 uncultured Desulfobulbus sp.
AACCGGGGGCGTGATGTTGATCAGTCTCCCTTGAATTCAGCAACCAGCGCCTGGATAGAGGCCTTGGCATCACCAAAGTACATACGGGCATTTTCAGCAAAAAACAGTGCATTCTGAATACCGGCAAAACCTGGATTCATGGAGCGTTTCAGTACGATAACGGTTTTCGCCCTGTGAGTTTCTATGATCGGCATGCCGTATATCGGGCTGGACTCATCATCAAGTGCGGCAGGATTGACAACATCATTGGCTCCGATAACTACGCACACGTCCACACTATCCATGCGGGGATTAATGTCATCCATCTCCACCAGCTGATCATAAGGTACGTTGGCCTCAGCCAGCAGAACGTTCATGTGGCCGGGCATACGACCGGCAACCGGATGGATGGCATAGGATACTTCGGTATCGTTTGCTTCCAGCAGATCGCCAAGCTCCCTGACCACGTGCTGGGCCTGGGCAACAGCAAGACCGTAACCGGGTACAAAAACAACTGAATCAGCAGCTTCCAGGATATAATAGACATCCTCAGCCGAGGCGGGACGAACTTCACCCTGGGGTCCGTCGCCTGCACCCTGTCCGGCTGTCGTCGTTCCAAAACCGGAAAACAGGACATTGGAAAGGGACCGGTTCATGGCCTTACACATGATGTTGGTCAGGATCATACCGGAGGCGCCGACCAGTGCACCGGCGACGATCAGGATGTTATTGGAGATAACAAAACCGGCGGCACAGGCTGCCAGACCGGAATAACTGTTCAACAGGGAAATAACAACCGGCATGTCTGCTCCACCAATCGGAATAGTGGAGGTCACACCAAAGCCGAGTGCCACCAGAACAATCAGAATAAACAGGGTATAGCCAAAACCTGAAGCCGGCGTCATGCAGAAGAGCGCAGCGGCGAAAACAGCTGTTGCCAGGATGGCAGCATTGATTATATGCTGACCTTTGAAGACCACGGCACTCTGGGTTATCTTGCCCGACAGCTTGCCAAAAGCGACCATGGAGCCGGTAAAGGTGACACCGCCGATAAAGGCGGACAGAAAAGCCACGATGGCGATAAAGACCGACATCTCCGGATGCTGGTGATATTCCGCCCAGGCAAGCAGCAGACTTGAAATACCGCCGAACCCGTTGAACAGGGCAACCATTTCAGGCATAGAAGTCATTTCCACCTTAATGGCAGCATATGCACCTATGCCCGTTCCAATGGCCATACCCAGGATAATCCATTTATAATCAAGTCCCTGCGCCAGCAGGGTAACAACAATGGCGATGAACATGCCCAGAGCGGAAAGCAGGTTGCCGCGCCGGGCCGTTGCCGGTGAACTGAGCATTTTCAGTCCGAAAATGAACAGAGCTGCCGAGACAACATAGGCAAAGTTGATGAGAAGAGGGCTCATTGTGCACCTCCTTCATCTTTTTTCTTAAACATTTCCAGCATCCGGTTGGTTACCATGTAGCCACCGACAACATTGATTGTAGCAAAGGTAACTGCCAGGGTTCCAAGAATGGCGGAAAACGCCAGATTATCGGTTTGCAGGGAGGCCAGTGCACCGATCAGGGTAATACCTGAAATTGCATTTGACCCGGACATGAGCGGAGTATGCAGGGTGGACGGCACCTTGGATATGAGCTCAAAGCCCAGAAAAATTGCCAATACAAAAACAAAGGTTAAATATACCGGTTCCATCTCTATCCTCACTTATTCATAATGGACTTATACATTTCACTGACGATCTCGCCGTCATGGGTGATCAGGGCACCCTTCATTATCTCGTCTTCCCGGTTCATGTTGAAGACCTTGGCCTCCTTGTCCCAGAAATGGTCGACAAAGTTACCAAGGTTGGACGAGTACATCTGGCTGGCAGTCTCGGCCACCCGACCGGGCAGATTGCCCAGGCCGATGACTTTAACGCCTTCAATTTCTACAATCTTATCTACTTCGGCCCCTTCCACATTGCCGCCGGTTTCCACGGCCATGTCGATGATAACCGATCCCGGCTGCATATCTGCAATCATGGCTCTGTCAACAATCCGTGGTGCAGGACGACCAAACAACTGGGCCGTGGTAATAACCACGTCGGCCTTGGCACAGGCCTTGACCATTTCCTCCTTCTGCTTGGCCATCTGCTCCGGGGTCAGTTCCACGGCGTAACCGTCCTTGGTCTGGCCGGTATCGCCAAGATCCACTTTAACAAATTTTGCTCCAAGAGATTTGACCTGTTCTTCCACTACCGGCCGGGTATCAAAGGCCTCTACCCGTGCACCAAGGCGTCTGGCCGTGGCAATGGCCTGCAGGCCTGCAACGCCGACACCAATGATAAACACCCGGGACGGTTTAATAGTGCCTGCCGGAGTGGTCATCATGGGAAATACCTTGTCCAGGTGTTCTGCTGCAAGAATGACAGACACGTAACCGCCCAGGTTGGCCTGGGAAGAAAGTACGTCCATTTTCTGAGCAATGGTAGTCCGGGGAATCATCTCAAGACTGATGGCAGAAATACCACCATCTTTGAGCCTGTCAACCAGTTCAACTTCGTTGAATGGATCCAGATAACTGACATGAATACATCCTTTTTTCATCAGCTCTATCTCATCCATGGGCGGTTTACGCAAGCGCAGGACGATATCAGACGAGCCCAGCATATCCTCCCGGGAGCTGCCGATAGTGGCCCCGACTTTCTGGTAATCCGCATCATCAAATCGACAGGTCAGACCAAGACCGGACTCGATTTCCACCTGAGCACCGAGCTTGACCAGCTTATCAACTGTTGGTGGTATCAGGGGAACCCGTTTTTCCCCGGGATGGGTTTCTTTCATGACCGCAATCTTCATAGAGTCACTCCTTATTTTTTCAAAAAAACAATACAATGAACCAGCTGGTTGTTGACCGCTGCCGGGCATACCTGTTCACTGTTTTTTCCTGACCCCGGTAAACCCGGATCGACCACCGGCAAATTTTAAATATCAACAGCCAGATTCTCTTTACACGATAAGCAGAAAAAAACCCACTGGAAAACGATTTACAGATCAGAAATTCATAAGGATACTGACTTGATACAAAACAAGGATCAAATGAATATTTATTCATTCCGCGACAGTATCATTGCCCAGCCCGGCCAGCAATCGCTCGTGAATGTCATCAAAACCACCGTTTGATAAAATGGCAATGACATCACCCTGCCTGGCCTGGTCAACTAAAAATTCAAGAATGGTATCCGTGTCTGGAAAATACTGAGCCGCTATCCCCCGTTCACCCAGGGCGTCTACCAGCATGGAGGATGAAAACTGATCTTCAGGCGGCACAGTTGCAAGGGGAATGATTTCCCGGACAACCACAATATCAGCATCAGTAAAGGCATCTTCATACTGGTGCTGGAAGACCGCACGCCGGCTGGAATTGGTTCGAGGTTCAAAGACTATGATCAGACGACGCTTTGGCCAGGCAAGACGTAAAGCCCGGATGGTTTCCCGCACAGCCGTGGGATGATGGGCAAAGTCATCCACTACAGTAATACCGCCAACTTCACCCCTGATCTGCTGACGTCGTTTAACACCTTCAAAAGAAGCCAGTCCCTGTTTGATGGCAGCGGCTGCAAAGCCAAGATGGTCCATGAGTGCGATCACAGACAATGCATTAAGCCCGTTATGCAGACCCGGCATGGGCAGGCTGAAATCACCGTAGCGTACATCTTCCCTGTAAACGGTAAAAGTAGTGGTCAATCCTGAAACCGCAAGATCACGCAACTGGAATTGACAGCCATCGCCGGTGCCGTAACTGATTAGCTGCGCTCTGGACAGGGTGGCAATCTCTGCAACAACAGGGTCATCCATGCAGGCTACCAGGGCTCCATCAGGTGGTATCAACCTGACAAACCCGGCAAATGAATCCTTGATCTGATCAAGATCTGTAAAGATATCAGCATGGTCAAACTCAATAGATGTGAGGATGGCACAAAAGGGACGGTAATGGAGAAATTTGGAGACCTTGTTAAAAAAGGCCGTATCATACTCATCTCCTTCCACCACAAAATAATCGCCCGTACCAATACGGTTATTACCGGCAAAGGCCTCGACAATACCTCCAATCAGAAAACCCGGTGAACTGCCTGCCCGATACAGGGCTGTTGCCAGCATGGAAGAGGTCGTGGTTTTGCCGTGCGTACCGGCAACAACCAGAGATTTCCTGCCCTCGAGGAAAAAATGTGCCAGGGCCTGTGGCATGGACAGATAGGGTATCCGCAGATCTGCCAATGCTTCAGCCTCTGCAAAAACTGCCTGAATCACGTTGCCTACAATGACCAGGTCCGGACGTGGTTGCAGATTTTCAGGCCTGTATCCTTCCATCACCTCAATCCCGGCCCGGTCCAGAAAATCGGACATGGGAGGATAAACATTCTGATCAGATCCGCTAACCTGGAAGCCGCTGTCCTTGAGCATTCCGGCCAGGGCGGCCATACCTGTTCCGCAGACACCCATGATATGGATGTGAGAAACAGGGTCAACCACCCGATTCAAGTCCGGATCAAGAAGAGCTGTCATTTAATACTTTAGCAGACTCTTTTACAGTCTCGAACACGCATGCATACGTCTCCTCAAAGTTGACCGGAGTCAGGCGGCCAACTTCGATAAACTTGACCACTATTTCCTTGGTCACCTTGAAAATCGCCTCATCAGTGATGCGCCGGTTATATGGCTGACTTTTTTGTTTTTCTGACATTCAGGAATTCTCCTCTGTAATTACTGCCCTTAATCCAAGGTGGCCTCAAGGAAAAATCATAAAATCTCTCCTTTGCAGGTAAACAAAATTCAAAGCTGTCACAGTCCCATAAAAAACCCCTGTTGCCGGGAAGAAGGCCAATTCTAGTCCAGGGCAACAGGGGTTCTATCTCGCACAGGAAAAACCTATGAAGCACTCCCTGGGAGACTTTTTTATCTGAATTAAGCGATTTTTCCAACTGTAGTAACCGCTTCGGCTGAC
>CAZKBZ010000124.1:0-7091 GCA_964551175.1 uncultured Desulfobulbus sp.
CTAAAATGATGGAGGTCGTCAATCTCATGGAGATCATGCCCAAAATGATGATGCAGATGATGGGCGGTGGTGAAGGTGGAATGGGGCCGATGGGCGACATGTCGGGCATGATGCAGGGGATGATGACAACAATGATGCCTGAGTGTCTTAATGTGATGCTGCCTTACGTCCCTACAGAAAAACGAACTGATTTTGCCGCCAGAATGGTTGAAACTCTGCTCAATAAAAGCAGTGAAGGGATGTCTGAGGAGGAGCACAAAGAGTTTTTGGGAATGATACAAGAGCTGGTCAGGGAGTAGTCACAATTTCAGAAGAACTGTTTTGTCATGCGAAAAACAGCTGTTCAAGACAGCCTGCACAACAGGTAAAGAGTATGAAATTATGGCCGTTCACGACAACAAAACTATGTATAAAATCAAAGCACTCTTCTTGGTTCTTCTTGTTATCGTGGCCATTATCCTTCTCAGATTTTCACCCTTAAATGAATACCTCCACCCTCAACAGATAAAGGAGTTAATAGGTAAAGCAGGCTATCTCGCCCCTGTAGTATTTATTTTCTTCTATGCTTTTGGTATCTGTCTTTTTTTACCCGCCACCTTATTCACCGGAATTGGCGCCATGCTTTTTGGCACATTTTTAGGATTTATTTATAATATTACCGGAGCCATGCTTGGAGCTTCAGCGGCATTTTTCATTGGTCGTTTTCTTGGTCGTGACTTCGCAGCATCAATAATTGGCAACCGGCTGAAAAAATATGATCGGAAAATCGAGTCCGATGGATTTGCGGTTACTCTCTACCTGCGTCTTGTTTTTTTCCCATTCACTCCTCTGAATTTCGGCATGGGACTGACCAGCGTGACATTCCGGCAGTATTTCTGGGGAACTTTTCTGGGTATTATTGCTGGCGGTTTCGTGATGACGTTCTTTTTTGCAACTCTTACTGAAATATGGAGTACTGGCGAATGGAAGAGACTTTGGGATTGGAAGAGCTTATTTTCTATCGTTTTATTCGTTGGTTCTTTTTTCATCCCTAAAGTAGTCAAAAAAGTAGTCAAAAAATTCAAGCCAAACCTTACCACCTCTGATTATTTCAGTTCTGATTAGGACAAACAAAACCCGCTAAGATATAAAAATATCAAAGGATCTCAGAAACTATTTCCGGCTGCGTAATCTTATGCTGGAGCAGTTTATTTTAAGCACACCAGCACTCCGGACCATTACCTGGCCGTCCATATTTTTTTTAAAGATGTTTCTTCCACTCTGATCATAGTGCTTTTTTCATGTGAATGATAAAATCCTGTGGTTTCATAAAATCTACCAATCGCAAATCCAGTCGTTCTTGACCGTTTCCATCCAGAAAAATAACAGTGGGTACTCCTTTGACATTATATTTTTTGACAAGTTCCTGATACAGTGGATTGTCACCGGAAGTCAGATCCAGCTTGATAAGAACAAACTTTTCGGTCTCTTTAACAACGTCTTGATTATGAAAGGTAATTTCATCAAGTTCGCGGCATGGTGCGCACCAGGTTGCATAAAAGTCGATGATAACAGGCTTGCCGTCTTTTTTTGCCTGAACCAGCACCTGTTCGGAGTAGGGTTGCCAGGTGACTCCCGGTCCGCGCAAAAGCCATGAACCCAGCAATAATACGGCTAAAATTACCCCTATCATCCCGGCCGCTCTTTTCAACCACTTGAAACCTGAAAAAGTTGCTTTGCTTTTATCAATCCACGCAAGGTGGATGCCGGCACTCAGGGCAATAAGGCTATAGAGAAAAATGCTGGCTGTTTTCGGCAGCAGTGGTCTGATAAAATATGCGGCCATGCCGACCAGGACCCATCCCATAGCTTTTCTGATCCAGATCATCCATTCTCCTGACCGGGGAAGTTTTTCCAATTTGCCTGAAAACAGAGCCAGAATGAAAAGGGGCAGTCCCAGACCGAGACTTAAAGAAAAAAAGATAATAAAACCAAACCAGGGCTGCCCGATACTTGCCACCCAGGTGAGTAATCCTAAGACAAAGGGGCCGATACATGGCGCGGCAATAACCCCTAGGGTCAAGCCCATAAAAAAAGTGCCGAAATATCCGGCATAAGATTTTGCAGCTGCCCGGGTTAAACCACTTGGCAACTGCAGCTCCCAGAAACCGAAAAGACTGCTCGCAAAAAGAAGCAGTACCAGGGCAACACCGACAAGGACCATACTATTCTGGAGAATCGATCCCATGAGTCCGCCTGTCATTGCAGCTGTTACCCCGAGTATGGAGTTCGTTGTAGCAAGGCCAACAAGGTAACAAAATCCATGGGCGACAAGTTTTCCCTGACTCTTTCCGGAACGTCCCCCGAAATATGAAACAGTTATTGGGATCAGTGGATACACACAGGGAGTGAGATTCAAGGCCATTCCACCAATAAATACTCCCAGCAGGGTCAGGAGAAGTGTCAGACCTTGTGGAGGAACAGCAGCTTGTGATGGTCCTGATGCGATTTGAGTGCTCAGTTCCGAAAACTCGGTTTTAACACTGGGCAAACCTTTCTCATACCATTGAGGAAATCCTTCAGGATAACGATAAACATTTTCATAGCCAAGTGAAACAGCCACACGGGCTGCGGAGTCGCTGCGGACTCAAGTGAGGCCTGCTCAGTAAAAGACAAGGATTTTTGACTTGTCAGGCCCGAGAAACTGTTCCAGAGCGCCTCGCTGGGTCATTCTCGCCAACCAGGTCGGCTCCAGGGGAAAATTTACCGCACCTTTTATATATCCGGAGTGATATTCCCACTCCTGACGTGTGTCGATTAATAAAAAATTTTTCGTTTTATTTTGATAGAGGCTCTGAAGGGTGTCAAGATCAATTAACTGATATCCTCCTTTCCGTGCTTCATCAAGGAGAGTATCCTGGTAACCTTGTTCTGCATGAACATTGAAGGAGCACAGGGAAATCAATAGAAGAAAGATCAAATTCCCAAAACGGCGTAAAATAGCAGTGTTATCCATTTATTTTCTGATGGCTGAAATTTTCGACTTTACTTACAGTATAATCATATAAGTATACATTTATATAAAACTTGTAAAGATCTATTTTATACTCAGTTCATCTACTTTTCAATTTAGAAAAAAGTATGCTTGACTTTTTCGCAAGTCGCATATAAGCATATGCTTATATGCTAACAATAAAACCTGATCAATACCATGCAATTACCTGCAGAAAATTCCCAGACTATTACGTCGGAACAGTTGGAAGAAATTTCTTTTCTGGCCAAAAGCCTTTCAGATGTCAACAGGTTGCGCATTCTCCTGTCACTTGAAAAAAAAGGAAAGTCAGTCTCTGTCCTTGTTGAAGAACTGGGGCTCTCCCAGCCTCTTGTTTCCCATCATTTACGGGAACTCCGGCGTACATTACTTGTTTCTGTTAAAAGAAAAGGACCATTTGTTTACTATAGTCTGACCGACGATAGCGTTGTTGACAAGATAAGTGGTCTACTCCAATTGGCCGAGGGACTGCTGGCTCAAAAAAAAGGCTTTGGCTAATCCGAAACTTGCTCTGATCAACAGTAAGATGGTTACTCTTTTCTCTTTTATTAAAAAATAAAAAGGCAGGAATTAATTACTATGATATCGCTTCAAGAAAATCTCAGACAGATGGAACCGGCGACAGCACTTGCTGAAATCGCACAGGTTTTAGGTGAGCTGCTCAGCCATCAGAATGAAGAAGAACGGTTTGAATTTTTACAAAATATTCTTGGCAGTACCGGTGAATCAAAAGTAGGCAGCATGGTAAATCTCTGACTAGCCGAATGCATGGACGAAGGTGTCGATCCAACCAAGATGTGTCAAAGCCTGGTCAACCGTGTTGCAGCATCCAGGCAACTCCAGGCCGTCAGTAATCCTGAAATAGTAGGACTTTTTGAGGACTGGCTGGACGAATTGGAGGAAGAAGTAATGACTTGTGTACGCAAAGGTGCCATTACCCCGAAACAACTTGCCCCGCAGCTCTCACTTTCTCTTGCTGGTGCTGATTTTCTTCTTACCAAGTTAAAACGGGAAAACAAATTATAGAATATAAATGCATACAAACCTTTTACCCAGGGAGGGCGGCTCGACTATGAACATTCTCTTTATTATCAGCACAAACGACGGAGAGACAATTTATAATGCCATGCGGTTGGCAAATGTTGGAGTAAAAAAAGGAGATGATGTAAGCGTTTTCATGCTTGGAAAAGGCGTATTATTTGAACAGGCAAGCACAGAAAAATTTGATGTGATGAGTCAGGTTAATCAGTATGAGGGCGAATTTTACGTCTGAGGTGTCTGCATGAAATCCCACGGTCTGGAGGGATCAAGCACCTGCCCCATCGGTTGGATGGATGATTTATATGAAATTTCAATGGAGGCAGACAAGATTTTAACCTTTTAACTGCATAATTGCTGATTTTTCACAACCAACTCACGCTATTTTATTAAACATAACTATAAAGGAGTTATTCCGATGAAAATCGGACTGGTAGCCTGCAGCGACAACCCTGAAATCCTCTGGAACTGTTTCAGGATTGGAAACCTGATGCTGAAACAAAACGATGAAGTTACTATTTTTCTAGATGGTCCGTGCGTTAACTATGCTTCCCTGTCTTCAGATAAATATCCCGTTCTGAATCAGGCTAAACTCTTTACCCTTTCCAAAGGGTTGCTGCAGGCCTGAGGCAAACTTCTTGACCTCCACGGTGTGGAGAAAAAATATCATCAAAGGGCAAAACAGATTGATCTCTACAATCTGATAAAAATGAGTGACAAGGTGATCAGTTTTTGATATGGCCTGGCAGAAAAAAAAACAACAGGAAATCATGGACAATATCTTGTCCTATTTCCAACCAAAAATCCGCCAGGATCCCGAATCAACCCTGCACCAGGTTGAACAGGAACTTCAAGATCTATATATCCGCGAGGGGAATAACTGGGCCGGCAGAGGTGTTGTCGGCGATACGATCATTCAGGCTACCATTGAGGCACTTGAAATTGTCAGGTCGGATTGTATCGTTTCTCTGCAAGAGAGATCAAAAAACAGGTTTTCAACAAAATGACGGGTAGAGCAACACGGAAAAGGATTATCTGGTCAATCATTTTCCTTGCGGCTATCGTATTCCTGGTCTGGCGTATGATTCGGCCGATGAATATCTTCGTGGTCAGCGATGATTTTGCCTTGCCCATGGCCATCACCGATCCACCGGAAGGGTTGGAATCGCTGAATGCCGCATCCTGCGGTGAATGTCACTCTCAAATCTACCGTGAATGGTCAGCCAGCATGCACGCCAAAGCCTGGACAGACCCCTACTACCAGGTAGATCTGATCTTTGACGGCAACCAGCAGATCTGTCTGAACTGCCATATTCCTTTGCAGAATCAGCAGGAAAATCTTGTACTCGGGTTCAGTGACAGGGAACGTTTCAAGCCCATTCTTGAAAAAAACCATGACTTTGACCGGGAACTTCAGCAGGAAGGCGTCACCTGCGTGGTCTGTCATCTCAGGGATGGCGTGATCACAGGCCCCTATGCGGACGCCGAGGCGCCCCACCCCACCCGATTTGATCCGCAAATGATCGACGGAATCGGGGTCTGCCGCCAGTGTCACGTGGTTTCAGGCAAACGCTGGGATACCTTTTTTCGCATGCCGCCCTGCGGAACAGTCAGTGAGATCAGGAGGGGACAGGCTGCAACCATTAACTGCACCAACTGTCATATGCCGAAAATCAACAGGCCGGCTGCAGATGACGGGCAAAGCAGGCAGGCCGGTCGTCACCTCTGGCTGGGTGGGCATGACAGGGAAACAGTACAAAAGGCGCTTCAGGCCGATCTTGAAATTTTTAATAATGGCAAGAAAACACAGGCAAATCTAACCCTGACCAATATCGGAGCAGATCATTTTCTGCCCACAGGCACACCGGACCGTCACCTGACAGTCCTCTTTTCCCTGACCGATCCCTCAGGTACAGTGATAAAAGAGAAAACATACACGCTCAAGCGGACCATCATGTGGCGTCCCTTTATTGTCGATCTGTGGGACACAAGACTGAAAAAAGATATTTCCAGGCAATTAACTTTCAAATGGAAAAAAAAGAAGGTTTCTGCCGGAAGTACTCTTACAGTAACTGTCCGCTATCATCTCCTGGATGAAGCAAGGCGTAACAGAATAGGTTATCAAAATACAACTCCCATCTTTTATTCGGTATTCCAGCGAACCATCTCTTTATCAGAAAAACCATCTTCATGAACAAAAGTGCCTTGATTGCAGGCACTTTTTATGATTCAAAACAGTCAAACTGCCTTATTTTAAGACACCTGTATTTCCTGTTTTTTTATCCTTTGGTTTAACCTGTTTTTTTTAATCACTATTTCACATAGTTATCAATAGCAAGACAGATTGATGCCATTCCGGCTCATTCCATGCAAGGTAAATAGTAGAGGAATTCTCTAAAACCACACAGAAATTAAAAAAAAGCAAGGTAGTCTCCAATAAATATTTCATGCTGTACAGGAGGTGATCCCATGACAACCTCAATAACCCCACATCAACACGATCATCACCAGGCAACCGCCAGTTATGTTGACCCGGTCTGCGGTATGAGCACTGACGATAAAAATGGATTTACGCCCTATGTTCATGAGGATGAAACCTACTATTTCTGCAGTGACCACTGCCTGACTATGTTCAGTAAAGATCCTGCCGCATTTATCAAAACCGACACAACCCTGGAGCCTGTAGTGGAAGAGCAGCCGCAAACCGGCACACTCTATACCTGCCCCATGCACCCTGAGGTGGAACAGGATGGGCCGGGCAGTTGTCCCAAGTGTGGCATGGCCCTGGAACCACTTGTTCCGATAGCTTCAGTCAAGACGGAATACACCTGTCCCATGCATCCGGAAATTGTTCAGGACGAGCCCGGAAACTGCCCGAAATGCGGCATGGCCCTGGAAGCCCGGACCATTACACTTGATGAAGATGAACAAAATCCTGAATACGATTACATGCGCAAGCGATTTATCTTCGGTGCAATCCTGACCGTGCCGCTGGTGATCATTGCCATGCGTGACCTGTTGC
>CAZKBZ010000125.1:0-7003 GCA_964551175.1 uncultured Desulfobulbus sp.
GAGTAATGGGATCCAGCTTCCTGGAAGTATGACGGAATGGATGTCATCTTTGTAGACAATCCCTTTAGGGCTTCCGAGCATCAAGCCGATCCAGGTGGTGGTTGCCGCTCCAATGAACCATAAAACAATTCCAACAGCACTGATTCCGAAGGCTGAGATAACTCCATAGAACGATAGGGCAATCATGGTGCAGGGAAGTATGACTACTTTTTTCCGACCAACTGTTCTTGTTTTACTCTGCAGGTAACCAAGAACCAAAAGAACAAAGAAGAGGATAAATACCCAGCGTGGCGTGTGTGATATTATTTCGATCAGCAATGTTTACCTGTAGCTATAAAAGTAAAGTCTTTAATCAATCATGATTGAATTTTGATAATGTTTTCTTCTGGATCACGAAAATATACATATTTTCAAATTTTACTTTCCATGAAATTCTGCTTTCTGTTTTTGTAAAAAGGCTTCTGTTCCAGATCTAAAGTCTTCAGTTGAGGCAACCAGACCAAAATAATCTGCTCCCAACTTGATTGATTCATCAATTGACACATCCAAACCTCTGTGGATAGCCTCCCAGGTTAAATTGACGGCGACAGGAGCATTCTGCAGGATTTCCTGCAGCAGTTTTTCACCCTCTTTCCGCAAATCTTCGGGAGTTGTAACACGAGTGAGCAATCCAAGTTGGAGGGCTTCATCTGCATTGATCATTCTTCCTGTAAGGAGTAGCTCCGCAGCCCGGCTTTTTCCAATAAGACGCGGCAACCGTGTTGTTCCACCCCAGCCGGCCACAGCACCGATTCTCACTTCTGGATGCCCGAGCTTTGCGGAATTGACGGCAACCCTTAACATACAGGATTCAGCCAGTTCAAGGCCGCCGCCTAAAGCAAAGCCATTGATTAGGGCAATTGATATTTTTCCCAGATTTTCGATGAGCCGGGTAACGGATACTGCCAGTTGGGCAAGTTCTCGTATCTCTAAGGGAGATGCCTGATGTAAATATTGGATATCAGCACCTGCAGAAAAAGCTTTATCACCAGCTCCGGTGATCACTACTGCCTGAATGTTGGGATCATCTTTAATCTTTTCCAGTTCATTTTTAATCTTCAGGAGCAATGAGTGGTTGAGGGCATTCAGCACAGCTGGCCGGTTCAGTGTTAACCAGGTAGTGTTGTCTTTTTTCTCTGTAAGGAGAAGGGCATCTGATCGAGTATTCATTCTATTTTTCTCAAGTTTGTTTTTCATTGTTGACTCTGTAACATCTGGTTTTTTACCATCGATTGTCCAAAACAGGAATCAGCAGCATCAGGAGGTTGCAGACTACAAAAATACATCAGAATAATCATCTTTACCCTCCCCCATTCGGGGGGATATTTTAAAATTTTTGTGCTGGTCGTTGTCCGCCAACAAGGATAAATCCAATTCCCATTTTTTGAGTAGTAATGTTCACAAACCCCGCCTGACGAAGCCAGGAGGTCTCCCTGTTTCTTTTTTTTCTGAACCAACCCGTCACATGTTGCGGTCTTTTTCCGCTTATAGTTAAAAACAGGAATGCTCCTGGCCTCAACAACATTCTACAATAACAGAGATCTTCCAGAAAGTTGGCAACACTGGTATCCCCATGTTGCGGATGTGAGTAAAAAACCAGATCAAAACGTTGCTTACCCCTGAAATCACGCAATCCATGCTGAATCCTGGTGATGGCTGATTCCTGGATGGAGGCCGACAAATTTGCGTGGAAAACTCTATCGCCGTAAACACTGAGGATTTCAGGTGCCTTTGGCTGTTTATGAAATTTTCGGAAGAGCCGTTTGAAGGCGGGCTTTAATTTTATATTCTGAACGGAATTGTCTTTGCTGTGCATTATTCTGTTATACTGTAAATCCATCTGTTGTATCATTTGGTGCCTGTTGTAATTTGTACTGTCTCCTGCAAGGAGTACAGAATATTTGCTCAGTGAAGCCTGGACAGAAGAACGGTAACTGCAAGGGCCATGGCGTAGCAGACAAGAACCTTTGCAACCGAATGGACAACCCTGCTTTTGTCCTGTGAACCTGAATGAAGTCCAACTCTCTCTGTTTCCTGACCGCTGCTGTCTTCCGGCTTGAAGAGCCGGAGCAGCCACTCTGTTTTTTCTGCTACCCTCATCTTCTTTTCCTCTTCCTGCTTCTGTTTGCAGAACCTTTAATGCTCCGCTCTTTTTTCTTTACATAGTATAAATGAGTCGTTAGATAGGGACAGATACAGATTTGGCGAAAAACAACCATAACAGATGGCGGGCGGCACGAATAAGGACATGGAATATCACTACTTAAAACTGGCCAACAAACTGGAACAACAGATTCAGGAAGGAGAATATCTGGCAGGCGAAAAGCTTCCTTCGCTGCGAAAGTTACGTGCTGCTACGGGACGCTCCCTGTCCACCGTTTACCAGGCTTACGAGGAACTTGAGAACCGTGGGCTGATAGAGGTAAGGGAAAAATCAGGTTTTTTTGTTAGACCGCTTTTAAGTGACATCCTGCCCCTGCCAAAGCAAGGTGTCTCACCGGTAAAAGCGCATAAAGTCGCAATCAATGTCCTCTCCGCCATGATGCAGCGCTCTCTCACCAATCCTGATCTGATTCCCTTTGGTGAAGCGATCCTTGCCCCCTCTCTTCTTCCAGGAAAACAAATGGCAGCGGCAGTACGTTCTGCAGCCTCGGGATATCAGGATGGAAGTTATAGTGGTTATGGAGCAGCCCTGGGTTACGAAAAACTGCAAAAAGAGATTCGTAAACGTTCCCTTGATCTTCCCCATAGATGCAGTGACAAGGAAATCATTATTACCCAGGGCTGCATGAACGGAGTTGAGCTCTGCCTGCGCAGTGTTGCCCGTCCCGGAGATACCATTCTTCTGGAATCCCCGACCTTCCTCTGTTACCTTCAACTTATTGAAGATCTCAACATGCAGGCCATGGAGGTTCCGGCAGATCCTTCCACGGGATTACATATTGACACCCTGAGAACAGCTCTTGATGAACATGATATCCGTGCGGCTCTTTTAATCCCCACCTTTCAGAATCCTCTAGGGTTTGATATGGATGCGGCCACTAAAGAAGAGCTGGTTTCCCTGTTTGCTGAACGTGGAGTTCCCATTATAGAAGATAATATTTATGGGAATCTCTTTTTTGGAGACCGAAAATCCCTTCCATTAAAGCATTTTGACAACCAGGGGATGGTGCTTTACTGTAATTCTTTTTCCAAGGATCTTATGCCAGATCTGCGACTGGGCTGGCTTTTGGCGGGGAAGTACCGGGAAAAGGTGAAACGATTGAAATTTAATAACAGCCTTGCAAACTCCCAGTTGATGCAGCATGCTCTGGCTCTTTTCCTGAAAAGCGGTGGATATGAAAGACACCTTCGGAAGCTTCGCAACAGTCTGCGAAAACAGGCTGCTGACATGAGCCAATCCATTGGCCGTCATTTTCCTGCAGAGACTCGAATATCCTCCCCCAAAGGAGGGTTAACGCTCTGGGTTGAGTTACCAGAGAGTGTGGACGGGTTGCAACTCTTTCGTCTGGCAGAGAAAAAAAACATCTCCATATTACCGGGCACCCTCTGTTCCAGCACAGGACAATATGACCACTGTATCCGTTTGTGTTACGGGCATCCCTGGAATGATCGTCTTGAGAAGGGTATGGCCACACTTGGTGGTCTGGTCAAGTCACTAGTGAAAAAAGAGAAAAGAGTGAGCAAGGAATCAGCTGATGATGAAATTGTCGTGGGCCTGAACAGTGATCCTGAGATTCTTAAAATAGAAGATATTATCCGTCACTTTGCCCTACTGAACAGTGGTTCAAAGCTTCGCTTCCATCAGTCCATCTCCGGAAATATTCTTAAACTTATTGCAAGTAATGAGCTGCACGGGGGCTTTATCTTCGGTGAATGTGACGATGACAGGTTTGTGGTTCGTCATCTGAAAACATATTATCTCAGGATTGTGGGGCCGACCCGGATGGCGGACATAATGAAAAATGGAGACTATGGAGATCTGGCTGAATTACCCTGGATAGGAAACCCTTCTGAATGTCCCTATTGCCAGTTAATGGAAGATATCTTTATTGAACGTGGTTTTTACCCGAGACGGGCAATGACGGCCAGTGATGAACCAGCGATTCTCAGTATGATAAAAGCCGGGGTGGGGCTGAATTTTATGCTTGAAGATCAGGCCAGAACATTGGAGGAAGAGGGGAGCCTGGTGGTCTGGGAACAGGAGAGATTTGTCTTCCCGCTCTCCTTTGTTACGCTGGGAAGTTCGCAAAGTGATGAACGGGTTCAGATAATTAAAAAGGTAATTGAGAAAATTTGGTGAACCAGAGTGCGTGGCAATTTTGCTGCAGTTGTTTAAGCATATACTGCGTTGCCAAGCTTGGATTTTCTATATGGTCAGCTGCTGAACTCATTTAGTACGTCCATTGCCAGTTCAGCTTTTTCAGATTGTACGAAAATATGATCATGGTAATAGCCAGCGATCACGTTTGCACTGATACCGTTTTCTGCTAACTTACTCGCGACAACTGCGGTTAATCCAACAGCTTCAAGGCTTGAGTGGACTGTTAAGGTGATGGCTTTAAATATAGAATCGTATTGTAGATTATAAAGCTCAGCGCTTTGTCGCTCTAAAACTAAAGTCATCCCCTCCTGCTCAATAAATGATGCAATTGGAGAAGCTTCAGCATAGTCTCCATATTTCCCTTTGGCGATTAAGCAGAAGACGTACTCTCCCTCATGAAGCATAGGCTTCATTGATGCCAGCAGGTTGTCCAGATTTGTCTCACCATTTGAAGACATATTTTAATTCTGGAAGGTTGATGATATAATAACAGGCATTGGAAATATGAAACGTTTTGGCGATTCGAGGCGGTTGTGGTTATCCAGGCGGCTATTCCTGAATAGAGATGCTCTCGAAGTGCATTCACCATGGGAAAGCAGTGTTTTATTTTTTGGGAATGAATTCTGTGATATCATATTCTGCAATACCAGCCTGAAAGAAAGGGTCTCTTTCTAAAATCAAGTTCCACTTCATCTCGCGTTTTCACATTGGACAGAATGACACCGCCTGTTCTCGGGACCTTCCTTCCTGATGCTAAAAAATTCCCATTAACTATACGCATACTTCAAATAAGCAACATGGGCATCCAAATGTCTGTCAACTTCTGCAAGTTGGCATTTGTAATTCAAAGATATTACAAACATAGACAGCCTCACTATACAATTATTTCTTTAGCACAGGCTTAGTATCATTTATTCGCTGATACAAGGCCCACGCTAAAACACATGAAAGTACTGCCACCTATTCGATTGATGAGATGTCCACCTTTATGAGTTGATAGCCATCCTCTGGTAGATTTGGCTAAATATGCATATCCCATATGAATGACCACCACTAAACTGCTGTATGTGACCACTAACAATGCAAAAGTTGCTTGATAGTCGGTCGTAAAATCAACAAATTGTGGAAAGATTGACATAAAAAAGAAAATCGCTTTGGGGTTGGTCGTCTGGAGTATAAGTCCTTCCATAAATTGAAACTTCATGCTCATTTTAAGATCATTTTTTATTACCATGGAAACAGGATTTGAGCGCCATAATTTAATTCCCAGATAAAATAGATAAACAGCTCCAACATACTTCATTAGAGTGAAGGCTACAGATGAGGCTGCCAGTATTACACCTATACTTGTTGCAGAAATCACAGCGACAATAAAAGTCCCAAACGCTATACCCAAAATTCCCCCGATAGCTCCAGTGAAACCGAAACGAATGGCATTGGAGAGAGTCAATATGACTCCAGGGCCAGGACTAAGAATTGTTACTGTTGCAATTGCTATAAAGACTAAATATGATTCCAATTTTCACCTTTTAAAAATTTTAGCTAAGTCGATATGTCCATCAATAACTCCCATTAATTTGTCGATATTTTCGCTAGATACAAGGATCTCTGGATGCGAGAGGTCGGAATGTTATTCGATTGATTGAATTCAGAAGCTTGGTGGATTTTATGTTAGCAACACTGTTACTTGGAGAAACTGAACTCCGGAAAACTACACTGGTAGCCAGTCTCTTGAAACGACATGATATTTATAGTTCATCTGTTCTTTGTCTTGTCCCTGGCCCTTTTTTTAGTTCAGGGTTAGTAAGCAACATGTCTCGGGGCATTTCTAAATGCTTTTTGGCTTTCGCGTATATAAATCTTTCGGCCCAAATGACTTGTAGTGAATTTAGAAATTCTACATTTTCAGTTTGTTGAAGGATAGAAGTACCCTTTTCCAATGCATTTTTATATTTTTTTGAAAGTTGTGGCGTAAGCACGGCAGTTAGTGAGAGTTTTGGGCATAATGCTTGTAGGGTATATTGAGGTGATATTGGAAGATAAATTTCTATGCCTTCATTGCGTAGACCAAGGTTTCCTCTTCCACTCCTTTTAACCATATTATGTTTTGTTACTGGGTTATCTGAAATTATATAAGACTCATGATCAGGTGTTTCACACAATGACCACACTTTATCCTGAAGAAGTTTTGCAAAATCAGGAATCTCGCTCAATATTCTTAATGAAGAAAGCTTTGCATCTTTAGGTCCATATTCCCCAATGGTTTTTGGATCATCAGGATAAACTTTGATATCATCACCCCATTTTGCAATTATCAATTTCCTGAAATTTTCCATTTCATTTCTGGTATGAGGCGTTCTTAACATTTGTGTCGCCATAAAATAGGACAGGCCGATAAGTTCACTTTTATTTCGACTTAACTTTCGTGATTTGTGAATTTTCGCAATAAGTGGTGCAGCATAAGATTCTACATTGTTGAATAAATCTTCTGGGTCTAAGATTTTGTCTTTGTCTAAATATTGGTAAAATTTATTCTCATGACCAATATCCCTAACTGAAGACTGAAAGACATTTTCTGTACGCTTATCCAGAACCCAAAGTTTCTCTCTGTTCTTTTTTCCCACACCGAATCTCTTAAGG
>CAZKBZ010000126.1:0-3558 GCA_964551175.1 uncultured Desulfobulbus sp.
TTTTGTCCGAGTGTGCTGGTTCAGATAAATGTATTCTTTTGCAGATCTATTTATCTGAGTGTATAAGCTGGGCAATTGCGAGTCAAGTTACAATCTCGAAATTACCTTGGAGACATCTTGTTTTGGAGATGGAAAATTTTCAAGAATGCTTTTTTTGTTTTGACGGTTATAAAGAATAATAGAATTACAGCAAGATAATGTTAAAGAGAAGAAGGAAAGGGGGACAGAACAGGGATGAGCGGACCGCTCTGAAGGTGAGTCGATGAAGTTCTCAACAGAGCATAGGTGAGTTTTTTCTATTCAGAAGGTCGGTAATCCTATGCCCTGGTACAATGTTGTCTATTTTTTCTTGCTCATCTTTGCCCAGCTGTCACGCAGGGTAACGATGCGGTTAAAAACCGGTTTTTCAGGGGATGTTTCCTTACTGTCCAAGCAGAAATAGCCCTGGCGTTCGAACTGGAAGCGATCCTCAGCAGCAGCTGTTGCCAGGGATGGTTCCAGGATACAGTTGTCCAGGATCTGCAGGGAATCAGGGTTGAGGAATTCCTTGAAATTTTTTTCCTTATCCATGTCCGGATGTTCCACGGTAAACAACCGGTCATACAGCCGGACCTGGCTGCGAATTCCGTGTCGCGCTGAAACCCAGTGGATGGTTCCCTTGACCTTGCGGCCGTCAGGGGCTGAACCGCCACGGGTTTCCGGATCATAGGTGCAGTGCAGTTCAACTACCTCACCGTTTTCGTTCTTGATGACCTCCTGACAGGTTATCAGGTAGGCATAGCGCAGCCGTACCTCGCGGCCGACAGAGAGACGGAAAAACTTTCTGGGTGCATCCTCCATGAAATCAGAGGCCTCAACATAAAGTTCCCTGCAGAACGGCAGCATGCGGCTGCCCATTTCAGGGTTCTGGGGATGGTTCTGTGCTTCAAGTTCTTCTTCCTTTTCTTCAGGATAGTTGGTGATCACAACCTTTAAGGGTTTCAGCACGCCCAGCACCCTGGGTGCATGCACGTTGAGATCATCGCGAACAGCATTTTCCAGCACTCCCATGTCGATCCAGGAATCTCGTTTGCCCACCCCGATACTGTCGCAGAAATTCCGTATGGAAGCCGGTGTATAGCCCCGGCGGCGCAGGCCGGAGATGGTGAGCATCCGCGGATCGTCCCAGCCCTGAACATGGCCTTCATCCACAAGCTGCAGCAGTTTCCGCTTACTCATGACCGTGTAGTTGATGTTGAGGCGGGCAAACTCGTACTGGCGCGGATGACAGGGCGTGTTCAGGGTGTCCAGTATCCAGTCGTACAGCGGCCTGTTGTTTTCAAATTCCAGGGTGCAGAGGGAGTGTGTTATCCCCTCCAGCATGTCGGACAGACAGTGGCAGAAGTCATACATGGGATAGATGCACCACTTGTCACCGGTCCTGTGATGGCTGGTCTTCATGAGCCGGTACAGGACCGGGTCGCGCATCAGGATGTTTGGTGATCCCATGTCAATCTTTGCCCGCAGGGCACAGCTGCCCTCCTCAAGCTCACCGTTTTTCATCTGCTCAAAAAGCTGCAGATTCTCTGCAACGGATCGGTTTCGGTACGGGCTGTCTTTGCCGGGCTCGGTCAGAGTTCCCCGGTAGTTCCGCATCTCATCGCTGCTTAAATCGCAGATGTATGCCTTGCCCAGTTTAATGAGCTGGACGGCAAAATCATACAGTTTGTCAAAATAATCAGATGCATAGTAGAGGTGCTCACCCCAGTCATAGCCCAGCCAGTGTACGTCCTGCTTGATGGCCTCTACATATTCTTCAGATTCCTTTCCTGGATTGGTGTCGTCAAAACGGAGATGGCAGACCGAGTTGTTCTCCTCGGCAATGCCGAAGTTGAGACAGATGGACTTGGCATGACCGATATGGAGAAAACCGTTTGGTTCCGGAGGAAAACGGGTAATAACGGTTTCATGTTTTCCGGACTTCAGATCCTGGGCAATAATCTGCCGGATGAAGTCAAGGGGTTTTTCAGGTGAATTCTCAGATGTCATAGCGCTCAGTTATATAGGTAATCGATATTCTTCAACCGGTTTATCACCCGCTCCCTGCCGAGGGCCACCAGAATGTCAAACATGCCCGGGCCGGCCAGCTGACCGGTGAGTGCGGTACGCATACCGTTGATCAGGATGCCGGGCTTGATGTCAAGATCTGCGGCCAGTTCACGGGAAGCGGATTCCGTGGTTTCTTTGGTAAAGTCGGCAAGGGTGGCAAAACGTTCAGCCAGCATGGGCAGCCAGGTTTTCAGGTCCGGATGCTTGAGGATATTCTTTTTCAGCGGCTTGGCCTCAATGGTGTAATCGTCACTAAAATAAGCACGGCCCAGGGTGGCGAAATCACAGATGGTATGAAACCGGTCCCGGATAAGATCAAGGGTAGCGAGAAACCATTCCCGTTTGTCGTTATCATAGGCTTTGTCCCAGATGCCCTGTTTCATGAAATCCTGTTTGACCAGTTCTGCAAGCTCGGTTATCTCCATGGTGCGCAGGTAATGCTCGTTTATGGAGATAAGTTTCGGGTCGGTAAAGAACTTGGCATTGCCTTTCTGGTAGTTGAAAACTGAATTGACCTTGCTGATACGCTCCAGGGTAAAGGCCTGGATCAGTTCTTCGCGGCTGAAAATCTCCTGGTCTGTACCCGGGTTCCAGCCGAGCAGGGCCAGGAAGTTGCACAGCGCCCAGGGAATAAACCCTTTTTCCCTGTAAAACTGAACTGATACGATTTCACCGTGACTGCGTTTGGAAATTTTTCGTTTCTGCAGATCCAGAGTCAGCGGCATATGGGCAAAGACCGGTATGTGAGCATCCAGGGCCTGGTAGAGCAGCACCTGGCGGGTGGTGTTGCTCATGTGGTCCTGACCGCGGATAATATGGGAGATGCGGTCGCGGATATCGTCAACCACGTTGCAGAGCAGGTAAAGCGGCTTGCCGTTGGAGCGGACAATGACAAAATCCTCAATATCATCATAGCTGCGCTCAATAATGCCCAGGACCTTGTCCTCGTAGGCAACCTTACCTTCCTTTTGCGGCACTTTGAAGCGGATAACATAAGGAAGTCCCTGTGCCTCTTTGTCAGCTACCTGTTCCGGGGTCAGCTTACGGCAGGTACCGTCATAACGGACGTCTTTCTTGGCAGCCATGGCTGCTTCCCGTTTCTGATCCAGTTCTTCTTTAGTGCAGAAACATTTATAAGCATGGTCTGAGACCAGCAGTTTCTCCGCTGCTTTTTTGTGGTCATCCGAAAATTCGGTCTGAAAGTAAGGACCTTCGTCCCAGTCCAGACCCAGCCAGGTCAGACCGTCGATAATACCCTCAATGGACTCCTCGGTGGAGCGCTCAGCATCGGTATCCTCAATGCGCAGGATCAGCTTGCCGTTGTTCTTTCTGGCCCACAGCCAGTTGAGCAGAGCAGTACGGGCACCGCCGATATGCAGGTAGCCGGTAGGGCTGGGTGGAAAGCGGACACGAACTTCCGTCATGGTGTTACTCCTTCAATTTTGTGTCTGGACTGTTACTGTATCGGCA
>CAZKBZ010000126.1:3658-6913 GCA_964551175.1 uncultured Desulfobulbus sp.
AAGGAGTTGCTTTCTCTGAGTTCCCTGTGCACTCTGCGGTGAAAAAAATGCGGTTTTGACTTTTGTATTGTCTGTAACTCTGATTGTCGTTATACTGCTTTCTTTGCAATTAAAAATCAACATATTTTCGTAACTGTTCAGCAGTGACCCACGAAGTCAGCACTTACCTGGAGCACTGCTGACCAGTTCATTTTTATTCCCATGGAACTGGTTGGAAGAGGTGAAAAATGAAAGTATTGATCAGTGATAATCTTGCGCCCAAGGGAGAAAAAATTCTTCGGGATGCCGGGCTTGAGGTTGATGTGAAGACAGGCCTGCCACCGGAAGAGCTTAAAGCAATTATCCCTGATTATGACGGCTTGGTAATTCGCAGCGCCACAAAGGTTCGTAAGGACATCATCGAAGCTGCGACAAAGCTGAAGGTGGTGGGACGGGCCGGGATCGGTCTTGATAATGTTGATATTCCGGCTGCCAGTGAAAAGGGAATTGTGGTTATGAATGCCCCGGACGGCAATGCGACCACTGCCGCCGAGCATGCCATCTCCATGATGATGTCCCTGGCCAGAAATATTCCCCAGGCCACAGCCTCCATGAAGGCCGGCAAGTGGGAGAAAAAGAGTTTTATGGGCCGTGAGATAACCGGCAAGACGCTTGGTATTGTAGGTATAGGTCGTATCGGCTCCATTGTTGCCAGCAGGGCCCAGGGACTGCAGATGAAGGTCATTGCCTATGATCCGTTCATGCCCCAGGAGCTGGTGGAAAAGCTTGGTGTCGAACGGGTTGACCTGCTGGAACTTGCAGAAAAAGCAGATTTTATCTCCGTGCATACACCGCTGACCAAGGACACCCATCACCTGCTGTCCACGGAATTTTTTGCCAATATGAAAGAGGATGCCATGTTCATTGACTGTGCCCGCGGGGGCGTGCTTGATGAAGATGCACTCTATGAAGCCCTGAAAGAGGGACGGATCGCCGGGGCAGCCCTGGACGTGTTTGAAAAAGAGCCCACAACCCTGGAAACAACACCATTGCTTGGCCTGAACAATTTCATCTGCACCCCCCATCTGGGAGCCTCCACTTCAGAGGCCCAGGAAAATGTGGCCACGGCCATTGCCGAGCAGATGGCGGATTACCTGCTCAAGGGTGCAGTACGAAATGCAGTCAATGTTCCTTCGGTCAGTGACGAAGTATTGGCCAAGATCGGTCCTTTCATCACTCTTGGTGAAATGCTTGGCTCCCTGCACATGCAGATCGCCCGGGGAGGAGTTGAGGAGATCAATATTGAGTATAGCGGCGATCTTTCCGACCAGGATACCGGACCGGTAACCGTGGCATTTTTAAAGGGGCTGTTCACTCCTATACTCCAGGATGCGGTCAACTTTGTCAATGCCCCGCTCATTGCCAGAGAACGCGGTATCCGGGTGGTTGAATCAAAGACTCGGCAGGCTTCGGATTTTATCAATCTGGTGCGGATAACAGTCAAGACCAATGAGGGCGAGAACATGCTTGCCGGTACCGTATTCGGTACCAAGGAGCCGCGGCTGGTACGTCTTAATTCCTTCCGGCTGGAGGCATTGCCGGCTGGTCCCATGCTGCTGGTCTATAATAAGAATGTGCCCGGTGTAATCGGCGCGCTGGGTACGACACTGGGAGCAGGAGGGGTAAATATTTCTCTTATGACAGTGGGCAGGGAAGAGGCCTCCAACCAGAATGTCATCCTGCTCAATACCGATACGCCGGTTTCCAGAGAGCTCCTGACCAAGGTGAGGGAACTGGATAAAATTGAAGATGCCATGGCTCTGGCACTGCCGCCCCACGAAGCCTGAGATACAGAGGACAGAAACCGGAAGAGAAAATCTGGAATTTGGTCTTGAATTCATAAATCTTAGAACAGAGCAGAAGAATGAGTGAGCAAGTAAGTGACTGCGGATGCCCTGAGGGAAGGGTAAGAAATGAGGCCGGAGAATGTGTCATGCCCGAAGTCTCCTTTGTCTCCTTTGTTTTGTCACTCAACACTACGGCCCTGTTTCATCTCGGTGAACTGGCTCATCCCGAAACCGGACAGAAAGCTGTTGACCTGGAACTTGCCAAACATACCATTGATACTCTGTCCATGTTGGCAGAAAAAACCATGGGAAACCTGGACGGTCAGGAAAATGAGCTGGTGACCAAGGTTCTCTACGAGTTGAAGATGCGTTTTATCAAGGCCAAAGAGGCTGCGGTATAAGTCCCGTCCCCGCCCATGGCTGATCAACATCTTCGTCTGGCAGCTCCTGCCAAGATCAACCTGTATCTGAAAATAATCGGACGCAGGCAGGACGGTTACCATGAACTGAATACGCTCATGCAGAAGCTGGCCCTGTATGACCGGCTGGAGCTGTCATTGCAGCTGGACTCCGGGATTCATCTTTTCTGCCCGGGCACTGATCTCCCTGAAGATGAACGAAATATTGTTCATCGTGCCGCCCGGCTGTTTTGTGAACAGACCGGAACAGTTGATCAGGGTATACGCATTGTTCTGGAAAAAAATATTCCTGTAGCAGCGGGCCTGGGGGGAGGCTCAAGTGATGCTGCGGCCGTTCTGCTTGGTCTTGACAGATTGCTGGCAACAGGCTGCACCAGGGATGAACTGGCAGCCATGGGACTTCAGCTCGGTGCCGATGTCCCCCTGTTTGTCCATGACATGGCTGCTGCCTGGGCTTCCGGTATCGGGGAAAAGCTGGAAGTTGCCGTACCGCTTGCCGGCTGCAGGGTGCTGCTGGTCAATCCCGGCATCGGCGTATCTACGAAATGGGCCTATGAGACTTTTGCGTTGACATCAGGGGAAAAAAATTTTAACCTGTCATGTTCGCAAAACGAGCAGAGTGAAATTGACCGGTCTGTTCCCTTTTGCAGGCGACCGATTCAGCCCGATGAACTGGTCAATGATCTTGAGTCGGTCACTGCTGAAAAATACAGTGTAATTAATAATATAAAGCAAAACCTGCTTGCTGCCGGTGCAGTTGCTGCCATGATGACCGGATCCGGACCCACGGTTTTCGGTCTTTTCAGCAGTGAACGGTATGAGCAGGCCCGCTTGTGCAGACAGAAGTTGAGTAAAGAGTACTTTCAGGTATATCTTGTTGATCCCCTGGTCTGACCAGAAAAGGGGCGGCATGAAGGAATGGGGCGTCGTCAAGCGGTAAGACACAAGGTTTTGATCCTTGCATTCGGGGGTTCGAATCCCTCCGCCCCAGCCATTTACGTGTGAATGGA
>CAZKBZ010000127.1:0-2471 GCA_964551175.1 uncultured Desulfobulbus sp.
GGAAAAACTGTGGTTGTACAATCTCCACTATTTTGACGACCTGTTAGGGACCGGTGCCGCTGCCCGACGGGAATGGCATGTGGAGCTGATTGAAAAGTGGGTTGCTGAAAATCCTGCGGGGACGGGGAACGGTTGGGAGCCGTATCCACTTTCACTGCGAATTGTCAACTGGATCAAGTGGTCACTTGCAGGCAACAGGCTTTCTGATACTGCAATGCAGAGTCTGGCGGTACAGGTTCGCTACCTGAGTAAACGACTCGAATACCATCTGCTCGGCAATCATCTCTTTGCCAATGGAAAGGCACTGGTGTTTGCCGGTCTTTTTTTTGAGGGCGCTGAAGCGGACAAGTGGTTTCAGAAAGGCTTTGCTGTTTTATCCAAACAGGTTCCGGAACAGGTTCTGGAAGATGGCGGCCATTTTGAGCGCAGTCCCATGTATCATGCGATCATACTTGAGGATCTGCTTGATCTTGTTAACCTGATGCGAGGGTGTGGAAAGGAGTTGCCTGCCGCCTGGGAAGATGCAGCTGAGCGAATGCTTACCTGGCTGTCGGGCATGGTGCATCCGGATGGTGAGATAGTTCTGTTTAATGATGCGGCATTCGGAATTGCTCCCGGGCCTGAGGAGTTGTTTACTTATGCGGGACGATTAGGCTTGGGTGTAGATGTGGTTCCTGGCGGCCTGAAACATTTTGCCGGCAGTGGCTATATCAGGGTGCAACGGGATGAAGCAACAGCATTTCTTGATACAGCTCCTATTGGTCCGGATTATTTGCCGGGTCATGCCCATGCCGATACTTTGTGCTTTGAACTCTCCCTTTTTGATCAGAGGATAATAGTTGATTGCGGTACATCCTGTTATGGCAACAGCCCGGAACGTCTTTACCAGCGGTCAACTGCTGCTCACAATACCGTAGAGATCAACGGGGAAAACTCATCAGAGGTTTGGGGAGGGTTTCGGGTGGCTCGGCGGGCGTACCCAAAGGATTTGGAGATTATAGAAGAGCCGGAAACAACAATAATACGCTGCAGTCATGATGGCTATATGCGATTACCCGGCAAGCCGGTTCATAGCCGGAAATGGCTGTTTTCGAGCCGTTCATTGCTTGTAACCGATAATGTTGTCGCTTCTTTTAAGACGGCCACGGCAAGATATTATTTTCACCCTGCTGTTTCGGTTGAGGAGTATGGGGACAAAACAGCTGGTGTGTTACGACTTGAAGGCAAGCCGTCTATACACTGGCAGGTTAGCGGAGGTAACTGCCGGGTGGTTGATACAACATGGCACCCTGAGTTTGGGGTGAGTATAGCCAACAAATGCCTGGTTATTGATTTTAAGGGATCGGAAGTAGAGATCAAGTTTTCCTGGTAATATGCACATACTTTTTCTGACGGATAATTTTCCCCCTGAGGTCAATGCACCTGCCAGCAGGACCTTTGAGCATTGTCGGGAATGGGTAAAGGCCGGGCACACGGTGACGGTAATTACCTGTGCTCCGAACTTCCCCAGGGGCAAGGTGTATGACGGGTATAAAAATAAGCTCCGCCAGAGTGAGTTCATGGATGGGATTCAAGTCATCCGGGTCTGGACCTATATTACCGCCAATGAGGGATTTACCAGGCGAATACTGGACTACATAAGTTTTATGGTTGCCGCCATACCGGCATCTTTTTCCGTCCGTAAACCTGATCTCGTTGTGGGCACTTCGCCCCAGTTTTTTACTGCCTGTGCTGCTTACATGGTCAGCCGATTGAAAAGGATTCCCTTCATTTTTGAGCTTCGTGACATCTGGCCGGAATCGGTCAAGGCCGTGGGGGCAATGGATGATTCGATGGTGATCAGGTTTTTTGAAAAAATTGAGATGTTTCTCTACCGTAAGGCGGCCTGTATCGTCACGGTCACCAACTCATTCAAGCAGACATTGATCAAGCGGGGAGTGGCTGGAGAAAAGATAAGAGTTGTGACCAATGGCGTTGATGGTTCCCGCTTTGCACCACGTCCCAAGGATGAAGCGCTTGTGCAGCAGTACGGGCTGGAGGGGAAGTTTGTCGCAGGCTATATCGGCACCCATGGTATGGCACACGCCCTGGAGACGATCCTGGAGGCGGCAGACAAGATTCGTGCATTGAAGGAGGGGGATCGGTTTCGTTTTATTCTGCTTGGCCATGGTGCCGGAAAAAACGAACTCAGGGCAAAGGCGCGGGAGATGCAACTGGACAATGTTCTCTTTATTGATTCCGTGCCCAAGGAAGAGGTTGTCCGCTACTGGTCTGTTCTTGATGTGTCCATCATTCACCTGAGAAAAACCCCTCTTTTTACCAAGGTTATTCCCTCCAAACTTTTTGAATCCATGGGGATGGGGATTCCAGTTTTACATGGAGTGGCCGGTGAGTCTGCCGGGATCGTGGAAAAAGAGCAGTGCGGCCTTGTTTTTGAGCCTGAAAACAGCGATGCTCTTGTGGACAGACTG
>CAZKBZ010000127.1:2571-5308 GCA_964551175.1 uncultured Desulfobulbus sp.
CCATTTCACAAGGCGTTGAGCTTTTCAAGTTTTATTTTTGCTGTACGTTTTTCCCGAACCAGGGAGCTGACAGCATGAACAGCGTCTTTGAAGCTGTCATGGGCCGGGAGGGTAAAGCCTGCCTGGATCAGGAGCGGGTAGTTAAGCAGGCGGGTAGACAGGTTCTTGCTGATCCATGTTCGCAGGTACACAATCCGGGCTGCTGACGGCCTGATCCTGCTTACAAAAGTTTCAGGCAGGGTGATTCCTGTCAACATTTCCAGCCACTGGGTGGTTATCCAGGCCGCCGTCTGCATCCCTCCCCTCTTCAGCCAGTCAAGTAATATCTGCCAGTCAATCTGCTGGGTCTGGATCCAGCGTACCAGGTCAATCATCCTGATTAGTGAGGCATGCGGTGCTGTACCATACTTGGTGAATACCGGATGCACCAGCATGATAAACAGGGTGGCCTCCTGGCTCAAACCCCAGTGGCCCGGATATTCCCTCCTTGTGGCCAGCAGTTCATCTGTAAGGCCTATCCTTGTCCTGCCCGGACGCAGTATCTCCCAATGCAGATCAATATCGATATTAGAGTCGGCAAGGCTTGCCTCGTGGCTGATATTTTCTGCCTTGGGATGAAAGGTAAAACCCGCTGCAATGAGCGACTTGATTGCCCGTGTCTTCTCTGATTTGGCAACAAGAATGTCTATATCGCATGCGGGCCTGCAGGCAGGATTGCTGTAAATGATTTCCCTGAGGTGTACCCCTTTGAAAACGGCGTGGGGCAGGAATTCCGCCCGGAAAATTGCTTCTGTTTTCTGGAGCGTGTGTTGCTGGCGAAGATAATTTGCCACGGCAAGGAGTGTCGCCTGCTTGAGCGTGTCTGCAAAAGATGTTGAAAAAGGAGAAGCTTCGCTTTTGTGCAGAGTTTCATGCCAGAGAGGGCCAAGGCCCTGCTGCAGGATAAAGTTGAGAAACTGCTGCTCGTCTGATTGGTCAATATCTTTTTTTAAGGCATCAAGTGGTTCACTCGGATCTTCCGACACAAGGGGCAGAAGTGCCAGCCGATGCATTGTGTAAGGATCAGATTGTAAAATGGACACAGGCATCAGCGTGTTGGGCCTATCGGGAAATGGTGGCTGGAATAATTGTCATTATTTACTATAATACAAAAGGCTCAGAGAGAGAAAGAAATCTTGGAATGGATGAAACTCCAAACTCTGGTAAGATAGCATAACCTGTCACTAAACGCTGACAGCGGGAACAGCTCTGCCACCATTTACATGCCCTGGCTGTGGAAATCGATGATCCTGACGGCGGTGGTGAACAGCAAGCCATCGGCAGGTGCAACAAGTTGATGACTGAATTGACATTAACAGTGCACATGGATTATAATGGATTTGATGATAATACAATCATATCTAAAGATGAGGATCATATGCGAACTACTTTGACTATTGATGATGTGTTATTTCAGGATTTGATGGATATAACACAGGCTGGAACAAAGTCAGAGGCTGTCCGAACGGCCCTGAAAGAATACCTGTTGATGAAGCGCAAGGAAAAGGTGTTGGCCATGCGCGGAAATGTCGACATAGACGACAGCTGGCAGGAGCTCCGGCAGCTTGAGGTGGATGAAAGCCAGGACAGGTGCTATGAAAAACATCCTGATTGACACCTCTGCCTGGATTGACTTCTTTCGCAGCAGTAGTGATGCAGTTGGTGATATGGTAGCCGATTTGATCCGGGCGGACAGGGCTTTTCTGACAGGTCCGGTTATTGCCGAACTTCTTCACGGAGTTCGAGGAAAAAAAGAAAACAACCAGTTGGATACTCTTTTTGCTGCCATACCTTACCTGGCAACACAACAGGTTGACTGGATAGAGACGGGAAACAGTCTGCAGAAGCTTCGCCGAAAGGGGTTGGCAATCCCCCTGACAGATGTTCTTATCTCGCGCATTGCCATCAGAAATGAAATGGCTGTCCTCACCCTTGACAAACACTTCCAGTATCTTGATGCTGACCTCCTTGATATCCGGGTGGAGTGAAGCCGGGATCCGTGGGACACTGTACGTAATTCATGTATATCCCTTTGACATATACACTTTTTATTTTTATAATGTACGTAAATAAATCGGGTTTCTGTAATACATTCCAAGGGTCTTGTCGGGAGGATACAGTATGCCGCATGTCCGAACAAAAGTATTTAAAAGCAATAGAAGCCAGGCTGTTCGCCTGCCCAAGGCTGTAGCTTTTCCTGAGTCTGTTAAGGAGGTTGAGATCATAGCTGTCGGCAGCAGGCGTATTATCACGCCTGCCCGGCAGTCCTGGGATGACTGGTTTGATGCACCGGGGGTGTCCAGCGATTTCATGAATGATCGGCAGCAACCTGAAGATCAGGTGAGAGAGTTGTTGTAATGCTGAAGTATATGCTGGATACGAATATTATCATCTACACAATGAAAAATCGTCCCAGGGAGGTCAGGCAGCTTTTCAATCAGCAGCAGGGCCGGATGTGCATTTCAGCAGTAACCTTGGGGGAGTTGGTCTTTGGCGCCGAGCATTCGCAACAGGTTGATCGTAATCTCTCAGATATCGAAATGATGTGTGCCCGTCTTGAAGTACTCCCTTTTGACAGCGCAGCATCATACCATTTTGGCCAGATACGGTCACAACTGTACAGGACGGGCCAGCCCATCGGTCCTTACGATATGATGATTGCCGGTCATGCCAGATCAACAGGGTTGATACTTGTTAC
>CAZKBZ010000127.1:5408-6849 GCA_964551175.1 uncultured Desulfobulbus sp.
AACTGGAAGGGGAAGCTGGAGCTTGCGGTTTGGGGTTCCCAACCTGGAGCTCGGAGTCTTCGCTTACCTGGGAACCAGGGGAAAACCTGTCACTAAACGCTGACAGCGGGATGACCTGATCAAATAAAAGTGGGCACCTCCTGTGAACAGTCTAGCTCTTAAGTTTGTGTCCACTTTTTCTGTACCACGTCATTACTCTCCGGGTGAATTTTCCCCTTCTGCAGCCTCCTCCTTATCCTGAGACACATTCTTCTTCAACAGACCGACATCCGGCAGATATTCCTGAAAGGCATCTCCGTAAATCTCCCAGATGGTAATAAAAAGGGCGGAGATGATGGGGCCGATGATTATGCCTAAAATGCCGAACATGGCAATACCGCCCAGGGTGCCGAACAGCACAAAAAGATCATGCATCTCGGTATCTTTGCCGACAAGGCGCGGACGGAGCAGGTTGTCCAGGTTACCGGCAATGGCCCCGCAGATAACGGCCAGAATGATGACACCGCTGAAATCGCCGGTTATGGCCAGGATGACCAGTGCCGGTCCCCAGACAATAGCCGTGCCGAAAGCCGGAATTATGGACGCCACCGCCATCACTGTTCCCCAGAAAACAGCTCCCTGGATTCCAGCCAGATAAAAGGCAAAGCCGCAGAGCCCTCCCTGGAGGATACCGATTATCAGGGTGGTCTTCATGGTTGCCCCGGCCACCGAGGTAAAGCGGTGCAGCAGACGCTCCTCATCATGATGGGCAAGTGGCAGGTAATAGAGTATTTTATCAAGCAGCACATCGCCCATGGTGAGAAAATAAAACATCACATAGAGCATGATCACCACATTGAAGAGGGCATTGACCGTCATCTTGGTAATGGAAGAAAGCGAATTGATCAACAGGTTGGAGACCATACCCACGACCTGGCCTGCCTTTTCCAGGATCATATCCCTATAGGGAAGAATCTCTTCATAGTAAGGTATTTTTTCCAGGTACCCTGTCAGGGCGCTGGGTTCCTGAACAAAGGATTCCACCCATGGTGTCACCGACTGCCCCACATGCACGGCCTGGGCAGCCACCACACCTATAAGCATGCTTAAAGGAATCAGAACCAGGAAGACGATACCGACAATGGTCAGGATGGAGGCCAGGTTTTCCCTGCCTCCAAGGCGCGGTGTCAGCCACTGGTGAATGGGGCTGACCATGGCGGAAAAAAGCCCGGCCATGAAGATAGCCATCAGAAACTGCTTGATCATGGTCAGAAACAGAGCAGATATTGCTCCCACCAGAATGAGAAGAACTATCTTGTTGACCTTGGCGTTTTTTACCAGCATTTTACTCATTGGTTCCCGGTTCAGGGTTTACGGTTCCGTGTTCTCTATTTCGATTGCCTTTCATTGTTTTCAACAGCAGCAACCAGGGCAGCAGTCAGGGTTGTCAGATCATCCGGTT
>CAZKBZ010000128.1:0-6747 GCA_964551175.1 uncultured Desulfobulbus sp.
CTCCGGCTTGAAAAAACGCAGCCGGTTGGCGTTGGAAACCACGGTAACCGATGACAGGGCCATGGCAGCCGAGGCAAACATGGGCTGCAGCAGCCAGCCTGTAAAGGGGTAGAAAACACCGGCAGCCAGCGGAATGCCCACTACGTTGTAAATAAAGGCACCGAACAGATTCTGCTTGATGTTACGGATGGTGGCCCGGGAGATCGCTATAGCCACCGAAACATGGGCCAGGGAATCACCGGCCAAGGTAATATCGGCATTGTCAATGGCCACATCGGTTCCCGAACCAATGGCAAATCCTGTGTCAGCCTGGGCCAGGGCCGGAGCATCGTTGACACCGTCTCCCACCATGCCGACCTTGTGTCCCTTTTCCTGCAGAGCCTGCACCACCTGCAGTTTATCCTCGGGCAGAACCTCGGCATGTACTTCCGCAATTCCCAATTCACGGGCAACTGCTTCGGCCGTGGCCCGGTTGTCACCGGTACACATTACCACTGCAACTCCCCTCTCCTGCAACTTCTTGACAGCCCTGACCGAATCCTCGCGCACCGGATCGCGCAGGATTAACAGTCCCTGCACCTTCTGCTCATTGCCCAACCAGATAGGTGTTGCCCCTTGCCCTGCCTGTTCATCGGCAATTGTGCTCAGTTCTGCAGGCAGCGTCAAACCGTTATCTGCAAGAAAATGGTGATTGCCCAGATAACAGGTCGCACCATCTACAACCGCCTGTACGCCCCTGCCGGTAACTGCCATAAAATCATGCAGAGGAAGCGATTCGATTCCTTTCTCCTGGGCGCTGGTAAGCACAGCTTCGGCAAGAGGATGTTCAGAGCCCGCTTCCAGGCTGGCGGCAAGTTGCAGCAACCGGGTGCTGTCACCACCCGTGACCGGATGAATATCCGTCACACCAGGTCTGCCGATGGTCAGGGTTCCTGTCTTATCCACAACCAGATGATCAAGCGTTGCCGCCGACTGCAGGGCATCCGAGTTGCGGATCAGGATGTTCAGCTCTGCCGCCCGGCTGGTGCCGACCATGATGGCAATGGGGGTGGCAAGACCAAGGGCACAGGGGCAGGCGATTACCAGCACTGCGATTCCTGCTGTCAATGCGTAGGCCAGGCGCGGATCGGGTGCGACCAGGAACCAGATAACAAAGGTCAGCAGAGCAATACAAATTACGGTCGGCACAAAGATCGAGGAAACCTTGTCAGCCAGTCGACCGATGGGTGGTTTGCTGATCTGCGCCCGTTTGACCATGTTTATGATATGGGCCAGGGTCGTGTCCTCACCCAGGCTGGTCACCTTGAAGGTGAAAGAGCCGGACTTGTTCATGGTGCCGCCGGTCACGTGATCACCCTTGCCTTTTGCTACCGGTAAAGGTTCACCTGTGAGCATGGACTCATCAACAGTTGACTGTCCTTCCACGATCTCACCGTCTATGGGGATCTTTTCACCCGGCCGGACCCGGATGCTGTCCCCAAGATGAAGCAGGGACACCGGGATTTCAAGTTCCTGATCATCGCGTACAACCATGGCCGATCGAGCCCGCAACCCGACCAGAGAACTGATCGCCTCACTGGTGGTCCGCTTGGCCCTGGTCTCCAGGGCATGGCCGAACTGGAGAAAGGCCAGGATCATGACCGAGGCATCAAGATAGAGATGATTATCCCGGCCTGGGATAAAATCCGGCTTGATTATTATCATCAGGGAAGCCAGCCAGGCTGCAGAGGTCCCCAGGGCCACCAGGGTATCCATGTTGGAGGACCGGTGCCTGGCCTGTTTCCAGGCGGTTATATAGTAATTTCTGCCGCTGAAGTACATAACGCCCAGGCAGACAAGGGCCAGCAGGAACCAGAACAGCTGGTTGTCTGCAAGCGGAGGGAACAGGCCCGACATATCTCCGGCCATGATACCGAAACCGGCTATAGCCGCAACTATGGCCCGCTGCCAGGATCGCCTGATCTCTTTCCTGGCCTCTTCGGCCTGCTCAAGATAAGGGTCAACGTACAGTTCTTCAATTGTTACCTGAATTCCCGCATCCTGCAGCAGAAGCAGAACATCTGCCGGATGAAGGCTGGTGGTTACCTGCAGCCTTTCGTTCTTCGGGACAAGTTCACTTTCACGATCACGGCTGAGCAGGAGTTGTCTGATTGTTTCCGGTTCTGTTTTCTGATCTTCAACCTTGAGCAGAAAGGTATCACTGCTCCTCTGATCAACAAGGGAAGCATCATAGCCATGATCAATAACCGCATTCACCACCTGCTGCGGATCACCACCCACCACCCGGGCCTTTTTCTCCACCAGGTTGACGGTGGCACTGCTGACCCCATCTACTGCAAGGATTGCCTGTTCCACATTGCGCACACAGCTGGAACAGGTCATATCAGAGATGGCAATTTCATAACCTTCATCCCTGTCAGGTCCTGTGGTCATGGTCGACTCATCCAGGCCGGCATCATAGCCGTGATCAATAATTGCAGCAACCACGGCCTCCGGGTCTCCGCCGGTCACCAGGGCGCTTTTCTCCACCAGGTTTACGGCAGCGTCAGTGACACCGGGTACCGCACGTACAGCTTTTTCCACATTGGCCACGCAGGCGGCACAGGCCATGTCCATGACCCGGATGATATAACTCTGTCCATCGCTTTTCTGCTCAACAGTTTCCTCTTCTACCGCTTTCCCGGTCTGCAGCTGACAGGTCTCAGGAATGACCGGTTTTGGCCGCGCCTCGTAACCGGCCTCTTTTATGGCCTCAATCACCTCGTGGGGCCTGCCGCCGAAGACTTCAACGCGTGCTCCCTGCAGGTCGACTTTAACATCGTTCACCCCGGCCACCGAGCGCACGGTTTTATCCACCATGGCTTCACAGTGTTCACAGCTCATGCCGTCCACAGCAAGAATATAGGAAGAAACAGTTACTGCTTCTTGATCAGTCATGGCTATACCCATTCGGGTTGTTTGACTGCCAGCGCCAGGTATCCATGCACATCTCTTCAATACCGTGCTGCGCTCTCCAGCCCAGTTCTTTTTCCGCCAGCGAGGGATCGGCATAACACTGGGCTATGTCTCCTGACCGGCGTGGAGCGATTCTATAGGCAACCTTTTTGCCGGTGACCTTTTCAAAGGCCCTGACCATATCCAGCACAGAATAGCCCTGGCCTGTTCCAAGATTATAGGTAACGACTCCAGGTTTTTCCTCCAGCTTCTCCAGGGCACATAAATGACCCTTTGCCAGGTCAACAACATGAATATAATCCCGCACCCCGGTTCCGTCCGGGGTGGGATAGTCGTCACCAAAGACAGAGAGTTCCTCCAGTTTGCCAACTGCCACCTGGGAGATATAGGGCATCAGGTTGTTGGGAATCCCGTTGGGGTCCTCTCCTATACGACCGCTCTCATGGGCACCCACCGGATTAAAATAGCGCAACAGTCCAATGTTCCAGTCCGGGTCCGCCACGTGCACATCGCGCAGGATATCTTCGATCATGGCTTTGGTTCGGCCGTAAGGATTTGTGCAGGCCAGCAACGGGAAATCTTCAGTAATGGGGACAGTAGCCGGGTCGCCGTACACTGTTGCCGATGAGCTGAAAACGATATTTTTGATTCCGTGATCCTGCATGACCTGGCAGAGATTGATGGTACCGGTGAGGTTGTTCTTATAATACAGCAGGGGCTTTTCAACCGATTCACCAACAGCCTTGAGCCCGGCAAAGTGGATAACCGCGGTTGCTGTCGGACTTTCCTTGAACACCTGGTCAACGGCCACCGGATCGAGCAGATCCACCTGGAAAAAACGGACAGCCTTGCCGGTAAGCTGCTCCACCCGGTGCAGGCCTTCCCTATTTGCATTGCAGAGATTGTCGATAACAGTCACTTCATGACCACTGTTAAGCAGTTCCAGGCAGGTATGGCTGCCGATATAGCCGGCTCCGCCGGTAACAATAATATGCATCAGGTTCTCCTGAGAGAAAAATTTTTAATGAATATATTACGCTCTATACCATAAAAAAGTATCTCGTCACAGAGATTGTAACTATGTGATTTCACCTGCGCAATATTTGTAACTGGTCTGAAGTGCTCATGATCACTTACTGAAAAAGCTGATCGACTTCAAAATAGAATCCTGATATGGTGGTTTTATAACACTACAGGGGAGTTCATAAATCTCGAATCCTGTAAAATCCATGAGGGTTATCCTATGCCGTATGTGAACATTCGTGTTGCCGGGAAACTGAGCCGGAAGCAGAAAAAGAAAATAGTCAAAGGAGTTACCAGAGTTATCGCTAAAGAGGCAGATAAACCGGAATCATCCATTCTGATCTTCATTGATGAGGAACAACGGGAAAATATTGTCAGAGGTGGTGTCCTGCTCGATGACCAATAACCCCGAAGAAAAAGAACGGGCCAGGGAACGTCTGCAGGAACTGCGCAAGCAGCTGAATTTTCATGCATACCGCTACTATGTCCTGGATGATCCGGTTATTGCTGATGTTGAATATGACCGGATGTTCCAGGAATTACTGGAACTTGAAAAACAGTTTCCGGAGCTGGTCACCCCCGATTCCCCAAGTCTGCGGGTAGGCGGAGCGCCCCTGGACCGCTTCGCAGAGGCTGTGCATGCCTTTCCCATGCTCAGCCTGGATAATGTTTTTGAGCCTGCGGAACTGGCCGCTTTTGAAGAAAAAATTCAGCGCTACCTGCAGTCAACCGAGCCGCTGACCTACTGCACAGAACCAAAACTGGATGGTCTGGCAGTTGAGCTGGTTTATGAAAAGGGAGTATTTTACCAGGGTTCAACCCGGGGTGACGGACAGACAGGTGAAAATATCACTGCCCAGCTGCAGACAGTTCAGTCCATCCCTCTGCGCCTGTTGAACAGTGACCGCTCCATCCCGGATCAGCTGGTGGTGCGCGGTGAGGTGTTTCTGCCCCGCAAGGGTTTTGCAGAGCTGAACCGGCAGCGGGCCGAGCAGGGAGAGGTTCTGTTTGCAAATCCGCGCAATGCTGCGGCCGGTTCCCTGCGTCAGCTTGACCCGAAGGTGACAGCCACCAGGCCACTCAGCTTTTTTGTCTACGGGGTGGCTGATACCGGTGTTGTACCCTGCCGGAACCTGGAAGAACTCTTCAGCTGGCTTGGCCGCATTGGATTTCCTGTCAATCCCCTGATCAGATTCTGCAGCTCTCTTGCGGAGGTGCATGATCAATATACTTACCTGGAGAACATCCGGCACGAACTTGAATATGAGATCGACGGCATGGTCATCAAGGTCAGTGATTTTGCTCTTCAGCAACGGCTGGGCAACACGGCCCGGGCTCCGCGCTGGGCTGTAGCCTGGAAGTTCCCGGCCATCCAGGCCACTACGGTGATAAAAGACGTCGACTTCCAGGTCGGAAGAACGGGATCGGTAACGCCGGTGGCCATTCTGCAGCCCGTTAACGTAGACGGAGCCACGGTCCAGCGTGCCAGCCTGCATAACCGGGATGAAATCGAGCGCAAGGGACTCATGATCGGGGATCATGTTCTTATCCAGCGGGCCGGTGACGTGATCCCTGAAGTCATCAAACCCATTGTAGAACAACGTACGGGCAGAGAAAAACCCATTGTCTTCCCTGACAGATGTCCGGTCTGCGGACATCGGCTGGAACGTCCGCAAGGCGAGGCCATAACCCGCTGCATCAATCCGCACTGTCCGGCCCAGCGACTGCAGAGTCTGATCTATTTTACCGGAAAATCAGGGATGGATATTGAAGGTCTGGGCCGCAAGAATATGGAACAGCTGGTCGAGGCTGGTCTGGTCAAGGATATCCCGGATATCTTTCAGCTCAAACGCGAAGAGCTGGCAGGGCTTGAGGGCTGGGGAGATAAATCGGCTGACAATGTTCTGCAGGCTGTTGAACATGCGAAACATACCTCATTGTCCCGGTTTCTCGGAGCGCTTGGCATACGGTATGTGGGCGAGGTGACGGCTGAGCTGCTGGCACGCCATTTCAAGACCCTTGATGCTGTTATGGCTGCAGGCAGGGAGGATCTGCTCGAAGTGGAGGGTATTGGAGAGCAGGCAGCAGCCAGTCTGATCGATTATTTCTCTGACCCCTCGACCCGGCAGATGCTTGACCGGCTGCTGGAACTGGGCCTGGATATCAGACCTCCTGAAAACGGAACCAGCCCCCTGGACGGGGAAGTGTTTCTTTTTACCGGTAGTTTGCAGTCCATGTCAAGGAATGAAGCGAAACAGCTGGTCAAGGAATTGGGAGGTCAGGTTGTTTCCGGAATCAGTCAACGGGTCACTCGCCTGATTGCAGGAAAAAAAGGAGGCAGCAAGCTGAAAAAAGCTGCTGCCCTGGGCATCCCGATTCTGACGGAAGAGGAGTTTCTGCATCTTGTGGGCAAACGCCAGGAGGTGACGAATGAAGAGTAAACGGATTCATGCCCTGGTACACGGACGGGTGCAGGGCGTTTTCTTTCGTGATTATACCCGCAGGGAAGCCCTGCGGCTTGGCTTGAGTGGCTGGGTACGCAACCTGGCCGACGGCAGCGTGGAAACTGAATTTGAAGGTCACCCGGAAAAAGTGCAGGCCATGCTGGACTGGCTGTCCTTTGGTTCTCCCCAATCCCTGGTATCCCGCGTGGACCATCATGAAATAACGACTACCGGTGAGCAACAGGGCTTTGAAATTCTTTTCACCTGACAAGCGATCCTGAGGATAAAGCGGACTCCAAAATAGGGGTTTTCTGTGTAGTACAGT
>CAZKBZ010000129.1:0-6643 GCA_964551175.1 uncultured Desulfobulbus sp.
GCTCTTTTCTGTGGTCAAACAGCAACCTTTACAGTATGCATCAAAATGATTACTTGTAGTAAAATCTGTAACCAGGTACACAACGCCCACCGATGTGTGCACAATCGATCACTGCAAACGCTGAATTTTGTCTCTGAACTCAGGTATCATGACCATCCAGAAAATACTTACCTATCCGCACCCTGTGCTGCGGAAAAAGGCTGAAAAAATAAAAAAGATTGATGATGACATTAAACAGCTTGCCGCTGACATGGGAGAAACCATGTATAATGCTCCCGGCGTGGGGCTGGCTGCCAACCAGATTGGAGTAGCCCGACAGCTCATTGTGGTTGATGTCTCAAAGGAAGAGAATGAAAAAAAATATATCGTGCTTATCAATCCGGAGATTTCCGAGGGCGAAGGCAGCGTTGTCGGCGAGGAGGGTTGCCTGAGCGTATTGGAATATGAGAGTAAGGTCAAACGGTTCCAGAAGATCAGGGTCACGGCCCTGGATATTGAGGGTAATGAGCTTGACTTTGAGGCTGAAGATCGTTTTGCCCGCATTATCCAGCATGAAGTGGACCATCTGCACGGCAAACTGTTCATTGACCGGATCAGCAGGCTGAAGCTAGGTATGTATAAGAAAAAACTTAAGAAAATATTGAAGAACAGATGAGTGAACCCCTGCGCATCGTCTTCATGGGTACCCCTGATTTTGCAGTACCCGCGCTGCAGGCCTTACTGGACAGTCCTGATCAGGTCGTTGCTGTCATCTGCCAGCCGGACCGCAAAAAAGGCAGGGGCAGGAAACTGAGTCCGCCACCGGTCAAACTGCTGGCCCTGCAGGCCGGGATCCCTGTCCTGCAGCCCACCGCCATCAGAACAAAAGAATTTCTTGAAACAATTCAGGACCTGCGTCCGGATCTTATCGTGGTGACCGCATACGGCAGAATCCTGCCCGGCAGCCTGCTTAACCTGCCGCCCATGGGTACCATTAATGTACACGGTTCCCTGCTCCCCAAATACCGGGGAGCTGCACCCATCCAGTGGGCCGTGATCAACGGTGAAACAGAAACCGGGGTCACCATCATGCAGATGGATGAAGGCATGGATACCGGAGATATCCTGCTGCCGGTCAGCCTGCCCATTGAAGAAGACGATACCAGCGGCACCCTGTTTGTAAAACTGTCGGAGCTCGGCGGCCAGGCCCTGGTCAAGGCCATCGCACTGCTGAAGGAAGACCGGCTGCAGCCGGTCAAACAGGACGACTCCCTGGCCACCGAAGCACCCATGCTGAGCAAGAAGATGGGGCAGCTGAACTGGAGCAGAGATGCTGCAGAACTGCACTGTCTGATTCGTGGCCTGGATCCCTGGCCGTCAGCATATGGTTTCCTTGCCGGCAGACGATTCAGGTTTTTCAAGCCGCAGGTTATACGGAAAGAGGTCGTTGAAGAGCCGGGCACCCTGTGCCGAGCGGATAAAAACGGCATTCTGGTGGCTACGGGCGACGATTACCTGCTCATCCGCGAGATTCAGCCGGAAGGAAAAAAACGAATGAGTGTCCAGTCCTGTCTCTGCGGTATGAAACTGCCCGTGGGTGAGCGGTTCAGCTGATGAAAACCTGCTACCTGGACTGCTTTTCCGGTATCAGCGGCAATATGCTGCTTGGAGCCCTGCTCGATGCCGGGCTGCAGGAAAAAGATCTGCGCACCGCACTTGCTGAATTACAGCTTCCAGGCTGGCAGCTTGAGATTCAGCATAATTCCGTCTCCGGCCTGCAGGCCTGCACAGTCCGAGTGCAGGCGCAACAGAGTAGTGCGCACCGACATCTGCACCAGATTCAAACCATCCTGGAACAATCCGCCTTACCTGAAGCTGTTATCAGCCGTTCCATCGCTGTTTTTACGCGACTTGCGGAAGCTGAAGCCCATGTGCATGGCACGACTGTGGAGAAAATACATTTCCACGAGGTCGGAGCCGTAGATGCCATTGTTGATATTGTCGGCGTGATATCCGGATTCCACTCCCTGGGAATTGAGCGTATATCCTGTTCTCCCCTTCCCATGCCCGGCGGCTGGGTGTCCTGTCAGCACGGAAAACTGCCGCTGCCCGCCCCGGCGGTCTGTGAACTGCTGCGCAACATTCCGGTGTATGGAGATTCCCTGGCCCAGGAACTGGTTACGCCGACCGGGGCCGCCCTGGCTGCAGAGCTTGCCGAATCCTTTGGTCCCATGCCGCCCATGATCCTTGAACAGACCGGATATGGAGCCGGGACCATGCTGCGCAAAGACGGCCGGCCCAACCTGCTGCGTGTGATGATCGGTCGCTGTCCGTCGGCAGAAGAGGCTCAACAGGTGGAGATCATTGAAACCCAGCTTGACGACTGGAACCCGGAACTCTGGCCCCATGTGTCGGAAAAGCTGATGCAGGCAGGTGCGCTGGATGTCAGCCTGACTCCTCTGCTGATGAAAAAGGGTCGCCCGGGTTACCTGCTGCGGCTGATCAGTGATCCAACCCATGGAGCACGTTTAAAAAACATGATCCTTGCCGAGACCAGCAGCATCGGCCTGCGCTTTCACGTTGAACAGCGCATGACCCTGCCACGGGAAAGTATTGAGGTTGATACACCTTGGGGACCGGTTCAGGCCAAGAAAGTCGAAACCGGTGCCGGTGTAAGGATAACGCCGGAATTTGAGGATTGCAGGAGACTGGCGCAGAAACTGGATATTCCCCTGCAGAATATTTATGCTGCGGTTGTAAAACAGGTCAAAACATAGCTGTCATGGATAAACTCTTTCTGTTCATAGCCACCGGTGCATACAGCGGCTACCTGCCAAAAGCTCCAGGAACCTGGGGCTCCCTTGTCGGTGTCCTGCTCTGGCTGGGGTTACGCAATCTTGCAATCGGACCCTACGCAGCCGTTGTTACTGTGTTGTTTGTCGCGGGCACTGCTGCCGCAGGGGCGGCTGAGAAAATTGTCGACCGGGGAGATCCCGGCCTGGTGGTGATTGATGAAATAGTGGGCCAGCTGATTGCACTGGCCCTGGTTCCCAACCATCCCCTGGCCATACTTGCCGCCTTTGTACTGTTCCGTTTCTTTGACATTCTCAAGCCCTTCCCGGTGGGCTGGCTCGACCACCACATTCACGGCGGCCTGGGGATCATGCTTGATGACGTTGTGGCCGGCCTGTACGCCCTGATTGTCCTGCAGGTCGCTGTCAAACTCTTCAGTACGTTGTAAGACAGGCGGACGGGCTGTGCCCGTCCGCTCTTTTTAGGCCACCTTTATTTCTTATCCCGGCGCTGGGTAGCTTTTGGAAACAGGCTGTTGTCGGTGTGGGGCAGGAAAAGCGAGGCCACGTAGTTATCCTTGAAGCTCGGAACTTCCGAGAGCTCAAAATTGGTCATCTTGCGAACCACCTCCACCACATCCTTTCTGATATGATTGGACATTGCACTCATCCAGGCACCCAAGAGAGAGCCGTTGCCCACGTACATGATTTTGTCCGGATCCACTTCCGGCAGCATGCCGACGCTCATGGCGCTGTCAAGATCAATGTAGGAGCCAAACCCACCGGCCAGGATGATCTGCTCCAGGTCGCTTACCTGCAGGCCGACCTGCTCAAGCAGGGTCATAACTCCGGCAAAGATGGCGCCTTTGGCCCGGATAAAGTTTTCAATGTCCACCTCGTTGATCACGATGTCATGGTCGGCAGCGCACTCATCCTTCCAGGCCAGCACATACTCCATGCCGCTCCGACCTTCCCGGACGCGCGGGCTGTCGCTGGGGTTGAATTTTCCGCTCTGATTCAACACCCTGTGTTCAAAGAGAGTGGCCACGATGATGAGCAGACCTGATCCGCAGATGCCCAGAGGCGCTTTTTTGCCCTCTGTGACATTCATCGGTTCCAGTGTTTCCGGATCGATGCTGAAATCGCTGATGGCCCCTTCCACCGCCCGCATGCCGTGGGTGATGCCACCGCCTTCAAAGGCCGGTCCAGCAGAGCAGGCGGCGCAGGCGAGCCAGTCCTTATTGCCGATAACAATTTCGGCATTGGTTCCCACGTCAATAAACAGGGTCAGTTTATCAGTGCGATACATGCCTGAACCCATGACTCCGGCCACGATATCACCGCCCACGTAACTTGAAATTGCCGGATAGAGCAGGGCCACGCAGTGATGCGGCAGCTCCAGGTTCAGATCTTCCGCGCACAGTGGCGGGAAAAAAGTGGAAACCGGGACATAGGGGGAACGCCGGATATTGTCCGGTTCCAGCCCCAGAAGCAGGTGGGTCATGGTGGTGTTGCCGGCAATGGTGATGGAATTGATCTCATCGCGTGTGATGGGACCATGTTCCTCTCCGACCGGCGGTGTTGCATTTTTCAGCATCCTGGCAATGATCTCGTTCATGGCCCCGATCACCAGGTTCTGCATCATTTCCAGTCCCTTGGGCTTTTCAGCATAAATGATCCTGGTGATGACATCCTCACCGTAACTCATCTGGGGGTTGTAGCTGAATTCCCTGGCCAGGATCTTACCGGTGTTGAGATCGATCAACACGCCGTAAACAGTGGTGGTGCCGATGTCAAAGGCCATGCCGAAGTTGCGGTGCTTCCAGCAGCCCGGCTGGATATTGAGCAGATAATTTCTGGACTTCTCGTTCACCGGCAGTTCAATGGTCGCGGTGACCAGAAAGTCTTTTTCCCGCAGCGCCCGCCGTACTTTTCGCAGCACCGTGAGTCCGGTGACCAGCCGGTGCTTTCCCATCTGGTCGGCAAGTCCCTGGATCAGGCGTCCCACGTCGGACCGGTTGTCATGGGGCCCGGGCTTGGGCAATTCCAGGCAGACCTTTTCCACCGGCGGATAAAAAATACCTTCCTTTTTAACACTTTCTATATCAAAAACATGCATGCGCGCACGGTGTCGGACAGGAACGTCGATACCCAGGCCGCCCTTCTGTCTTCCGGATTCTTCAGGAATACGGACAGTGATGTCCGCATGAATTTCGCTGGTACAGGCCTGACGGTAACCGTTTGCAAAGTCTTCGGCGGAAAGCTTTTCACTGTTACCCCCTTCTACCTCACCGCTCTCCACTATAACACGGCACTTACCACATACCCCTGCCCCGCCGCAGGAGGCATTGATATGCAGACTTGCCTTCTGGGCCGCCTCAATTACGCTGCTCCCATCCTTTACCTTGACACTCCGATTGGCCGGTAAAAAAGTCACTGTGTGTTGCTGTTGTTTTTCATTCATCAGGTAGGCTCCATAACATCCATGATTCAATATTGGGCAACAGTAATGTCGTGCCAGGCTCGGGCTACCTGGAAGTACATCTAACAACCACAATCATTACAGATGCATAACGTAATTGGTGGGTATTGTTTCTCCTGTGAAAAATTTTGGATCACAAGCTGCCTCAAATTAAAATAAGAGCCAAAAAATGAAAGTCAAGAAGAGACCGGAAAAACAGAGAGGGAACGTTAAACCGGAATGTTCCCACTTCACTGTTCCTCATTTCCTGCACTGATGCAGACAACCGTTCATAAGGGTCGTACCTTATTGGAACTGCACTGAATTTGCAAGAATTCTATCGTTTCCATTAACAGTCTCACTCTCCTGGACTTGTGGGAGTGCGGCACAGCAGGGCACCTGTAAGCAAAGGAATAAAATGAGGATTGGCCACGGCAGAGAGATGCTGGTGGCAGTCGTACCGAGTTTGTGATATTTTCCAGAATACGCTGATATCTGAATCCGTACTGAACCGTCATACATGACACACAACCTGAAAATAATTGATTTTCATACCCATGCCTTCCCTGAATCCGTTGCCGCACGGGCCATCCCGTCCCTTGAACAGGCAGGGAACGTGCAGGCATATACGGACGGCACCGTCACGGGTCTGCTTGCCTCCATGGATCTGGCCGGCATTGAAAAAAGTGTTGTCTGTTCCATTGCCACCAGGCCGGAACAGTTCCAGCCTATTCTTGACTGGTCAAAACAGATCAGGAGCAGCCGACTCATTCCCCTGCCTTCGGTTCACCCCGACGACCCGCTGCTTGCAGACCATATCAGAATGATCAAAGAACAGGGGTTTTCGGGTATTAAACTGCATCCCTATTATCAGGATTTTTTTCTTGCGGAAGAGCGCCTTACGGGATTGTACCAGACCGTGAGAGAATGCGGGCTGCTGGTGGTGGCCCACACCGGGTTTGATATTGCCTATCCGAGAGTACGCCGGGCAGACCCGGCCCAGGTGGTCAAACTGCTGCACCGTTTTCCGGACCTGAGACTGGTGGTTACCCACCTGGGCGGCTGGGATGACTGGCAGGAGGCAAAGAAACTGCTCATAGGCAATCCCATTTATATTGAGATTTCTTTTGCCCTGGCTTTCTTAGGCAAGAAACAGGCCCTGGAAATGATCACCTCACATCCGCCGGAATACATCATGTTCGGCACCGACTCCCCCTGGGCCGACCAGGCTGCCTGCCTGAGGCAGCTGCAGGATCTGAACCTGGACAAGGAGCTGTTTGAAAGAATAGTCGGGAAGAATGCAGCCGTCCTGCTGGGTTGACAACCATTTTGGCTGCAGAAACCGGCCAGGGCCAGGTAACGGAAATCTCTATAGGGTGCCTTGAAAAATCAGAATTTTCGTTCGAGATCA
>CAZKBZ010000130.1:0-1713 GCA_964551175.1 uncultured Desulfobulbus sp.
TGGCGGAGGGACAGGGATTCGAACCCTGGGTGGAGTTACCCCCACAACGGTTTTCGAGACCGTCCCGTTCAGCCGCTCCGGCATCCCTCCGTGTAGTCTATTGTTACCTGTAAAATACCGGTTCGTCAAGCAGGGGAGATGATTGACAACCATGGGGAAATTGTAGTATCTGAAAAGATTCGACCCAACCACTTCACTTCGAGGACACCATGACCAGATTACAGACCACGCGTTGTTCCCTGTTGCTCATTTTTCTATCACTTCCGCTGCTGCTTTCAGGATGCGCAGGACTGGGTCCTGGTATGGAAGAACCGACCATTACCATAACAGACCTTCGGGCCGGGGAGGTCAAAGCACTTGAAGCAATCTTCATTCTTGAACTGCGGATCATGAATCCCAACGATTTCCCGCTGGACATACGCGGTCTGAACTGTGATCTGAAAATAGACGGCAAACGTTTTGCCACCGGGCTCAGTGATGTCCGGCAGGAGGTTCCTCCCTTTGGTACGGCTACGGTGCCGGTAACGGTCTATGCCTCCATGTTTGAAATGGTTACTTCCGTTATCCAGATTCTTCAGGATGCGGATCAGCAAAAAGGCAATGTACAGCCCTTGCGCTACGAACTGGCCGGCAAAATACGGCTGGCAGGACGCGGCAGCGTCCCCTTTGATTCAAAAGGAGAACTTGATCTGAGTGGCCAGGGAGAGAGGGGGAGGTAATCACAACGACTCTCCGGATCAACAGAGAGTCGTTGTGATTAGCAGCACAGCGTACCCTTCAGCTTTTAATTTTTCGATAACCAAAGAGCAGGATAAGTGCCCCGATCACGGCAATAAAAAAACTGCCGAAATTAAAACCTGTGACAGATCCCATTCCCAATGCGGAGCCGATAAAACCACCAACTACCGCACCACCAATGCCGATGAGCGCGGTGACGACAATACCGCCCGGGTCATCTCCCGGCATGATGAACTTGGCCAGGGCTCCGGCGATTAAACCAAAAATAATCCATGAGATAATTCCCATCTATTCCTCCTGTAAATGGATGTTGCAGACATTTTTCCGAGCAGCAGCGGCTCTTTCGGGACAATCCCGTTATAAACTCCGTGCCTCAAAGGTATTGCAGCTGTTGATATCACCGGCCTGATAGCCCTGGTTGAACCAGCGAACCCGCTGGGCCGAGCTGCCGTGGGTAAAGGAGTCCGGTGTTACATATCCTTTGGCCTGTTTCTGCAGCCGGTCATCACCGATATTGCTTGCCGCATTCAGAGCTTCTTCAATATCACCCGGTTCAAGAATACCACGCATCCGGTCTGCCCGGTTGGTCCAGACACCGGCAAAACAGTCGGCCTGCAGCTCCAGCCGTACAGAGACCTTGTTGAATTCTTTTTTTGACAGCTGTCGACGGGCCTGGTCAACCTGGTCACTGATACCCAGCAGTTTCTGCACATGGTGACCGATCTCGTGTGCAACCACGTAGGCACGGGCAAAATCGCCAGGCGAGTGCAGCTGTTGCTGCAGATCCTTGTAAAAGGCGAGATCAATATAGACTTTCCGGTCACCTGGGCAGTAAAATGGTCCCATGGCAGCCTGGGCATACCCGCATGCCGACTGAACCATCCCACTGAACAGGACCAGTTTCGGTTTCTGGTATGTCTGTCCTCTTTCCTTAAATACCTGTGTCCAGACATCTTCGGTATCCGCCAGCACAAC
>CAZKBZ010000130.1:1813-6558 GCA_964551175.1 uncultured Desulfobulbus sp.
AAGATCAATAACTATTTTCAATCTTAATTTGATAGTATATTTTTGAATTGTCAAGATTATATTACAAAAAAATCTATTGGAGATGAGAATATGAAGAAGACAGTACTGGTAGCTGCCGCTCTGGCTATGATTGCAGTACCGATGAGTTCGATGGCTGCAGGTGACAGTGTCTACATTAAAGGTAACATAGGGCTTGGTATCCCTCTTGATTCCGACATTGATAATATGCCTGAGAACGCAGGTGCAGCTGAGCTGTCATTTGACAGCGGCTTTCTGGGCACTTTTGCAGTGGGCTATGATCTTGCCAGTCCGTTTCGGGTAGAGGGTGAGTACGGCTGGCAGAAAAACGACCTGGATCGTCTGTCCTACAAAAACCAGTTCGGTAATTTTGATCAAGGCGACTTCAAGGTTCAGTCCTTGATGGTCAATGGCTATTATGACATTGATACGGGTTCAGCCTGGATTCCTTTTGTTGGAGCAGGTATCGGCTGGGCCAAGGTTGATCTCAACACCCCGGCCTTGCCCCTTGGCGATAATGATGATGTCTTTGCCTACCAGATCATGGCGGGTGTGGCGTATGCAATCAGTGATCAGTTGTTTGTTGATGCCCAGTACCGTTTTTTTGGTACCCAGGATGCTACAATCCAGGGTGCTGATTTCAGCACACAGAGTAACGATTTAATGCTTGGTATTCGCTATAATTTCTAAAAAGTCTGATGAGATAATCCCGGCAGGAACAGCCGGGATGAACTGTAAAGGCGCTGGAGAACAGATCTCCAGCGCCTTTTTTGTTTGACCGGAACGGCGGATACAAAAACCGGAGTTCGGCTGCAGGGATAACACCGGTGTAGTGTCAACTTTTCGCATTGACATCGCCTGTCTGTGCAATAGAGTGTGGAAAAGAAGGGAAAATATAACAGGGGAGGGTGAACAATGCTGACAGAAACGCAGGGACACATCCTGCTCAGGCTGGCACGACAGACCATTGAAGAACGATTGGGTCAACCGGTAACTGATCCGGTGCAGCCGGAAGAACTGGATGATCCTGAGCTGCGGGAGCACCGGGGCGTATTTGTTACTTTGAACAAACGGGGTATGCTGCGTGGTTGTATAGGGAGTCTGCTCGGGGTTGAGTCAATTATTGATGGAGTGCGCAGACATGCGGTCAATGCAGCTCTGAACGACCATCGTTTTCCCATGGTGACGGGTGACGAGGTGCCGGAGCTGCAGATTGACATTTCCGTACTGACGCCGCCCCGCAACCTGGAGTATAGTGATGGCGATGATCTGGTACGAAAACTGCGTCCTCATGTTGACGGAGTGATTCTGAAGGTTCCGGGTGGTGCCGGAGCGACCTTTCTGCCCCAGGTCTGGGAGCAGCTGCCGATCCCGGAGATGTTTCTGGATCATCTCTGTCTGAAGGCGGGCCTGGCAAAGGACAGCTGGCGTTCCGGCGACCTGACTGTACAGACCTACCAGGTGCAGCATTTTGAAGAAAAGCGATAGAGAATATTGAATGTCGAACAAGGAATTTCGAACTGCAGAACTAAAAGAAATACTGCTGCCCCCTGAACTGTCTCAAGAGATAGCGGAGATTTATCAGGCCATGCAGGAGGGGTATGATAAGGTTGCTGAAGAGATTCCCTTGAGTTGCGAGGGCTGTCCGGACAACTGTTGTGATTCCTATTTCCTGCACCATACCTACAGCGAGTGGGCGTATCTCTGGGAAGGGCTCAGGCGGCTTGACAGCAAGGCCTTTGAGCGCATTAATGAGCGGGCAAAAGAATATGTGCGGCTCAGTGCAGAGATACTGGCTTCCAGAGAACGGCCCCAGCTCATGTGTCCCCTGAACGAGGACGGTTTATGTGTTCTCTACCAGAACCGGATGCTGGTCTGCAGGATGCACGGTATTCCGGCAACCCTGACCCGGCCCGATGGTCAGTCCATGCGTTTTCCCGGCTGTTTTCGCTGCCAGCAGATAGTTGGTGAAACCTATGAGCAGGAAACAGATGCCCCGGCCATGGATCGTACACAGCTCTTCCGGCGGCTGGCAGCCCTGGAATCCCGGCTCATGGGAGAACGCCGCCATCTCTATCCCCGGGTGAAAAAAACCATCGCCGACATGATTGTGGAGGGTCCGCCCGCAATTGATATTCCCCATTGTGAACGCTGATTCTTTTTTATTCCATGCACCAGTTTATTCAAAAAATCTATGACCAGTTGCTCAGCGGTGAACCCGTTGACCGGGAAACCGCCAGGCAGCTGGCTCTCTGCCCGGACCACCAGACCCTGTGGTCCATGGCTGATGAGATTCGTCGTCATTTCATGGGGAATCGTTTTCATCTCTGTTCCATTATCAATGGACGCAGTGGCAACTGTACGGAAAACTGCCGTTTCTGTGCCCAGTCAGCCAGGTACCGGACCGGGGTGGAAACCTATGAAATAGTTGATCCCGACCAGGCCATGACCATTGCCCGTGATAATGATGCTCACGGGGTTGACCGTCTGTCGCTGGTAACCAGCGGCCACTCGGTGGACAGCAAAACTCTGCAGCAACTTGCAGAGATTTACAGCCTGATAGAGCAGGAAACGTCCATGGACTGCTGTGCATCCATGGGTTTTCTTGATCGGGACCGGGCGGAACAACTGGCCGGCATGGGTGTCAGCCGCTACCATTGCAACCTGGAGGCAAGTAAGGAATTTTTCCCCCAGGTCTGCACCAGTCACAGCTGGCAGCAGAAGGTGGACACCCTGCAGACGGCCCGCGCAGCAGAGATGTCGCTCTGCTCAGGCGGCATCATCGGCATGGGTGAAACCATGAATGACCGGATTGATCTTGCCCTGGAGCTGCGCCAGCTTGACATCAAGTCCATTCCCATCAACATCCTGACTCCCATTGCAGGAACACCGCTGGCGGACCTGCAACCACTGCCTCTGCAGGAGGTGTTGACCACCATTGCCGTTTTCCGGTTCATCAATCCGGATGCGGTCATCCGCATGGCCGGAGGCAGGCAGCAGCTGGGGAAGGAGCAGTATCACTGTTTTTCAGCCGGGGCCAATGGGGCCATTGTCGGTAATTACCTGACCACCACCGGCAGTTCCATCAGCCATGACCTTGAGCAGCTGCAGGGGATGGGCTTTACCTTCAGCAGGACCGGCCAGAGGTGAAAATCCTTGCCATTTCCGATACCGAGGTTCGGGAACTGCGGGACGAATTCAATCCTGCCCTGTTTGCAGATGTGGACCTGATCCTGTCCTGTGGTGACCTGCCGCCGGAATACCTCACCCTTGTCCGGGAAAGGGTTGACGCTCCGCTCTACTACGTTCTGGGCAACCATGATCTCCGTTACCGGCAGAGTCCGCCCGTGGGATGCAGAGACCTGAGTTTTGCAACAGCCAGGGAATCCGGTCTCAAGCTGCTGGGGTTGTCCGGTTCAAGATGGTATAATGGCGGCATGAACCAGTACCATGAAGCTGAGATGCGGATGTTTATCTGGAAACTCTACTTTGTCCTCTGGAGACAACAGGGTGTGGATATTGTTTTCAGCCATGCTCCTCCACGTCACATTCACGACGCTGAAGACCGCTGTCACCGTGGATTCAAGTTTTTTCACAATCTGATCAACCGGTTCCAGCCGTCCTATTTTCTGCATGGTCACATTCATGACCATTTCAACAGTGACCGGGAACGAGTCAGTCGTCTGAACAATACCAGAATCGTCAACTGCTGCGGTTTTTATGTTTTCGAAAGTAAAATTGTTTAATGGCCCGCTCGGAGGGGTTCAGGATGCGCCCCGCTGTTTTGACCAGGCCCGGGAAGAAGAACAGGCTTCGGAAATTATTGACCGCGGTTCTGTTCGCATACCGACCAGCAGGATAGTGGGTACTGTCGGCCGTTACCGTGATTTTGATGGACAATTCCGGGCCCGAAACCGTGGTGGAGAGGAACGCTTTCAAAAAATTCTTACTGCCATGCGGGACAGTGTACCGCTGCCGCCGGTTTCCCTGTACCAGATAAAAGATGATTTTTTTATCCTGGATGGTCACCACCGTGTGGCCGCAGCTCGAGAACTTGGCCGTGATGAGATCAGCGCCCGGGTCGTGGAGCTGCTGCCGGAAAAGAAGACCCTGGAAAACCAGCTCTACCTGGAAAAAATCCGGTTCCGTGACAATGCCGGCCTGCTTGAGTCCATTAACCTGACCGAACTTGACCAGTTTCATCACCTGGAACTGCAGATCCGCGAGCATCAGGCCTGGCTGTCGGAAAACAGAAACAGTGATATCAGCTACCAGCAGGCGGCTTCCGACTGGTTTCAGACCATTTATCAGCCCCTGGTTGCCATTATTGCAAAGAGCAGACTGGTTGAGGCCTTTCCCGGACGTACCGAGGATGATCTGTACCTCTATATTTCCAGACATCAGTGGATGGGCGGGCAGCCCAGACAATATGGCAGTGGAATTGACAAACTGATACCCCGTGACATGGAGGAATTTAGAAGCAAAATGGCTGAGCTGAAAAAACATGAATATCCTGAGATGAAGCAGGAAATTATCTTTTATGTCCTGCTCAACGTGGACGGCAGGCAGGAACGGAAAATCATGGACCGACTGATGCAGCTTGAGCCGGTACGCGAGCTGCACTCCGTACACGGGGCCATTGATATTATCGTCAAGGTGGTACTGATGCGTGAGTTGATCTGCTCTGATGCCGAGCTGATCTCCCAGTTCACCCATGGCAATATCCG
>CAZKBZ010000131.1:0-6477 GCA_964551175.1 uncultured Desulfobulbus sp.
AGGCAAATGAACTAAGCTATGTGAAAACTTGCAAGCAAATGTTGTGAGCGTCCATTCAATATTTCTACTTGACAAATAACATCCGGGTTTTAGTATGGAGTTAACCTCCTTCGTAACAATATAATGCAGATGACAAAAAATCTCCTTAACCTGGCTCTACTGGGACTGCACAGTGCAACTGTGGCAGAAGGGGGACAATTGTTCTGAAAACAGGGGAACAAGAGTAATCCGGCAGCCACGGTTCACAATGTGAATCGTGGCTTTTTTTTTGTAATTCATGTCTACATGAGGGTACTGCAATGCAGGCTGACAAGTTAAAGAAATATCGTCCCTATCCCCCGGTGCATCTGCCCGATCGCACCTGGCCTGACAAAACTATCAATACTGCACCCAGCTGGTGTTCTGTTGATCTGCGTGACGGCAACCAGGCCCTTATCCAGCCCATGAACCTGGAAAAGAAGATGGAGATGTTCGGGATGTTGGCCGGTATCGGTTTCAAGGAGATCGAGGTTGGTTTTCCATCGGCTTCTAAGGTTGAATACGATTTTACGCGTGTTCTCATTGAACGTGCTCTGATTCCCGAAGATGTTACTATTCAGGCACTGACCCAGGCACGTGAATCTCTGATCCGCAAGACCTTTGAGGCATTAAACGGGGCCAAAAGGGGAATCGTACATCTCTACAACTCCACCTCAACCCTGCAGCGGAACGTGGTCTTCAAGATGAGCAGGCAGGAAATCATTGCACTTGGTGTCCAGGGGGCGGAAATTATCCGTCAGGAGGCGGAGAAGTTTGAAGGTGATATCCGTTACGAGTATTCACCGGAAAGCTTCACAGGAACGGAACTTGATTTTGCCCTGGAAATCTGTGAGGCGGTCATGGATGTGTGGGAGCCGACACCTGAGCGTCCGGTTATTATCAATCTGCCCGGCACGGTGGAGATGGCCACTCCCAATGTGTATGCCGATCAGATTGAGTGGTTTATCCGTAACATGAAAAACCGCGACAGCGCACTGATCAGTCTGCATGCCCATAACGACCGTGGTACGGCGGTTGCAGCCACGGAACTGGCCCTCATGGCCGGAGCAGACCGTGTCGAGGGGACACTGTTCGGCAACGGTGAACGTACAGGTAATGTGGATATTTTGACCCTTGCCCTGAACATGTTCACCCAGGGAGTTGATCCTGAACTTGATTTCTCAAATATCAATCAGGTTGTTGATGTATATGAGCGCTGCACCAAACTCTCTGTTCATCCCCGGCATCCTTATGCTGGTGAACTGGTCTATACCGCCTTTTCCGGTTCGCACCAGGATGCCATCAGCAAAGGTATGGACACTGTGAAACAGCACGCCACCGGCCAATGGACTGTCCCTTACCTGCCGATAGACCCGGAAGATGTTGGTCGGACCTATGAATCCATCATCCGTATCAACAGCCAGTCAGGCAAGGGTGGAGCGGCCTACATCATGGACCAGGAGTTTGGTTTCAAGCTGCCGAGGGATATGCAGGCCGGCTTTGGCCGTGTTATTCAGCAGGAGACCGACAGAACAGGGGATGAGTTGTCGGCTGACGAGGTGTACAGTGCTTTTGAGCGTGAATACCTGTTGGCTGAAGGGTGTTATCAACTGAAAAGCTTTAATGTGCTCAAGCGTCATATTGACCGGAAAGAAAATCTGTCCATTGCCGATGTTGAGGCTGTTGTCTATGTTGACGGCAGGGAACAACTTCTGAGAGCATCGGGTAACGGTCCCCTGGATGCTTTCTGCACTGCGTTGAAAGAAGAGGCGGGTCTGGTTTTTACCCTCCATGGATACCACGAACATGCCTTGACCAAGGGATCCTCGTCCAGGGCGGTCAGTTATATTGAGGTGCTGGACAGTGATGGAGAAGGCTGGTGGGGAGCCGGTGTGGATACGGATATTATCATCGCCTCCATCAAGGCGCTGCTCAGTGCCTTGAATCGCCTGTGCATGGGGAGGTAAGGATCTGTTATGAGACAATTATAAAGGGTATTCTTTTTGGACGTCTACCAGGTGGCAGTAGCTTCTGTATAGGCCGATCAGATCGGCGAAGTGAGTACCACCTCCAAAATCCTGGGGGCCAACGATACAGTAGTGATCAAGCCCTTTAATGACCCCGATATTTCAGGAGTGACCTGCTATGTGAGCAGGGCTGGAACAGGGAGGATTACCCCGGAATCCCACTTTCACAACAGTGGTCGCCCCCTGGTAGGAATAATGGTGTGAAACATACCCTGCAGTGAAAGCACAGCCCTTGTACTCATCATGCGGTATTCAGCTCATGGGCTGGTTATTTCTTTGAGACAATACCCTCCATGGCAACGCAGTCTTTACAGAAGTGCTGGCTGGTTGACTTGCTCTGGCATTTTGTACAGTACTTGCGACCGCAGCTTTTGCATGTTGTAAGAGAAGAGGCGGACTTGCCGCAGATTTCGCAGGTTTCTTTTTTTTGAGTCATGATATATCCTCCTGGAATTGAGTTGCTGTATATTACCACATGGAAATGGTAAAAATCTAACAAAATTATGGAGAACGTCTGTTATGACAGTGGAAATGAAGGTAGTTGATTATCGTGGTGACTGTTGAAAAGGATACAAGGACGTAAGGTTACGTTTGAAACAGATGAAAAAAGGAAAGGGATATAGCTTTATCATCTCCAGGGACATTGCCGACCGGATGGATCGGGTGGTATTGATCAATGACGGCCGTATTGTAGATAAACAGCCCAGTGGCGGGGATGTGATTTATACTGTGGAGCGGACCTGATGGGTTTTTATCAGGAAATATGGCGGAAAATATGTAACGGTCTGGCCATTGCAACCGACTGGCTGCTGATTGTGATGGGTTTTCTGCTGGTCCTGATCGCCCTGAAGAGTATTGATGTGATGGTGGCCAGATACGTTATTATCTGCGGCGGAGTTTTATTGACCGGCATCGGTTTCTGGTACCGTTACCGTCGGTTGCAAAGGAGAAAACGAATCGGCCGCTGATTTTGCAACACTTCTTTTTTACCTGATCATCAGGATGCAATGAAAAGAAAATTCCTGTTCTTTCTTCCTTCCACCTGGGCCTGCATCAAAGAGGGCTACCGCATAAAAGGGATTTCCTGGAAGAACATGGTGCATGGCTACATTTACAGTCGCTGGATCTATCTCTACATCGGTATCGCCAGTGGAGAGCATTTTTTAGCCCGTGCGTTCAAGTCTGGTCCTTCGTTCCTGTACCGACTTTTTCAGTCATCAAAACAAAACACCTCCAATGGGCAATGCATCACTTTTGCCGATACCTATCACGGCAAAGTGCTCACCTTGACTGGTGCCAAGCAACTGGTCACTCTGAACAGGAAAATAGAAATTAACGATTTAGAGAAGGTCATCCCCTATAAACTCGCCAGATCGATCATTTTAAAAAACCCCGATCATATTGTCCTTATGGACTGCCCCTGCAGAGCAGCCCGGCCAAAACCCTGTAAACCCATTGATGTCTGCCTGATTGTTGGAGAGCTTTTCAGCCGTTTTGTGCTGGAGCATCACCCCGGCCGCTGCCGGAAGATATCTCAGCAGGATGCTGTTGCTGTGCTGGAATCTGAACACAGGCAGGGCCACGTACATCATGCTTTTTTCAAGTCTGATCTGGGTGGCCGTTTTTATGCCATCTGTAATTGCTGCAGTTGCTGTTGCGCCGCCATACAGGCCTGGCAGAACGGTACGCCCATGCTGGCATCATCAGGTTATGTCAGTCGGGTCGACCCGGATAAATGCGTGTCCTGCGGTATCTGTGCAGTCTTTTGTCAATTTGGAGCGCTGAAAAAGCAGGGACAGGAGATCATTATTGATGAATCACGCTGTCTCGGCTGTGGAGTCTGCGTGACCAAATGCAGGCAAGAGGCACGCTGGCTGGAACGCGATCCTGCCCGTGGAGAACCACTTGAGATCAACAGGCTGGTTTTAGAGCATGAAAGGTCGTAAGATAGCCTGTTATTGCATTTGCATCCTGCGGTTATCGGACCTGAAAAGCAGTTGCTCTTCTTATGTCATCCGCTTTTGTAATCAACCCCGAGCCTGCTCTGCAGGAGACCAATTTGTGAAAAGATCTTTTTAATTGTATCCACTTCAATAGTTGTCAGACTGTTTAAATCAACCAGATTACTGGGCGCATTGTTTTCCAGAACAGCAGCGGCCTGAAACCTGAAGCGAAGATTCATCAAGTAGTTGTAGGACAGGATGATTTCATCGTACAGTGACTTATTGATTTCTTCAATCTCATGCAATTTTTTTGCTCTGTCTAAAGAGTTGGTGGCATCAATTCTGTTTTTAAGAGTGTATAGTCTCAGAAAGCTGATCACAGGAAGCAGGATGTCTTTGACATTAATCTTGTCGTTTGAGCTTGCCTTTATTTTCCCAAATACATTTAGAGGAGACTTGTAATTCAGTATAGTCTGAGCCATATGATAGAAAAAAATTGTATTTGTCTTCAACAGGTCATGTACATGGGAGCGTAGCTGGTGAATATACGGCTGGTGTCCGTAAACACATCGAAAATCAAAAAATATACTGCAGTTCAGCACACTTTGCGGATCACTTGTTCCTATCCAGCTGCCAAACATTTTTTCCCACTCATGTAAGGGCTGTACCCATTGGGGGTTACTGGCCATTATTTCACCGTCGCAATATCTATAGCCAACAGTGTCTAAATTATCACACACCACCTTGCCGAGTTTCAGAAAGTATTCCTGAACTGACTGTTCCCTGGAAGCATCCACGTTCTCGTAGACAATGGCATTATCCTGGTCAGTTGACAGGGTCTGCTCCATGCGACCTTCACTGCCCATGACCATAAATGCGAACTTACAGGGAGGTTCACCAATGTCTGCGATCGCCATCTGAACAAGCCTGTCCGCGATACTGTCAGATACCGAGCTGATAATATGGGTAATATTTTCTGTTTTATCTCCACTTTCAACCAGGGCACTCACCAGGGCCGGCAACTTTGCCGTAACACTTTTCAGTTCCTGGATACCCTGGGACAGTTCAATCTCCTTTATATAATAGCCCACACTGTTCTGGTGAATTCCAGCAATATCCTTGTAACTGATCGACGAGACAATATGGCCGTCACCATCCCGTACGCCGAGGTGTGAAATGTTCTTATCCTTGAGTAAAAAAATCGCTTCGTACAGGAGGGCTTTTGCATTAATGCACTCCACCGGAGCTGTCATTATTGAAACGACGTTTGTGTTCAGTTCCAACCCCTTGGCGATCACCCGTTTTGATAAATCACTGTTATTGATTACTCCGATAACCTGCTGGTCTTTACAGACAAAAAGAACGTCTTTTCCCTGTTGACTCATAAGCTGAGCTGCCTGTCGGACAGTTGTATCAACGTCGCATTTACATATTTTATCAACATACGGGGTGATGGGCTGGTTCAGCAACAGCAGGGATGTCTGCAACTCCCGGGATAACTGCTCTCCGGCCAACTGTATCTGCTGAGCTTCGCTGACTTCCTTGGTGACAACTATATACCCGTCCTGGTCACCTTGTTTTAACAGGGATATTGAAGCAATTACAGCTCGTTCGGTCTCATCATTGCAGAACACGGATGTCTCGACGGTAAGAGCATCCTCGATATTTTGCAGACCATCAAGGTCAAGTTTGAAGATATCGGAAAACTTCAAAGACAGGATATCGGTTTCACTGTATCCTGTCAGATCACAGAATACGGAGTTTGCAAAAACTATTTTCTGATTGACCACCAGCAGGGTACCCTCTGTCGATGCCTCAACCAGAGACTTATATTTCTGCCTGGAAAGCAGTAAGTCGGCTTCAGCATCACTTCGGCGTTTTTCAATCTTCAGGCTGGCCCTGATCACAAACAGAATCATCAAAATAATGACAGTCGCTATCAGAAGAGCTATATTTAACAGGCTTTTTTTAAGATTTGAAATTTCAGCCTGCACATCGTCTAAGTAAATACCGGTGCCGATTATCCATCCCCAAGGTTTGTATTCACGAACATAAGACAGTTTGGGGACTATTCGGGTGGAATCATCTTTCCACTGCCACATATAGTCAATAAAGCCTTCCCCCTTCTGTTCAACCAGCTTTACCGCTTCCACGAAAATCTTTTTTCCGTTCGGATCTTCATAGCTTCCCAGATCAGCGTTCAGCAGGTCCTCCCTGTAAGGATGCATGATCATTTTCGGCTGCCTGTCAATGATCCAGAAGTAATCCTTGTTTTCACTGCCGTAACGGATCTGTTGTATTCGTGCCGCAACCTGTTGTTGAGCTTCATCCTTTGAGATATTCTGAAGGTCATATTCTTCGATCAGGCTCCAGAACGAATTTGTCAACTCCCTGATCATCTCCCGTTTTTTATCAAGAACGGTTTCTTCAAAGGCAGGCAATACAAAGACAAAAACCGACCCGATAAATAATGCCATGGCAACAAATGA
>CAZKBZ010000132.1:0-6392 GCA_964551175.1 uncultured Desulfobulbus sp.
ACTTGCCACGGAACCAGCCTGACTTGTCGCTGCGCTGCAGGTTGCGCTGGCTGACATCATTAAAACAGGTAAAACCAAGAATATGGGTAAAAGCTTCCTCCTTGGGAAGGTTTTTGATCCGGTCTTTGATGATAATCGCCAGTTCGCCCTCGTAATCTGTACGCAGGTTGTGAAAACCGTACTCTTTTAAAAATGCGGGCAGGACAACCGGTTCATCGGGTCCGATGATCACGTTGGGTGTCTTGGGAAAGAGCACCGGTTCTTCAGGGATATCGTCGGTGAAATTCTGCACGTTCACCGACTGACTCTCCTTTATGTGCTCCAGGTAATTCAGTCCCAGACAGATGATCTTGCCGGGCTTGATTTCCACTGCTTTGCCACTGGTCATCGGTAGAATAACCGCCATGTCCACTCCTTGTTTGCTGGAAAAAATTTTCAGCTAAAGGTCAACCGGTTGAACCCTCCCTCTTCATACCAGGGCCGGCCAGCATCAATTCCGCTAAGTTCAAACAGGATTATCTCCAGAATAAGATAAACTTTTGTGTGCTTGCGAATGCAGGCGGTGAGGGTGTCGCCATGGTGACCCATGGCCGCATGGAGATGAATTCTCGGTTCCTCGCCATCCATAAAGATTGAGCCGCTGCCGACCACTTCACGCGCCTCGTCAACATCGCGCCAGACCGGTTCAGGCGGCATGACAGGCTGCTCAGGCCCGGTCACAACGCCTGCCTGCCGTATTCCGCCAAGTATCTGAAACCATCCGCTGGTAATTTTTTCTTTTACAACAATTTCTTTCAGGTTTTCCAAGAGGTCTTCGCCGTGATCAAGCCGGATCATCAGCACCCGACCGATGGATCCTGTTCTATAGTCCATTGTTTTCCTTATTGTTAAAATTTTCAATTGTATATGAGGCGGGTTTTACCTGCAGCCCGCTGTTAACAGTGAAGTAATAAAATGAATATGAAAAGAAAACAATATTGCAAACCGTTCCTCTTCGCTTTTCCTGTTCCCTTGATTTTTGTTGCGGGTAAAGCGCCCCTTGGTTTATTACATGACCCAATCTACAGAAAAACATCATGATACCTGCAAGAACGTGAGTAGACAACCCCGAATCCTTTATGGCTGCCTGGATCTTGAGATTAACCGGGCCGGGCAGATCTATGATATCGGGGCGCTGCTGGACGGAAAAACCTTTTCCCGTCATTGCAGAGGGAAGAGCAGTGACTCGTTGCGCGAGCTTGATACCTTTCTGACACCGGCGGAAGTGCTGCTCGGGCATAATCTCCTTGGCCATGACCTGCCTGCCCTGCGTGCCCTGCAGCCTGACCTGAACCTGCTTCATAAACCGGTGATCGACACCCTGTATCTTTCGCCTCTGGCTTTTCCTGAAAATCCTTACCATCGTCTGGTCAAGGATTATAAGCTGGTGCGGGACGCGGTCAACGATCCGGTGGCCGATGCCAGGCTGGCTGCAGAGCTGTTTGCAGACCAGCAGGAAGTGTTCAGCCGCCTGCTACGGCAGGAACCGGAACGGTTGGCTCTTTACCGATACTGTTTCAGTGCTGATGACCGCTTTCAGGGGATTGCTGATTTTTTTGCAGTGCCTGATCTGCAGATTAACAGTCACAAGCAGGCGGCACAGTTTTTTTTCTCACTTGTCCGAAACCGGGTCTGTATAACGGAACTGGCCGGGCACCTCAGTGGATGGCTTACAGAGCCATCCACCCGACTGGCCCTTCCCTACTGTCTGGCCTGGCTGCAGGTGGCAGGTGGCAACTCGGTGCTGCCCCCCTGGGTGCTGCATCGTTTCCCTGAGGTTTCCGCCATTTTCCACGCCCTGCGCGATGTTCCCTGCCCTGATCCGGCCTGCACCTGGTGCAGGAAAACCCATGACCCTGTCGGTCAGCTGCAGCGGTTTTTCGGCTTTGATTCCTTCCGGCCGATCCCGGCCTGTGCAGACGGTTCCAGCCTGCAGCAGGCCGTGGTTGAAAGCGGTATGGCCGATCGTTCCCTGCTGGCCATCCTGCCCACCGGCGGCGGCAAATCGCTCTGCTATCAGCTGCCTGGACTGGTGCGGCACATGCGACGGGGACTGCTGACCATTGTCATCTCGCCCCTGCAGGCCCTGATGAAAGACCAGGTGGACAGTCTCCGCTCCCGCACCGGCACTCCGGCGGCTGTTGCCCTGTACGGCATGCTCACTCCGCCCCAGCGGGGTGAAGTTCTGCGTATGGTTCGCATGGGGGATGCGGGTATTCTCTATGTGTCGCCGGAACAGCTTCGCAACAGTTCTTTTCGGGCCGCAATTTCACAGCGCCAGATCGGCTGCTGGGTCTTTGACGAGGCCCACTGTCTATCCAAGTGGGGGCATGATTTTCGTACCGACTACCTGTACGCAGCCCGCTTCATCCGCGAGTTCAGCGAGGAACAGGGAGGAATACAACAGCACTCCATCCCGCCGGTACAGTGTTTCACGGCCACTGCCAAGAAAGACGTACGCGACGAAATCCTGCACTATTTCCGGGATCAGCTCGGACTGCAGCTTGTTCTGTTTGAATCAACTGTTGAGCGGGAAAATCTGCGTTTTGAAGTCCAGGAAGTGGGCGGGGCCGGCAAGTACAGCCGGGTTCTGGAACTGCTCGATGAACGGCTGGAAGACGGTGCGGGAATCGTCTACTGTGCTACCCGCAGAAACTGTGAACAGTTGGCTGCATTTTTAGAGCAGCAGGGATTTCAGGCCGCAGCCTTTCATGCCGGACTGGAAGCCCCTCTCAAGCAGCACATCCAGGATGCTTTCCTGGACAACACCATCCGGGTTATCTGCGCCACCAATGCCTTCGGCATGGGCATTGACAAGGATAACGTGCGCCTGGTGATCCATGCCGACATTCCCGGCTCCCTGGAAAACTATCTGCAGGAGGCGGGCCGGGCCGGCCGTGATCGAAGTGAAGCTGACTGCGTACTCCTTTTTGACCACCAGGACGTGGAAACCCAGTTTGCCATGAATTCCCTGTCCCGTCTCAGCCGAGCCGATATTGCCCAGATTCTGCGCGGACTCAGGTCAGCCAAACGTAATCCCCGGAATAATGTGGTGCTTACACCCCATGAACTGCTGCGCTCGGACCGGGTGGAGACCAGCTTTGAGCTGGAGGACCGGGATGCAGCCACCAAGGTGTATACGGCTGTTTCCTGGCTTGAACGGGCAGGCTTTATTGAACGTAACGAGAACATGACCCGGGTGTTCCAGGGCAGACCCGGGGTGGAATCCATGGAAGAGGCCAGGCGCAGGATTGCGGACCTTGACCTGTCTCAGGTCATGGAGCAACGCTGGCTGACCATTTTAGAGGCCCTGATGAACGCTGAACCGGACGAGTCCTTTTCCGCAGATCAGCTGGCAGAACTGCTGCCGCCCCTGCCTGATGAAGAAAGTGGCGAGGCCGGGCAGATGGTGCTGCGAACTCTGCATGAGATGGCATGCGCCGGCCTGGTGAAGAAGACCACCCTTCTGTCCGCCTTTGTCCGGTACAAGGTGAGGACCCATTCCCTGCTTCTGCTGGAAAAGATCTGCGCCCTTGAGCGTGGCATGCTTGCGCTCATGCAGGAGCAGGCACCGGATGCGGACACAGAGCAGTGGCAGAGCCTGGGGTTGCGCCATCTGAACCAGGGCTTGCTGGATAACGGCTTTGCAGATGCCAATCCCGAAAGCCTGCGCAACCTGCTGGTCAGCCTGTCCAGGGACGGCAGGGGACTGGCCGGCCAACAGGGCAGTATTGATTTCAAGCAGTACAGCCGTGATTCCTACCGGGTACGGCTCCAGCGGGACTGGCAGTCCCTGCGCACAACCGCCCGTTTGCGGGAAAACGTGGCCTTTGTCATCCTCAACGCTATCCTGGCCTGCGTTCCGGATGATACCCCGCCTTCGGGCCAGCTGCTGGTGGAATTTTCCGCTGAGCAACTGCTTACGGCCCTGCGGGCAGACCTTATCCTGCACACGGAACTGACCGATCCCCTGGCAGCAATGGACCGGGCCCTGATGTTTCTGCATGAGCAGCGGGTCATCACTCTGCAGCAGGGGCTGGCCGTGTTTCGCCAGGCCATGACCATCAAGGTGCATCCTGAAAAACGGCGCTACACAAAAGGTGATTTTGAGCCGCTTTCCCGCCATTACAGCGAGCGGATCTTTCAGGTTCACGTCATGAACGAGTATGCCCGCAGGGGGGCGGAAAAAATCGCCCAGGCCCTGAAGCTGGTTCTGGGATACTTTACCATGGATCGCAGTGATTTTATCCGCCGCTTCTTTCCGGGCCGCGAAGATATCCTGGGGAGGGCCACCAGCCACGAATCCTTTGTTCAAATCGTTGATGCACTGCGTAATCCAGAGCAGCAATCCCTGGTCAGCGCTGAAAAAAACCGCAACCTGCTGATACTGGCCGGGCCGGGTGCAGGCAAGACCCGAGTGGTGGTCCACCGCTGCGCCTATCTGCTGCGGGTACGGCGTGTTCCCGCCTCCTCCATCCTGGTGCTCTGTTTTAACCGATCCGGCGTTTCCTCGATTCGCGGCCGTTTGCGACAACTGGTGGACAGGGATTCCATCGGCGTTGCCATCTACACCTACCACGGTCTGGCTCTGCGCTTAACCGGGCATTCACTTCTCTCCATGGAGCAAAAAGAGGGAGAACCGAATTTTTCATCCTGCCTGCAGACAGCGACCCAGCTGCTGCGCGGAGAACGGGAAATACCCGGCCTGGAAGAGGACGAATACCGGGAGCGATTGCTCTCGGGCTGGCGTTACATCCTGGTGGATGAATACCAGGACATTGACCGGGAGCAGTATGAGCTGATTGCAGCCCTGAGCGGTCGCACTCTGGAGGCGAACGCCCATCGACTCACCATCATGGCCGTGGGCGATGACGACCAGAACATCTACAGCTTCCGGGGCAGCTCCATTGAGTTTATCCGTCGGTTCCGGGATGACTACCAGGCCGAAGTCCGCTACCTGGTGGAGAATTACCGATCTTCCGGCCACATCATCGCAGCGGCCAACCAGCTGATCAGCCAAAACAGGGAGCGGATGAAAACAGACCACCCGGTGCGGGTGGACCGGGCCCGGCAGCAGGTTGATCCGGGCGGTCGCTGGTACCTTCTGGACCCCTTTGCACAGGGCAGGGTGCACTGCATCGAGGTAGAGGGCGACACAGCCCAGGCCGGAGCGGTACTTGCCGCCCTTGAACGATTGCGTGCATGCGACCCAGACTGGAAATGGCAGGATTTCGCAATCCTGGCCAGGGAATGGACGGCCTTGTCTGGTGTGCGGGCACTCTTTGAGCAGCAGCAATTTGAGATTCCACTGGACATGGTCATGGATATCAACACACAGCCGCCCCTGCACCGGATCCGGGAATTTGCATTGTTCATTGACCGGCTCAAGGAAATGACGGCAGAGCTGTGCACGGCAGCGGATCTGATCACTCTGGCTGATCAGCTGCGGTCAGGGCGAAACAACCGCTGGTGGCGCCGTTTATCTCGGCTGCTTGACGACTGGCAGCAGGAAGCCGGCGATGGAGAGCTGCCGGTTTCCATGTTCCTGGAATACCTGTTTGAAGTCCTGCGGGAACAGCGCCGGGAGCGGCTGGGTGATGACGCGGTTTTTCTGGGTACGGTGCACGCAGCCAAGGGGCTGGAGTTTGGTCATGTTGTAATCTTGGACAACGGCTGGCAACGGGCTGTGCGTAAAGGCAGCCTGCAAGAGGAACGGCGCCTCTACTACGTGGGCATGACCCGGGCCCGTGAGACCCTGACCCTGCTCCAGAACAGATCCGAACCTAATCCGTTTACCCCAAAGCTGTCCGGAGACTTCCTGCTGCGTACCAGCTATGAACAGACCGGACAATCAGATTTTCAGCCAACCCGCTATACCATGCTGGGCCTGCAGGACATCGATCTGGGCTATGCAGGCAGAAAATCAGCAGACAATCCCGTCCACGACGTTCTGGCCACTCTTGAGCCCGGCAGCCCCCTGACCCTCCGCAAACAGAAAAACCGATTACTGCTCCTGTCTGATAACTACCCGGTGGCCGCGCTTTCCCGAACTGGTTCGGATTACTGGTTTGACAAAACAGAAAAGATCGTCTCCATCCGGGTGGTCGCCATAATCCGCCGCTCTGCCGAAGACGGCGACCCCACCTATCAACACTGTTACCACACCCAGCAGTGGGAAATCCCTCTGGTAGAGATTGCCTGTAAAGGATGAGAAACCGTCAATCAGGATTCAGTCCCTGTTATCTACGGAGAAATTATACAAAATTCTTCTTGTACAATTCTTTTTTTCCTGTGATTGAATACGTTGAAGAAGGATTGGTTACATTGTCCTGTTTTCCACTTTCATGGAAGAA
>CAZKBZ010000133.1:0-6340 GCA_964551175.1 uncultured Desulfobulbus sp.
AAAAAAGCGGTTACAGCCATAGGCCGTAACCGCTTGATTTTAATGGTGCCGAGACCAGGATTTGAACCAGGGACACACGGATTTTCAGTCCGTTGCTCTACCGACTGAGCTATCTCGGCACCGAAGCTTAAGGAAGCTTTATTTATCAGAATTTTAAAGGTATTGTCAATATATTTTTTATTTCTCCGATTCTGAAATCAATTCTCCGAGATCAACATCAAAGTTGTCAAGTGCTGTACCGGTCTTGACGGTTGTCCGCAATTTCTTTTCCTTAACGCTGCCTGCAGGCGGCAGGGTAGGCATTTCCAGGTCAAGTCCGTCCATCTGCAGATCTTCCAGCGCAGCACCGCTTGCTTTTTTCATGGGAGAACGTGCAGCATCAGCTGCAGGAGCCGTTTCTGCAACGTCATCAAGCGTTAACTCCGCAGACACCAGATCAGCTTCTTCCTCGGCAGGCGGCGCCAGATCGGAAATATCAAGCTCACTGAAATCAAGCTGGGGGCCATCTTCAGCCTCTGCAGAACCTGTTTCCTCCTCGGCAAGGTCAAGTCCCATGGATTCATCATCAGTAAGCGACAGATCAAATTCCTCTTCCTCACTGCTTCCCAGACCGAGGGCCTCGGCGCTTTCATCCATAAAGTCGAGGTCAAGATCCTCATCAGCCTCTGTTTCATCACCTTCAAGCGTCTCATCTTCCAACGACAGTTCGACATCAACATCATCAGTCTCATCAACCGCCATCTCAAGATCCAGATCTTCTTCCTCGGGCGACAGATCAACTGCGGTTGCACCTTCTGTATCCGATTCCCCTTCGTCGTATACTTCGAATTGCAGAAAGGAAGGCGCTTCAGCTTTATAAACCGTACCGGATAACCGCTGCGAGAAATCAGCAATATTTTTCCTGCATTTGGTGCAGGTTTCCAGATGATCAAAAGTGATGAAACCACATTTGGGACAACGCATAGTCTTTGCCTTTACCTGTTGATTGACTGAAAGTATTTCCTCTCCTGATATTCATTATACAGTATCGCACACCGCGTTCCAAAAAATCAAGCCGGAAAATCAGTTATCTCTGTTTCTGACTGTTGTGTTTCCTGCTGAACTGTCAGCCCTGCCCGAAATGATACTGCTGCCACTCCCTCTTTCGGACAGCGCCAATACCGGTTTGACACCTTCAGGCACTGATATTCTGTGGAGTCTTTGTATGACGAAGGATAATAATACTGTCACCCGGTTGAAATGTATAATCAGCATCCGGGGCATACTCGTATCTGTCCGTGCCTGCTTTCTTAATGGCAATGACCTGAACCTGGTGTTTTTTTATCAGATCCAGCTGACGCAGACTTTCTCCGACCCACTTTGATATCGTCAACTCCTGAAACGACACCTCAGGATCAAAGGTTGCATACTGCAGAAATCCAGGGATAGCCACCTTGCTGGCAAGCTGGATGGCTGCCATCTGTTCGGGTATGATCACGTCGTCAACACCTAACTTGTACAACAACCGCTGATGATCAGGGGTGACAGCCTTGACCCAGACCTGGGGTATCTCCATTTCTTTGGTATACATGGCAATCATGGAGGAGGCTGCAATAGAATCACCAACACTGATCAGAACATGGGACACCTCGGCCAGGCCAATCTGTTCAAGTGCGTCTTTACTGGTCGCATCGGCTTTGTACACCTGATTGAGCTTGTCCCGGGCAGCCTGGACACGATTTTGACTGTTATCAATACCAATAACGGTATAGCCGAGATCCACCAGGGTTGAGGCAAAGTACAGACCGAATTTACCAAGACCGATCACTGCAATTTCCTGTTTCATCGCATATTCTCCTAACCTATGAGCAGATCAGACTCCGGACGGCTGAAGGACTCCCGACGCTGGAGAGCATGCAGGACTCCGACAAAAAGCAGGGGGCCAAGACGCCCGAGAAACATGAGTAGAATAATAACATACTTGCCGAAAGTGGACAGTTGAGGAGTCAGGCCGGTGGAGATACCGGCTGTCCCGTAAGCGGAAACTACTTCAAAGGCAATCTCAAGAAACTCGCCCCTGCTCTCGCTGTGTGAAATTGAACCGGTTTCACTGATGCTGAGAATCAAAATTGCCATGGCAATGATGACCACGGAAAAAGCAAACAGAGCCAGGGCACGTCGTACAGTTTGTCGATCTGCAGCCATCCGGCCGATGACGGCCTGCTTCCTGTCTCTTAATTCGGCACGCAGAAAACCGAGCAGAACACGAAAGGTTGTCACCTTGATGCCTCCTCCGCAGGATCCCGGCGCCGCACCGATGAACATCAGTCCCATCATGAGCAGCAGCGTGACATTGGTCAATCCTGCAATGGGAACCGTATTGAACCCTGCCGTTCTGCAGGAAACCGCCTGAAACAGACTTGCCAGCAGGGCAGCAGGCCATGACATATCATGAGCCTGCACAATATACTCTGTAAAAAACAGGGCAAGAGTGCCTCCGATTACCAGAAAAAGGCTTGTCTGCAGCACAACTGTCGAATACCAGCTCAGTCGCTGTGTTGATTTTCTGCCTTTTGCCGATACCTGGGCCGACAGCCATTGCGCGCATTCCACCATGACAAAAAAACCGATACCGCCCAGGATGATAAGAGCGATGAAGATCATGTTGACCGGGACATTGTCCGACCAGCAGGAAAGGCTGTCACTGTACAGGGCAAAACCTGCATTGCAGAAAGCGGATACACTGTGAAACAGGGCGGAGCCGGGTTGCATCTCACCCTTGGTGAAGATATACAGCAGACCGGCTCCGATGAGTTCTATGAGCAGGGTCCAGAAGACGATACGGCGCAGGAAATGACCTAAGTGGAAACGCGGATCCTGAAGCAGATTCTGACCAACGGCCAGGCGGTCGGTCAGGGTGACCCGCTGCCGCAGGAGATACAAGGCAAGCGAAGTCAGGGACATTATGCCGAGTCCGCCGATCTGGATCAGAAACAGAATGACTGTTTTTCCGAAGCCGGAAAAGGTTGTTCCGGTATCGACAACAGTCAGCCCGGTTACACAGGTGGCCGAGGCGGCAGTAAAAAGAGCATCCGTCCATGACAGGGATGAACCTTCTGCCAGGCTGACAGGCAGGATAAGCAGCAGGCTGCCGGCCAGAATAGTCTTACCGAAAAAAAGAATCGGGAAGAGAAGCGGTTGAAAGAGAAGGCGTTTGATCTTCACAAACCGTTACAACAGTTTGCCGACCATTGCCCCGGCTTCTTCCTGAATGCGGCTCAGATGGGCCTCGTCAATAAAACTTTCTGCATATATTTTATAAATATCTTCAGTACCGGACGGGCGCAGGGCAAACCAGCCGTTTTTTGCCACTATTTTCAACCCGCCGATGGGAGCATTGTTTCCCGGGGCGTTGGTCAGGATCGCTTCAATGGGCTCGCCCGCTAAGGTCTTCTCCTGCACATCCTCGGGCACAAGCTTTTTCAGAATGGCTTTCTGCTCAGGAGTTGCCGGCGCATCAAGGCGAGCATAGATGGGAGCGCCGAATCTATCCGTTAATTCCTTATAGTGTTCTCCAGGGTCACGTCCTGTCCTGGCAGTGATTTCGGCAGCCAGCAGGGTCAGAATAATACCGTCTTTATCAGTACTCCATACCGTTCCGTCCTTGCGCAGGAAACTGGCTCCCGCGCTCTCTTCACCACCAAAGAAGACGGTTCCATGCAGAAGAGGATCGACAAACCATTTAAACCCGACAGGTACTTCAATTACTTCTCTGCCCAGATCGGCAGCTACCCGGTCTATGATTGAACTGGAGACCAGTGTCTTTCCTATGGCCAGATCTTTTTTCCACTGTGGCCGGTTCTGTGCAAGATAGGCAATTGCAACAGCAAGATAGTGATTCGGATTCATCAGGCCCACACTTCGGGTAACAATGCCGTGCCGGTCAAAATCAGTATCATTGCCAAAGGCGATATCATAATCCTCTTTCAGGGCCACCAGGCCGGCCATGGCATAGGGTGAGGAGCAGTCCATGCGGATCTTGCCGTCCTTGTCACAATGCATGAAAGAAAACCTTGAATCCAGAGTGTCATGGGCAACATCCATATTCAGACCATATCGTTCCTTGATGGCACCGTAATAGACCAGACCGGCCCCACCCAGGGCGTCAGCCCCGATATGGATTCCTGACTCTGCAATAACCTTCACGTCGATCACATTCTGCAGATCGTCCACATAGGGGGTCAGGTAATCGTATTGCTGAATATTTTTAACCTGTAATGCTTCTTTAAGAGAGACCTTCTGCACCGGCTCAAGATCCGCTTCCAGGATTGCATTAGCACGGTCCTGGATCATGTTGGTCACATCGGTATCTGCCGGACCACCGTGCGGGGGATTGTATTTAAACCCTCCGTCCGTGGGGGGATTATGTGATGGTGTAATAACAATACCATCACAGCGTGGCCCATCCTGCCGGTTATGGACAAGGATGGCACGGGAAATGGCCGGGGTGGGTGTATAGCCGAAATCCCCGGCAATGCGGACATCGACACCATTGGCTGCAAGCACCTGCAGTGCCGTAAGCTGGGCCGGCCAGGACAGGGCATGCGTATCCATTCCCATAAACAGGGTCCCGTCTATGCCTGCCTCCTTTCGATAATCGCAGACCGCCTGGGTTACAGCCAGGATGTGATTTTCATTAAAACTGCGATTGAGTGAACTGCCGCGGTGACCCGAGGTTCCGAAGCTGACGCGTTCACTGCTGTTTTGCACATCCGGTTTTAAGGTAAAATAGGCTGAAATCAATTCCGGAACATTAATCAATATGGATTTCGGTGCCGGTTTGCCTGCCAATGGATGAACACTCATGGTTTTCTCCTTGCAATATTTTATAGGACCTGCGTTGAAACTGTTGATCCAGTCTTTGTCTGTCTTTTTTTCAGGACAGTTCAATAACCTCCATCCTGTGATTCGTTGCCGGATGCGTAGGAGACGGGCCTTCGGTCTGGATCATGTACTTACCGGAAAGTTCAAGTGTTCCGGCAAGGATCCGTGCGTATTCGGTCCAGTCTTCAGGATGGCTTGCTTCCAAAATCGGCCAGACACCATAGGAAAAATGCAGTTCCAGGCAGGTCTTTTCACTCTGACTGACAGCCAGGATCCAGACCGGCAGCCGAAACCTTGTCAGACTGCGGGCCGTATGGCCACTGGCTGTGGGAGCAAGAATCGCGGCCGTACTTTCCAAATCATCTATTATCTTTTCAACGCTGGTGGTGATTGCATCCACCATGCCTGCCCTGGGCATTGGTTCGGTCAAACACTGCAGGGCACGCTCGTAATGTTTGGGCGGCCGGTGCGGTTCCGTGGCAGCGGCAATTTTTGTCAGCATCTTGACCGATTCCAAAGGATATTCACCCAAGGCGGATTCTTCCGATAGCATGACGCAGTCGGTGCCATCTAAAATAGCATTGGCCACATCCGTAGCCTCGGCTCTTGTCGGCCTGCGATTGGAGGTCATGGATTCAAGCATCTGGGTGGCGGTAATGACAGGCTTTGCATGCAGGTTTGCCCTGCGGGTGATGAACTTCTGGGCAATGGCAATCTTCTCAATGGGAATCTCCACTCCAAGATCCCCGCGGGCGACCATGATCCCGTCCGAGGCGATCAGGATCTCATCAAGATTATCCTGTACACTTGCACGCTCAATCTTGGCAATGATAAAGGGGGCAAACCCCATCTCTTTTGCAGCCTGGCGCACCTCTTCAATATCAGAGGCAGAGGTGACAAAAGATTGACTGATCGCGTCTACCCCATGCTCCAGTGCGAACTGCATGCACTCCCGATCACGCGGGGTGAAAACACTGATGCCCAGGTCAATGCCGGGAATATTCAAGCCCTTTTTTGAACGTAATTCCCCGCCAACAAGAACAGTACAGATTATATCAGATCCCTGGACCTGATCGACCCGCAACTGGATCAAACCGTCGGCAAGAAAAAGGATATCCCCGGGCCGTACAGCCTGGGGTAATGTTTTCAGGGTGATGGAGACTCGTTCTCCGGTACCTGCAACCTCATCGCTGGTCAGAGTAAACTGTTCGCCATTAACGAGCTGAACCGGCTCCTGTTCAAAAACGCCGATCCGCATCTTGGGACCGGGAAGGTCAGCCATAATGGCCACTCTTTTACCGATCCTGTCCGCCGCTGCCCGGATTTTTCCGATTATCTCCGCATGAGTGGTAAAATCACCATGGGAAAAATTCAGCCTGGCCACATTCATGCCCGCCTCGATCATCTGTTCGATCATCTCGGAAGAATCCGATGCAGGCCCGATGGTACAGACAAGTTTTGTTTTGTTTGTCGGTAA
>CAZKBZ010000134.1:0-6207 GCA_964551175.1 uncultured Desulfobulbus sp.
TATATAATAATAAAATTTCAATAAGTTGTCCACTTGCAAAACATGAGAACCGTTTATTCATTGCACACTTATAAAAGAAAATGACAGGCAGCTATTCATTTTCAACACTTTTTGAGCAGATCAGGTCTCAGAAAAGCGATTTCTGGCGCACCAACCTGTACGGGATTGTGGCGACCCTGCTTCTGCTGCCGGTCCCCATGCTGATTCCGCTCCTGATTGATGAGATACTGTTGAATCATCCCGGCAGGATGACGGAAACGATTTCCCGTTTTTTTGCTGTCCCCGGGCCATGGGTCTATATTGCAGTGATCCTGGTCGTGGTGGTTACCCTGCGGTTGCTGGCTTTTTTCTGCAATAATCAAAAGACCTATTATGCCACCAGGATAACCCAGAAGATCAGTTACCGGTTGCGGCATCATATACTCAGCCATCTGGAGCGGGTTTCCCTGTCCGAGTATGAAACGCTTAAATCAGGCGGTATCGCCTCCAAAACTGTTCAGGACGTGGAAAGTGTCAGCAGTTTTGCCGGGCAGCTGGTGGCAACGGTGTTGAGCAGTACTCTGATGCTGACAGGCATTGCCCTGATCATGCTTCGGATGAACTGGGTACTGGCACTGCTGGTCTTTATGCTCAACCCGCTCTTTCTTGGTTTTTCACGGATCCTGGGACGCAAGACCGGTGAGTTGCTGCGCAGGCAGCATGAGGCTTACCAGCTGTACCATGAACTGCTGGGTGAAACGCTTGAGCTGTTTATCCAGGTGCGGGCAAGTAACCAGGAACGGAGTTTTTTTGGAATCCTGCAGGGCAGGGCAAAGGGCATTGAACAGGCATCACTTGATTACGGCTTCAGGGCAGCTGTAGCCCACAGCTCCTCAACACTGCTGACTGCCACCGTGGTTGATCTTTTCAGGGCACTGGGAATCGCTGCGGTTGTCTATTCAGACCTGACCATCGGCATGATGATCGCCTTTCTCTTTTATCTGTCAACCCTTGTTTCCCCGATTCAGCAACTGATGGGGCTGGTTATCAGCTACCAGACCACTAAACCGGGGCTGCAGCGTATCAATACCCTGCTGTCCCTGGCACAGGAGCCGCAGTATCCGCAGCTGGCCAATCCTTTTCAGGACGGTGCCACAACATCGGTTGAGCTGAAAAATATCAGTTTCAGCTATGCAAGTGGCAAACAGGTACTGCATGGTGTCAGCCTGAAGGCCGAGGCAGGACAGAAGATTGCTCTTATCGGTCCCAGCGGCAGCGGCAAAACAACCATTGCCCAGATCATGGTGGGATTTTATCCCGCCCATGACGGCGACATCCTCTATGGCGGTATTCCAATTGAAAAGATTGGCTTGCCCGTGGTACGAAAACACGTGGCCCTGATGCTGCAGCAGGCGCTTTTTTTTAATGACACCATCCGGATGAACCTGACGCTTTCTGATACGAAAAATGATCAGGAGATCTTTGCTGCGCTGGAAGCGGCACAGCTGGACGGCTTTGTCCGACAGCTGAAAGATGGCCTGGATACGCTGATCGGAAAAAATGGAATCCGTCTTTCCGGAGGACAGCGCCAGAGGCTTGCCATAGCCCGGCTGATACTGTCTGATCCTGAAATCGTGATCTTTGATGAGGCAACTTCAGCTCTTGACAATGCTACGGAGTTTCATCTCTATGAGACCCTGGCGCCATTTTTACAGGAACGCACCACCATAATAATTGCCCACAGGACAACCACCATCAGGCAGGCGGATTATCTGTATCTTATTGAAGAGGGCCGGGTGACTGCAGAGGGAAGCTATGATGACCTGCAGAAAAAGGGAGTGATCAGAGAGGATTTTGATGCTGCGTAACCAGAGATTCCATTACTGCCAGACACCGTAGGAGCCCAGTCCCCTGGGCGAAAGCAACTTTTATCGCCCAGGGGACTGGGCTCCTACGGTATAAATGGATAGCTTTTATCTCTTGGACTTTTTTGAAAAAAAGGGAGGGGGGGCGAGGAGCACCCCACTCCGAGGAGCCCCCCCTCCACCCTAAAGAGGAGAACAATGACGAGGACGTCATATAAGTTTCTGATACCACGATTGTTCTTACTAATACAAATGATTAATATTGATTAATTCTCTCAATATAATTGATTTGAGATGAAAAGTAATGCCCCGATCTTCATGCTGATACCACTTGGTGGGGACGATTACCAACCGAGATGTGCGAGTTGAATTGTCAGCACAATCATGTCAAAAAAGTTTTCCTGTACAAAAAAAAGAAAAGATGACTGACTCAATATCATCAACGCTCTGTAAACACTGTGGATTATGCTGTTATGCTTTTCATAATTTAGGACTTGTCAAAAATGAAAAGGAATTGAAAACTGTTGAGAGTTTTGGAGGCGTGCTGTTTACTAACCAAGCAGGAAACCTAAGTTTTGTGCAACCCTGTCCCGCATTTACTGGTGTCTGTTCTGTGTACCCGAATCATCCTTCATCATGCAGAGAATATCAGTGCAGGTTATTAAGATACGTTCAGGATCAAGCAATTTCTTTAGAAAAGGCACAGGTAATTGTGAAAAGAACAAAAAAAACAAGTTAATATAATTGACCGTGCACTGAAAGATCTGCTTGGGGAGCGCACCATTATTGTGGATGATTAGATAGATCTTTTCTTTGAAAGAGTACTACATGACAATGAGTTGAAAACACAATATAAAAAATTACTTCTTGATTTCGGAGTTTATAAATTTTACAGAACTAAATATTTTGATGATGAATCTTAACAGTTGGAATTCGTCCTGTTATATTCGATACTGGCAGTAGACAAATAGCTGTCTAAGATGTTTAGAGGAACGTAAAGGGTACGGCTGAGGGAACAAAAAAGGCAGAGCCACGAAAGGCCCTGCCGATCGAAAGAGGAAAAAACCACAGTTATTTTTTTGAACGCCTCCTGCTGGCTCCGGCAAGACCTGCAAGCCCGGTACCGAACAGCAGCATGGTAGCCGGCTCCGGAACCGGTGCCTGCTCATCACTCCTGATGTCGAGATTTCCGGAAAAATAAAAACCGGTCTCTGTTCCCATATCCCATTGGGTCAGGAAAAATCCGGATGGTGGCATTTGTTCACTGAGGGTCAGGGTAATTGTTGCTGTTTCGCCGGCAGCTAGAAAAAAATCCCAGCCCATGGCCATGGAGACATCGTCCGGGAACTCAGTATTCCCATGGATACTGGTGCCTATTCCATTGTCAAGGCTACCTGCTGTAAAGTTTTCAACAATATCTCCATCAGACCAACCCGGTTCATCTATTTCCCAGGATTGACCAGCTATGGGCGTACCTGTAACGCTGCCGGACTCGTCCCAATATACTGCCGGATCAATATCATGATCAAAAAAGGCAAGAAAACTGTTATTGCCAGGGTTGGAGGTTGTGAACAGGATAGTACCTAGTCCGGTGGTGACATCATCAAAGCCGCTGAGATCTACTCCTGTGCTACCTATCACACCGTTAAAGTTAAAGTCATAAACAACAAGAGTCGGTGTTGACCAAACACTCGTTGCGCTAAATCCAACGAAGAATGCAGCTACTATCGTAGCCTGTACAAGTTGTTTCATATTTCCTCCCTTGAAAAAGAATTTGCAATTTCAGCCAAGTTACAACTGAATAAATGCAAAAAGTAATCCTGCCTTAGAGAGAAATATAAAAAATATTTAAAATTAGATGGTTAGAGATATAGGTTGCTTCTTAGAATAATTGATGTCGTTCAAATTTCCGGATTTTCGAATTCCTTTGTACGAATTCCTGGAAAATGAACGGTTATGCGAATATAACCAAAGTGAGTGAGTTTGGGATAAGATGCGTTGGGCAAATGAAAGAAGGTAAATATTTATTCAGGAAATATCTTGAATCGAGAAAATATCACATGATTTCCTTTTCTTAGTATAACAGCTTTTAAGGATGGCACAATTCTACAATTTGACCTTGTTACTGTTACCACTTTCATTGATGGTTTCACGAGTGATTTTGCCGCTATAGAGTTGAAGCGAAATTTTGACTGCCCTCAAAAGGATTAGGATGGATGATAGAAAGAGTTCTCTTTATCAAGTGATAAAGCCCCGCTTTCAGTATTATTTACAGCCAGTTTTATAATCCGAGGTGGATTATACTTTTTCTTTGACTTCTGATCACTTTTTTTCTCTTGAAATTTCATATCGTACACATCCTGTAGTTTATAAATAGCAATATCATTTAGTTGACTTCATTAAACTCAATTATTTCCCAACTGCCAAGCCATAATTGATCGATAGATAACCAGAAGGCGCTCGAGCTTTTTGTTCTTATCTAATAAATCCCATTTTTTCGCCGTATCATCAATATATTGGAAAATTCTGCCAAGGGAAATCATGTTTTTATTATTTTGTGCATAATTGTTGTTGCCAAGAGCATCTTTCCACAAATTTTGAGCTTCAAACATTAATTCGTACAGAAGTTCAACTCGCTTTGGCTCTGATTTGGCACTACCCCAGCATATTTCAGCTGGCAGAAAATCTGCTGCTGTCTTCCTGAAAAGATACCTACTGTAACCATCTACGCGATAAAGATCAGAAGGAACAGCCAAGGCAAATTCAACGATTCTCTTATCAAGCAGCGGATACCTGTATTCAATCCGATCTTTAAAGGCAGAAGCACTCCAGGAATCTATTCGATTCTGCAGATGTCCCTGATTATATAAATCAACCTGTTGCTGCCTTGCACTCATCCGAGAGCAATGGTTGTCTTTAATTTTGATTTCTGTTAAGCGCAGATAAGAAGATTTTTTTATGCATTTCAACATGTCCCATTCGTTTTGATGCATTCCGGTAAGACGGTTATAAAGTTTATCCGGCAAGGGAGGCAGGATCAGCTCCCTGTAACATTTTCCAAGAAAATTTTTCACTGGTTTCTTGGCTGTTTTACTTTCTTTAAAAATCCTCGTCAGAGCCTTTATAGGACTGCCCGTCCAAAACAAGCCTGTGTTGATTACTCTACCGTTATAACTGATGAGTTCATCTCCACCCCATCCGGAAAGAACTGTTCGCACACCTGCTTGTGTTGCCTTGGTTCGGACAATCTGCTCATACCAGAGATATTGTTTGTCATTGAATGCTATTTCCTGCTGTGCATAAAACTCAGCAACTTTTTCAGCAGTCAAATCTACATATTCATGGTGTATTTGTTCCATCTCCGCCAAGATGCGGCTTAAATTCCATTCATAATGTTCCGGATCTTCATCAATTCCAGGTGACTGAACCCAGTTATATGTATAGAGTTTTTTATGGTATTTCCTTAAACAACGTGCGGCCAGCACAGTTATTGCCGATGAATCAAGGCCACCACTTAAATGTGATGCAATCGGAAACAGACTACGCGTCCTTACCTGAACTGCGTTTTTTAAAAGATCACGCAATAGCTCGCTATACTCGCCCACAGTATCAAATTTAATCCTTGGACTATCTTCCAGTCGCCAATATACCTGCGACAAAACATTTCTGTTGGTAACAACCATTGTACTGGCCGGGAGAAGAGGTCGTATAGCTGAGAAAAAAGCATGTGTCTGATCTTCAATGTCATACAGGTATTTTAAAATCGCTAACTCGTTTAGCTCTTTTGGAACATCTGGATGTGCAACAATTCCCCGAATATCATTCGAAAAAATGAACACATCATTCTCGCAGTGATAATAAAATGGCTTTATGCCGATATGATCTCTTGCACAAAAGAGTCTTTTCTCATGTTCATCCCAGATTGCAAAAGCAAAATCGCCTAAAAGATGGCTGGGGCAATCATCTCCCCACTTCCGATAAGCTTCCACGATAAAGGTGCTGTCCGTGATTTGCTCCAATGGCCTGTCGGTTAATCTGAGTTGATTTGCCAACTCTTCACGGTTATCCAATCGTACATCCATGGTAATGGTTAGATGACCTATTTGGCTGGGTAAGTGTTCAAATTTGGATTCGGGCGTATTCCAGAGCATTGTGTGGCCAAATGCAACAGGTCCGTTTGTCCAGGTCCCCTGATCGTCAGGAATCCAATAGGACATCGCACCGAGCATCTTTTGAACGATCTCCGGTGATACGGGCTTGCCGTTACGGTTGAATATTCCGAAAAGTCCGCTCATTATATTACCTGGTGATGGTCACAGCTAGGAGTCTGTCGGGTTCAAACTTGATTTAAAAAAACAGTAGT